>CALXYZ010000143.1 GCA_944393075.1 uncultured Anaerobiospirillum sp. | reverse complement strand
AGCAATACTTTATCCAAACATGCGACCTTATCCCCACTCTAACGAGTGGGGTATTGGTCGCTATAAGTCAGATAAATCTTTAGCCTAAAATGGCCTTTTTCAGCTTAATTGTATAAAGCTCGACATGATGCCAAATGCAGACACTAACACTACGTCCTGCAAGAAACATACTCAACACTTTATCGGTAGCCCTTACAGGAGCTTTAGGGCGCAGATTTGCAATGTGGCAGGCAGCTCACATTTCCTAAAATCGCTTAATAGTGCTCAATTTAGTACACGAAAGAGCAAACCCAAGCCCCAAGGCAGACTCTACTCTCTAGCAGAGACTGTAGCCTAAATTCTCGCCCAAACACCATCTACGCAGCATTTTTGCTGGCTTTTGTGCCGGCTTATTGACCTACTAAGCACAGATCAATATGGCTCACAGCTGCTGTGTACCGCTATGTGATGCTATTTGCCGCGATCTATGTAAAACCTGCATGATCGCAGCATAGCTTCATCATAGCTTCAGCGCATACACAGCTCGGTCACAGCTCGACCACAAACCACAGCAGCAATTAGAGGTTGTTGACGATATCCTCGATCACCTGTGGGCCTTGGTAAACAAAGGAAGAGTAAAGCTGCACCAACGAAGCACCAGCAGCGAGCTTCTCACGGGCGGAGATCACAGACCCAACACCACCAACACCAATCAGAGGAATCTTCCCCTGCACCCGAGCATGCACCTTCGAGAGCACTAAGGTTGCTTTTTGGCGCAGAGGTTCACCTGAGAGACCGCCCCACTCACTAGCATGTGGCAGACCGTAGATTTCGTCACGGCTGGTAGTGGTGTTGGTGCAAGTCATGCCGTCGATCTTGAGGCTCAAGCAGGCATCGCACAGCGCGTTGATCTGCTGCTCGTTGAGATCTGGAGCGATCTTCACAACCAATGGCACGTATTTGTTGGTGCTGTTAGCCAGCTTCATCTGCTCTTCTTTTAAGCCCCCCAACAGCTTCACCAAAGGCTCTTCATCTTGCAGGGCGGTCAAGTCTTTGGTATTTGGGCAGGAGATGTTGACGGCAATGTAGTCGCAGTAGTTGTAAACCTTCTGCATGCAGATAAGGTAGTCATCCTGCGCACGCTCTAATGGAGTAATCTCGTTTTTGCCGATGCTCACACCCACAATGCCATTGTAGTGGCGCTGTTGCAGGTTCTTCACCAGATAATCGACACCCTTGTTATTAAAGCCCATACGGTTGATCAGACCACGAGCTTCGCGAATGCGGAACATACGTGGTTGCGGATTGCCATCTTGAGGCAGAGGAGTCACAGTGCCCAACTCTAAGTGACCAAAGCCTAAGGCACCTAAGTAATCGATGGCATCACCATTCTTGTCCATACCAGCGGCCAGACCCAATGGGTTATCAAACTTCAACCCCATGATCTCCACTGGCTTTGAGGCCACCTTTTGCCCAAAGAGGCGCAGCAGTGGAGGCTTTGATAGAAGCTGCCCTAGTTTGATGGTCATGGTATGAGCCGTCTCAGGCTGCATACAGAACACGATAGGGCGAATCAAGCTTGGATATAAGGCATACAGCGACATAAACGCTCTCTTCAGGAAAAATCTGCAACTACACAAAAAGAACTAGGCCATGATGCAAACACAGCTGGTGCAAACACAGCAGGAGCAAATGCATCAGGCGCGGCGCGCTATTGTACCACGCGATCTAAGCGGATGAATTTGTTGTTCTCGTTGACCACCAAAACAAAGGAGCCTGAGATGCCAGTACGAGTCGTAAAGCGGCGTAAATGGTTGGCATCCAAATCAACTACTGGGCCTTCCATAGAACGCACGCGCAAACGATGGGCCGAACCACGGTAGACCCGCATCAGCTCATCAATATCGATGTTGAGGTAAAAGTGGTAGTAACGCTCAGCCATGCCCACCTCAAATCACAACACACAAAATCCAAGGGAAAATCCCGCCATCACCGCCATCATCGCTGTTCTTAAAAAAATAAAAACGGAGATGGCAGTGATGGCAGTTGACAGTATCGCCGCGACGCGACGCGACGATACGACGACCTTAGCTTTGGGCTCTTAGTCCTTTGGCTCCACTGCATCTAAAGCAGCGCTGACCTTTTCATAAACCGAGCGCGAGAGATCTGGGATATCCTTGATCTTGTTTAAGTACTCAATGGCCTTTTGGCAACGAGCCTGATCTAAGCGCTGGAAGTTGATCATGCCATCTAAGATGCGAGCAGCAACCGATGGGTTGATGGAGTTGAGGCGCTTGATCACATCAAACATCAAGAGATAGCCCATACCATCCTTACGATGCAGTGCCACTGGGTTGCCGTAACCAAAGGTACCCATCAGCGCACGCACACGGTTTGGATTGGTGATATCAAAGCGGGGGTGATCTAAGAGCTTGCGCACCACCTTGACGGTGTCTTCGCTAGCCACAGCGGCCTGCACGCTAAAGAACTTGTCAAAGGTAAGTGGGTCATCACCAAACTTGCTCTCAAAGTCGGCTAAAAGGCCACTCTTGCAAGGCAACTCATGATTCACAGCAATAGACAGAGCGGCTAAGCGGTCAGTCATGTTGGTGGCATCATTGTAGGCACGCGAAATAAGGTCATCGGCCTGTAATGCGGTGTCATCGTTAGCCATATAGGCAATAGCCAGCATCTTTAAGCAGACATTGTGCACGGCACGAGTGGCTGCGCTCTCAGGATCGTACTTATAGTGGCCACGACCACGAGTCTTAACCTCTAAGGCCGCATACTCATCAAGCAGAGCCACTGCGATTTCCTGTTCAAGCTCACGGCGAATTGCCACTAAGGAGTCGAGCTTGATCTTCTTAAATGTCTCCATTAAGGAGCGCAGGGTTGGCATCGAGATCAAGAGAGCCTTGAGCTGCATATCAACACTGTCGTCGTTGAGCACATAGGCATAAGCCTTAAGGATGTCCTCAGGTTCTGGTAAAGCGCCCGAATCAACCTTATCGATATTCTTGTGGATGTAGTCGGTCACTAAGGACATCTGCGAGTCGATCTTGATAAAGCCGTCATCGCAGTGCTCTAACATATTGATGTAGTCATCGACAGTATAAATCGAGCTTAACTTCACTGGAGCCGAGAAATCACGCAGCACCACAGGGATTGTGCCCTCTGGCACATCATTAAACTCAAAGCTTTGCTCTGCTTGGTTGAAGATTAAGACCCCACTCTTAGGTAACTCTGTTGGCTCCACTTTCTCGCCAGTAGCACTTAAGAACGAAGTGCGTACAGGAATCACAAAAGGCTCCTTGGTCTTTTGATTTGGTGTAGGTGGAGTGCTCTGCTTAAAGGTCACTGTCAGCTTACCTAAGCTGCTCTTAGCAGCAAGAGCGACCTCGGCTGCGGCATCAGCATCAGCGTCCGCACCTGCTGCCGCGTCTGTTACAGCCTCAGCATTAGCTGCCGCCTCTGTATCAGTCTTAGCCTCGACCTTGGATGCAGATTCAGCCTTGTCCTCAACGACACCAGCATCAGATGCATTTTCTGCAGCCGCACCTGCGGCCTCAGCTTCAGCAGCTAAAGCCTCATTTGACTTCCAGTCCCACTTTACAAAGAGCTCTGGCGTACCGGCTTGCGAATACCAACGGCGGAATTGCGAGAGATCGGTTAAAGAGGCAGTTTCCATGGCGAGGATGAAATCCTCAATGGTGGCAGCCGAACCGTCGAAGCGGTCAATGTAGTAAGCAATGCCCTTTTGGAACTTCTCCTCACCTAAGATGGTGTGGATCATACGAATGACCTCAGCACCCTTATCGTAGATGGTGACAGTGTAGAAGTTGTTCATCTCCATCACTTGCTCTGGACGCACAGGGTGAGCCATAGGGCCGGCATCTTCAGCAAATTGGGTGGAGCGGATGGTATTGATGGCATCAAGACGCGTTAAGATGCGCGAGTTGACATCAGAGGAGAACTCTTGATCACGGAATACCGTGAGACTCTCTTTTAAGGAGAGCTGGAACCAATCACGTAAGGTGACGCGGTCGCCAGTCCAGTTGTGGAAGTACTCGTGACCAATCACGCTCTGTACGCGAAAGTAGTTGTCATCGGTGGCGGTTTCTGGGTCAACCAAGACGCAGCTAGAGTTAAAGATGTTGAGCGACTTATTCTCCATGGCGCCAAAGTTAAAGAAATCGACAGCCACGACCTTGAAGTTATCTAAATCATACTCAAGATTGAAGCGCTGCTCATCCCAAGCCATGGCATCTTTGATCGACTGCATTGCCCATAGACCACGGTCATAAGCACCACGATCGACATACAACCCTAACTTGACCTCACGGCCAGACTTGGTGACAAACTTGTCTTCGATGATGTCAAAGGTACCTGCCACCAAGGCAAAGAGATAGGATGGCTTTGGGAATGGGTCTTCCCACACAGCGTAGTTGCGGCCGTTCTTCACACCGCTATCAACAAGATTGCCGTTGCTTAAGAGCACACCACAGCCATACTCTGGGCCAACAATAGTGACACGGTATTTGGCTAAAACATCAGGGCGATCTAAGAAGTAAGTGATGCGACGGAAGCCCTCTGGTTCGCACTGGGTACAGAAACAGCCACAGGACTTATACAGGCCCATCAGCGAGGTGTTTTGGGCAGGAGCAATCACGCACTCGGTGGTGAGCTCAAAATCATCTGGCACCTCAGGGACGATTAACTCATTATCGACCACGGTGTACTTACATGGCTGGCTGTTTAAGAGCACATCACGCAAGTCCAAATCCTCACCATCTAAACGCAGTGGAGCCTTTTTATCAGCGCTTAAGCGCACATAGTGCGCCGTAGAGCGCACCACAGTGCACTCATCTGCAAGCTGCAAGTGAAGCTCGATATCGGTAGCCGTGAAATCAGGCTTTTTGTAATCCAAACGCTTTTTGGCTTTAAACGAGCTTGCCGCCATCGTCATACCTCACTTCAAACAACAAAGAACAAAAGAACAGAAAAACTGGGAAACAGGGAAGCCTGAGCAAACAGGAGTCACATGCGCACGCACAAGTACACAAGCGCATGCACAAGCACTTAAGCATGAGCATGAGCATGAGCGCTCTTTGCTCCAACTAAAACGGCGCTTACGCGCCGTCTTAGTTGAAACAGGAATAAGTGCTAGCGCACAAGGATAATGAGCCCTGAATTACGTTCACTCTCATGGGCTACAGCCTGCACTTGCTTGAGCATAGTTGGGTACAAACTATCATCAAGCTTGTCGGCCATGGAGTTTTTACGACTGTCTTGCACCAAACGGTGGAAGTTAGCGTCACTCTGACGCAGGAAAGTGTCATCCTCGTTAGCAGTACGCCAAGGCCCTAACAACGCACCATCGATAGCCATGTTATTGACCTCACCGGTAGCAGTGAAACTATCGTAAGGCTTGCCATTAGTCATGGTGACAGGAACAGAGACCTCGCTCTGCTCTTCTATTGTCATAGCCTTGCTGAACTCGGCAACTGCCTCTGCTGCCTCTACTGTCTCTGCCGCATCGGCTGCCTCGGCAGCTGCAGCCGATGTTGCGGCGGCAGATGTTAGAGCGGCAGTACCGCCTGTGGTTAAGCCGCGGCTGTTATCGGTGCTATCACTAATTGTGGTCTGCAACACCATAGTATCAACACTTAAAGTGCTTGGACGAGCTGGCATAGCAGCAGCGCCTGGAGGCGAGGCTGTGCCCGAGCCCTCAGAGAGCTCATCACGGTTAAATTGGTAACGAGTGAGCACTGGAGTGGTCTTGGCAGAGTAGAGCATCTTAGTTTGAGCATCTGCAAAGTCCGAGGCGATAGCTATAGTCTCATTCAAGATCGCATCGTCAAACTCAAAGTCCTCTGGGAGATCCTTTAGCTTTTCAATAGGATCTTTGCCCATTAAGGCTAAGCGCTTATTAGTGGTATCGAGACGATAAGCATCGTCCTCTTCCTTTTGGGCTTTGCGCTCCTCTAAATTGACCGAAATAACCTTACGATTCTTGAGGTCGTAGTAGCGCTTTAAGTCGCTCTCCATAATCTTAAAGGCGACATTATCAGCGTTACGCTCATCGCTTAAGCGCTGCAGCTCCGGAACATAAGCATCAATGTTGAGGTAGCCCTCATAAGGCACTGCATTGATCTTATCCCATGGCAGGGCATTGGCCTCAGAGCTCTCGCCAAATTCCTTATGGTCAATCAAGGTTGGCAAATAGATATCTGGAGACACGCCCTTAAGCTGAGTCGAACCACCGTTGATACGGTAAAACTTAGCAATAGTGTAGTGAATCGAGCCCAACTCTTCGTCATTGAAGTCGTAGACACGAGCTAAAGGCTTGCTCTGCTGCACCGTACCCTTACCAAACGAAGTATCGCCGACCACTAAAGCACGACCATAGTCACGTAAAGCAGCAGCCATAATCTCCGAGCTAGAAGCGGAGAGGCGGTTGATCAGCACCACCAATGGGCCGTCATAAGCGACAGCTGGATTGGAGTCAAACTGAGGAATAACGTTGCCGCGAGCGTCGCGCACCAACACAATCGGTCCTTGCTTAATAAACAAGCCAGAAGAGTTGGTAGCTTCAGGTAAAAGACCACCACCGTTGTTGCGCAGATCAACAATCATGGCATCAAGCTTGTCACCCTCTTTGGTGACACGGTTGATTTCCTTTTGGATGTCTTTGTGCAGATTGGTGTAGAAGCTCTTAATCTTGAGCACACCGATCTTCTTACCCTCGTACTCCTTGACTTCGATCTTAGCTTCGCTGTCTTGCAAACGCACCTTGTCGCGGATGATATCGACGCTAAAGGAAGTAACTTGCGAGCCTTCACCACGTTCGATGTCTAAGGTGACCTTAGTGCCCTTAGGGCCCTTGATCTTCTTGACCACCTCGTTTAAACGCCAGCCGATGATGTCCTCATAGGAGCCATCAGCTTGGCGCACACCGACAATCTTGTCCTTGGCCTTGAGCTTCTTGCTCTTTTCAGCAGGCGAACCAGGCAGAATCGAGTTAATGACGGTGTACTCGTCCTCTGAGGTTAAGACTGCACCAATACCCTCTAAAGAGAGGTTGAGGTTGTCGTTAAAGCTCTCAGAGTCATCTGGGCTGAGGTAGCTGGTGTGAGGGTCAATAGCGGTAGCAAAACTGTTCTCAAACACCGAGAACACGTCCTCAGAGGAGGTTTGTGCAAGCTTCGAGAGCGCAGCGTTGTAGCGACGCAGTAAGCGCTTTTGAGCCTCTTCTTCGGTCTTGTCAGACAGAAGCTGCAATATGTAGTCGTTCTTGAGCTCCTTAAGCCACTCGTCCTCTAAAGCTGTGACATCAGGTAAGAAGTCGTCATCCTTGCGATTAAAACGCAAATCCTCATCAACGGTGAGGTCAATCTTGCCCTCTTTGATGGTGTCAGCAAAGAAAGAGTACTTCTTAAAGCGCTTTTTCAACGAGGCGTTGTAGATCTCATATGGGTAGCTTAAATCGCACAACAAAATAGCGCGCACAATACGGGCGCGGTTGTTGTAAATCTCTTCCACCTCAGGCTTTGTAAAGAGGCTCTTGTTGTAATCAATGAGGTACAGGTACTGCTTGATGACCTTGTCGGCAAACTCATTATTGACGTCAATAGCCTTATAGTGAGCCCGAATAAAGCTATTGGCAGTTCGCGTACAAGCCGTTTGATGGATGCCTTCTGGCTTCAGCTCAGGCAACTCCTCTAACGTTGGTACAGCCAACTTCGCCTGTGCGGCAAATGAGGTGCACAACAACACGGCCAACCCCAAGGCAAATCTAGAAAACTTAAGCACAGCTAGCGCTACCTCTACTCCCAAACACTAACTCGAAAACCAAAAGCTGCGACAGGCTACCTAACAATCATGCGGCCCAATCAACATAAAAGCTCACAAGGATGCTAGGTCATAGCCTCAAGCCTAAGACCAGAGGATCACTATCGCAAAAAGCAAACTGACACCCAAAAGCTCAAATCAGAGCAATTAAGAGAAAAAGAAACGAACCAAACGAAAACGAAAACAAAAAACTGTCTGCGTATACAGCATAGCAAGAGGTGCTTAGCTTTTTATTAGCAAGCACAAAAGAGCAGCTGTCCGCGCCCACACACAAGCATCTTCAAACTAATGCAAACTAGGCACAAGGCTCTTGCACTAGAAACTTACATATGGGTACGGACAGACTCTAATGAATCAGGCTTTTTTGAGCACCACGAGCGTGAGTTTATTACTCGCCGTTCTTGATGTGATCAGCACCTGCGCTAGCACCGCCCTTCTGAGCACCGCCATGTGGACGACCACCTTGATTACGGTTGCCGCGATCACCGCGATCACCACCATTACGTGGGCCACGACGGTCGAAATTACGCTTTGGACGATTGTTGTTAGCAAAGCTTAAGAATATGCGGTTTAATGGGGTCATTAAAGACGAACCATTTTGCAGCGTCACCTTGACGCTATCACCACGCATTTCTTCAGCAATAGTGCCCTTTAAGTAGCTGCGATCAGAGGACACTAAAACATAGCGGCCCACGCGAATATCACTCTCTTTAGCAGGCTCTAAGCGGCGCTGCTGATTGCCACCAAAGCGACGATTGCCACCTTGGCCTTTGCCTTGACCCTGGCCTTGGCCTTGACCTTGACCATTGCGATCACCGCGATTAAATGGACGCTTGCCATTGCCACCTGCAGCACCATTACCACCGCCTTGCTGGCCTTGACCTTGACCATCTCGGTTGAATGGACGCTTACCCTTGAAGCCGCCTTGCTTAGCTGGCTTCTTTGGCTTAGGAGGACGACGCTTAGCGTTGATCTCAGTAAAACGAGCACGGGCGTACTCTGCATGCTCTGCGGTCACAGGCTCAACTTCGTTACCCTGTAAATCAACACGCATAGCACCTTCACGCACTGCGTAGAAGTAACGCAAGCGAGTGGTGTAAACACGCACAGCAGCACGTACCTTAGAGATCGAAAGGCCCTCGATATTAGCAATTAAAGGCTTTAAGTCCTCTAAAATACCAACCTTCAAAGGCTTGCACTCACCATCTTTCACAAAT
>CALXYZ010000142.1 GCA_944393075.1 uncultured Anaerobiospirillum sp. | reverse complement strand
AGCAATACTTTATCCAAACATGCGACCTTATCCCCACTCTCACGAGTGGGGTATTGGTCGCTATAAGTCAGATAAAGTGGTCGTAGCAAAACCCAACAATTTGTTCACCTGATCTCACTTGCACCACGTTGCCTCAAGGCGTCGCCTTAAATAGTAACTAGCACTCGCGTATACCTGCACTTACATCTTTCCATTAAAGCAAAAAGCCCAGCACCTTATAGCTTTAGTTAAGCTTAGCTTAGCTTGAGCTCATCAGGGCTGGGCTGTAGCTGCAGCGGCGTACAGCTAACTAAGCTTGTGGCTGCTCGTAGAAGCGAATTGGGAAGGTTCTGTGATCGTAACTACCTTCGCAATTGACCTTACCATTACCATCAGGCTGGCACTTTACAGATGGGATCTGATAAGTTCTGCCATCTGGGCATACGGCTTTGCCGGCAGAATTGATCACTAAGTGACCACCAGCGACAGCAGAGGATGTGTTAGCCACACACTTCACACCATCAGGACGGATAATGGTGACTTGGCCTTTACCATCTTTGAATTGATAGCCTAAATTCAGAGGCTTGCCATTAGTGTCATCCATTAAGCCTGAGCGGGTAGTCCAATTACCGTTGATCACGTTCACGCCTTCTTCGGCCAGAGTCTCTGGGGTGAACTGTAAATCAACAGGAGGCATTGCTTGTGGGCCATTAGCACCATTTGGATCGGCATCACCAGTGGCTTGGCGCTCAGCAGCACGAGCAACCTCTAAGGCGGCCTGACGCTGTTGCTCTGGGGTCATAGCACTAGGATCGGTTGGCATCATAGGATCTACCGGAGCTAACACTGGGGTGTGAGTAGCTGGATCACCTGTTTGCGCTGTAGGATCCGTTGGCATGGTTGGGTCGACTGGAGGCAATGGCGTTGCTGAGGCTGTTGGGTCAGTTGGCATATTAGGGTCAACTGGAGCCAAAGGATCAACAAGAGCATTAGGATCGCTTGGCATGGTTGGATCCACTGGTGCCATAGGGTCTACCGCTGCTGTTGGATCAGTAGGCATCATTGGGTCTACTGGGGCCATAGGATCAACTGGAGCCATTTGAGCGTTAGCGCCCATTGGATCATTTGGCCCTAATGGAGTCTCCATACCGGCAGCATCTGCACCAACAGCAGGATCAAGCACCACGACCTCAGTTACAGTGGTGGCAGTACCATCACCGTTTAAGGCGAGATTGGCATTTGGATCAGCTGGCACCTCAACAACAACATCGCCGTTAGGGTCGGTCGTCATGGTGGCCTGATTCTCTGGCAGTGGCTCTTCAGCTAAAGGCTCTTCAGCAGGCACACTCTCTTCAACCACAGTCTCATCTTGAGCTGGCACTACTGCAACAGGATCTGAGCCAAAGCCAAAGAGGCCAAAGTGTCGCAATAGCCACCACAGCAAGCCTAAGAGCAACAAGAACAGCAGCAAGCCTAACAACCAACGTAACCACACTGGCAAGAAGCAGACGTGGCCTGTGGCTGTGGCGGCAGCGGCGGCTGGAGCGGCAGCTGCACCTGCCCCTACTGCACCGGCGCCCACAGCAGCTGCTGGGGCAGCGCCCGCACCTAATGGAGCTGCACCGGCTGCGGCAAAGGAGGCATTAGAAAGCGGCGCAAATGGGCTTTGGGCCAAGTTGCCACCACGATCCATAAAGCCCCAGAAAGTGATTACTGGGACGCCGTCGACAATGTAGACGTAGTTAGAATTTGGGAAGTGAATGGCTGGGAGATTTTGGGCCGAATTCATGCCGGTGAGGTAGCGCGCAAAGAGCATGCTCTTGTTGTCACCACCACGGCGCATGAGGTCAGTACCAAGCTTTTTGAGGCTAATCTCTAAGTCATGCAACTGGGCTTGAGCATGTTGGCGCTCATCGGCAGTAGCACTGATCCATGGCACGATACGGTACTCACCATCAGGATTCTGAGGTGGGAATGGCACATACCAATCGATCATCGAGCCATCGGCACTGATGCGCGGCACTGCCAGGTGCTTAGTCTTCTCTTCACCCACTAATGGGTTGAGCTTCAGAGCAGCGATAAAAGCATCAGCGTTTAAGTACACTGGGTTGCCATCTTGGCCAATAGGCACAAAATCAGCAATGCGCCCACCGTTTAGTTGCGTACTTTTCATGAGAAAAACACCCCTTTCCTACCTACTCCACACAGACCTTAACTAAGCTACGGGCTGCGTTCTTCAAATCAGTTACTAAAGCAGAGGCGTTGCTTGGGCGGTACACCTTACCACCTGTAATATCAGCAACACACTTAGCGCTAGCGGCCTCATCACCAATCAACACCACGTTGATCTTTAACAGAGGCTTTTGTGCATGGATGTCACGTGCTAGTGAGCACAGGTCGATGTTCTTGCTACCAGGGCAAGTATCAACACCATCAGAAATCAGAATACCCACCGCCTCGGTATTAGCATCCACCGCTCCGGCCATACCACGCAGAGCGCTTACCAAAGGAGTCAGCACATAGAGTGGACGTGGCGAGTGGCGTGGATCAATTTGATTGATGGCACGTTTTAACTGGGCGCGATTGTTACCCCCAAACACACCGTAATCGCGGGCAATTGGGCAGCCTTGAATACCAAAGAGATGAATAGGCACGTTCTTATCGACGTTATCCACCAGTGTTTGTGCGGCGTTGATAGCAGCTTGAATACGCATCTTGCCACCCATGGTCTCTAACATCGATCCAGAGCCATCGCTAGCGATCACCAATTGCGGCATCTTGCCCTGCTTCTCGATCACCGAGCACTTTGGCAGCTTCTTGGTTTGTGCGGCCGCGGTAGCTCCTGGTGCTGGCTGTTCGTTGACGACAGGCACAGGCTCTGGCTCTACCACTGGCTCTACCACTGGCTCAGGAGCTGGTTCTGGCTCAGGCTTAGGAGCTAAAGCGGCATTGGTCTTATCTAAGAGAGCGTTGATCTCTTGCAGAGTCTTTTTGTCGTCAGCAATTTTGGTTTTGAGAGTTTGCTCGGCCAGCTCCAAACGCAAATTTGTCTTCTCAAGGAGATTGTTGATCTCGTCTAAGGCCTTCTTATCGTCAGCGATGGTCTGCTCTAACGCAGCAATCTGTTGCTTACGAGCTTCCTCGGACTCATCAACAAATGGCCATGGATAGACCTTGAGGAAGTAGTAGGCTAAGGCACCAAGCAACAACAGGAGCAACAGAAGTGGCAACAGATAGCGCCAAAAACCGCCACCTGCCGCAGCTGGAGGTGGTGGAGGCGGAGGCACAACCCTACCTGCGACCTCTTGCTGATAGAAGCTGTTGTCGTAGAAAGGCACAATCACAGGCTCTTTGTTGTCAACCACCACTAAGTGCTGTGGATGCTCAAGCAGTTCTTTGACGGTCATAGCTTGGTTTTGGATGTAGTTGCCTTGTTCATCGATCTGGAGATGGGGTTCTACAGCCTGCAAGATCTCCTGTTTGCGACTCTCAAACAGGTTTAAAGCTTGCTGCTGCAGATTTTGATCAAAGAAGTGCTGACCATTAGAAAAAGGCAATACCGTCACACCGCCTGTGAGATCAGAGTAGAAGTTGTAGTAGCCACTACTACCATCTAACTCTGGACGGGCAAACATCGTCTTAGCCTGTTCTGATATTGGTAGGGAGCGAATAAAGCCGTACAAGGAGGATATATCTTCCTTCAAGGCTAAATCACTAGCGCTCAAGCGCATCACTCGCAACATTGGACTCTATCCCCTTGTAACTTAACTCTTAGCTCTGCTCGACTCATAACAGGCTCATAACAGGCTCATAACTGCTAGCAAGATGATCACATGGTTGCTTGCAGGGCCCTACTCCCTACTTTACGCCCTAAATCTGAGGACAAACTTTGCTCTCAAATTTAGGGCGATTGGTGCATCGGCGCTATGCACTACAGCACCGCAGTGCTACTTAGTCAGTGCACGGCACTGCTTGACCCAAGTCTTCTTGTTCTTGTCTAAGTCACGACCGCCCTTGGCGTAGCCCTTAGTGTCGTCTACGAATTGGGCGATGTAATCAGAAAGAGAACCAGACTTCTTGCCTAAAGCCTTTTGCGCATTGTGCTCTTGAGCGCTAATGAACTTGAGGTCGAAAGTGCCGATGGTATCAGCAATGTGATCGGCATAGTAGCTGACATAGTAATCGAGCATGGTCTCTGCAAGCTCACGGTTGTACTTGAGCTTAGATTCCTGTTGCTCTTTAGCCTTGATGCACTTTTCGGATTTCTCATCGACGTGGCAAGCAGCAGGCTTCACCGACTTTAAGATCTCCTCGTTCTTGAGAGTGCGCTCTAAATCAACTTGAGCAGAGGCAATGGACGAGCACAGATAGCCACCTAAACGCAGGTTGGAGACGATGGCACGATCGCGCATCTCGTCTTTCTTAGCGTTAGCCTCAACCATGCTAGCACGCAGCTCACTCAAGCTCTTTTGCAAGCTCACCACCGATTGCGTCAGCTTTTCCTTATCGCTTTGGTACTGCTCTTGTGCAGCCTTAGCCTCAGCCATAATCTTGTCTAAGTCGGCCACGGTGTTGAGATTGCCACCGCCCTTGACGTCTTCAGCATCACTATCAGTGCCTAACACCGAAGCTTCTTTATTTAAGGCTGCCACCTCGGCGGTGCTGTTGGTAAAAGGCAAGGAGAGCACGATACGCATACCAGTATCGTTGCTCTTGGTCTCTTTACCACGGGTAAAGTATGGCTTTTCCATACGATAGGCGGTGGTCATGTCAGCCTTAGCGCTTTTGACGCTACCACCACGCACAATAAAGCCACCGCTTTGACCATGCAGACGGCCAGTACGGGTTGCGTAGAAAGGATCTAACATCATCTCAGAGACATTGCCCAAGATGTCGAAGATACCTAAAGGATTAGGGTCTTTGAGGCCAATGACGTTAACACGGCCATTAGATGAGCTTTCTTGGCCCTTATACCACGCGTAAGAGGCGATCTCTTTACCCTCTTCTAGAGGGAAAACATCAGCTTCAAATTGCGATGATGACACCTCAAGGCCACCACGAGCGGCATACTCCCACTCACTATCAGTTGGCAGACGAGCAAATGCTGGCACTGCCTTTTCCTTACCTGAAGCTGAGCTCGAAGGCAGGCTGAGGTTCTTATCGGCGCCCACGGCATCAGAGGCGGCCTTACTGCCTAAGAAGCTAGAGTACTGACGGGTAAGCTCAATGGCATCAAACCACGACAAATTAGCCTTAGCGATGCGGTCTTTAACCGTGTACTTCTTGGCCGTAGCTGGACACTTGCCCTTACCTGAGTCGTAGTTATGCAAAAGCTGATACTGAGCTTCGTTGAGCTCATATTTGCTAATGAGGTAGTAGTAACCCTCATCATCGTGGAAAGCGCCTTGGATATAGCGATCATTAAGCGACTGCGAGATGATAGCGTCGGTGTTGGCGTTACCAGCGTTGAACTTACGGTCGGTAAGCTTGCCGTCGCTGCCCGTGTAGACCTTACGGAAGGCCATCACGCCGCCACATGGCATTGGCACTAACACATCACCCTCTAAAGGCTTTGGGTTAAAGGTTTCATCAACCGCAGGTGCAGCCGATGCGGCCGATGCGGTAGCAGCATAAGCACTAGAGCTCACGCCCAAACCTAAACCCACACCTAAGACCACTACACCTATTGAGGTTAGAGCTTTGGTAAGAGAATTGAGCCTTGCCATAGAAATCTCCTTTCGCTAAGTCCAGCCTCGCCCCTGTAGTCCTTACGATCCCTACGATCCTGACATCCTGATGATCATGATGAATCGTAATTCTCATAGACTTCTAAGGCATCAAAGTCACTACACGGGCTGAGGATGAAACTGATGCCTCTTCTAGGCCTCACGTAAAATATCGGCAATGTGCACACGTAAGCACACACGCTGTGTGGCAAAGATAGCAGTAATCTCAGTCAGCACTAAGGTGCACAGATAGAAGATCAAGAAGTGCTCATAAGTCAGCACACTGATTGCCATACCTGGCATCATAATCTTGAAGTAATCATTCACAAAGTACGAGCCGCCCCAATAGAGTGCTAACGCTAAGAGGAAGCCCAAAGTACCAATCAAGAAGCACTCAATAAGAACTTGGAGGTAGATACCACCTTGGTTCTGTCCCATGAGGCGCAGCAACACTAAGTTACGCTTGCGTGCCTTTAACGAGCTTAACAGCAGACCACCAACAGCCAAAGCACCACCTACAACCGAAACCGAAGCAATCACCGAGAACACGAAGTTAAGCACACGGTCGATAGCCTGCAAATCCTCGATCTGACGCACCTTAGAGGACACATCAAGATGTTGCTCCACCAAGTGGTTGTACAGAGGAATGACGCTATTTAAGTCTTTGGCGTAGAGACGGAACTTGGCGTACTGACGTTCGGCCGTCTTGACGTTAGAGCCATCAGATAAGATTTTTGGCTCATAGCCATTGCGGTAGTCATCAACCGCGTTGATAGTCTCAGGGGGCAGGAGCAAGTAATCGTCTTTAACAAAGCGATCGGCAATCAAGCCCTTAATTGTCACAAGAAACACAGCCACTTGGCGCTCACCGTTGATCACACGAGTGACGCGCATCTCCACCTGATCGCCTACATGCACATCACGCGACATGGCAAGTGAGTTAGTGAGATAGCCCTCGTTATTGGCAAGCTTATAATTGCCATCTAAATTAGAACCGCAGACTATAGGATCGCCAGCTTTAGTAGCCATTACCGAGACTCGGTTCGCACCACCTGGGAACTTGAGGTCGACAATAGCATTGAGGGCTGTAATCTCAGGCACTACAAAGCCTACATCCTCACGTTGCTCTAAACGCTCAAAAAAGTCCTTATCTAAGCGATAGGAGGTATCAAGCGTCAGCGATAGCACATGAGGGTCATTAAGGAGCTTGCTCTCCATCTCCTGCAAGATACCGTTGCGCAGTGAAAACAGCAGCAACAGAGGCGCTAAGATGCAAGCAATAGCAGCCACCTGACACGCACTCATCATGCGATCAAAAGCCAATTCTTTAAACGCTAACTTAAACAGCATCCCTATTCTCCACCATCCCTGTTCTACTTACGCTGACCGCCATGGTTAGGCTTTGGCTGTTGCCCTAACGACGCCATTCCCTGAACATGTGCCTGAGCCAGTTGAGGCTGAGGCTGCACTCTTGGTCCCTGATGAGGCTGCGGTGCAACACGCGGCTGCTGCATCTGCTGCTGAGGCATTGGCCTTAACTGCGGCTGTGGCTGTTGCTGATACTGTGGAGCCAGTCGTTGTGCTTGAGCTTGAGCTTGAACCTGGGCTTGGGCTTGAGCTTGCACATGCACCTGCTGCGGCTGCACAGAACGAGGTTGTACCTGCTGCATTAGATGAGGTGGCACACCATGCTGAATCTGAGACTGAGGCTGCATGCGCTGAGCCTGAGCCATAGCTTGAGGCTGTGGACGCTGCTGCATGACCTGTGGTTGAGCATGTACCTGCTGCTGGGTATGCGGCATAACAGCATGTGGCTGCACTGGTGCTGGCTGTGCCATATGAGCTGGCTGTGGCTGAGGTTGTGATCGAGGAACAGCTTGCTGCATCTGTTGCACTTGCTGCTGTTGCTGCATTTGTTGCATCTGTTGCACTTGCTGCTGTTGCTGCATTTGTTGCATCTGTTGCACTTGCTGCTGTTGCTGCATTTGTTGCATCTGCTGCACTTGTCGCTGAGCTAAAGGATTTGGACGGCCGTCTTGTGGTGCAGCACTTAAGATGCTGCTTGCAGCTGGGTGGTCTACGGCAGCAAGGTCATTCTCAGTTAAGTAGATCTTAGTGTGAGCATCGGCATGGGCTTCGTCGTTGATGACTTTAGAGCCGGTAACTCTGTAGCTCTCGTCTAACACAAAGATCGAGTGCTCACTGTAGGAGTGGGCTCTATCGTAGATGTAGCGCTTGTAGCGCATAGCAGCCTTGATATCGTGAGTCACCAACAGCACGCTGATCTTTTCTTGGTGCGCGATCTCATCGATGATTTCAAAGAGGCTGGCAGCGTTATCTGGGTCTAAAGAAGCAGTAGGTTCGTCAATCAGTAACAGACGAGGCTTGTGAGCAAGCGCGCGGAGGAACAGCGCACGCTGTCTTTGGCCAATGGAGAGCTCTTCAGGCAGCTTATCTAAGCATGCCTCCAATTGCATACGCTCGCACAGAGGCAATAGCTTTTGCATGTACTCGTTGACCCTAGCGCTAGTGCTCTTATTTTCGATCACGATGTCGTGAGTGGCTTTAGCAGCAGTAGCCCCCTTACCATCACCATCACCATCAGCGCTATCAGCAGCACGCACTTGCTGCTTTAAAGCCAGAGCTACTTGCAGCTGCATATTGTCGCGAATGGAGAGGTACGGCATAAGGCCACCGACCTGCGGCATGATGCCGATGTGGCTGACACGTAGCGCTTGCTCTTGACGCTTATTGAGCTCGTCGACTTCGATGCCATCTATGATCATCTGCTCGACGCTAAAGCTAGGCTTGAGCAAGCCAATAGCCTCTAATAACGTGGACTTACCCGAGCCAGAGACACCACAGAGGGCCACACACTCGCCATCGTTAATAACAAGGCTAGGTAGCGTCACCTTAAAACTACCACGTACTACCTTAAGTCCATTGATCTCTAGCATATCAATACCATTTGCTATCGCTGTGATCGCTACAGCCACCACATTGTGCTAAGGAAAACGAAATCGGTTTCAATCGGCTGTCCTAAGGAGCTACTCCAAGGCACAGCCCTAAACTTTACACACCATGCATGCTATGCACGTTATGCACGCGCCCGCACCCCACTACTAAGGCAAAGCGTCGAGCGGGATTGGATACACGGCCTCAGAATCATCTGCATCAGGATTAAGCTTGACGAAGCGGGCCTTATCACTGCGGCAATACTGCAAATAGAACAGAGAGTTCTCAAGATCGCGAATGATGTCCTCTTGCTCTTGGGAGCTGAGGTTAAACCCATATTCTCCGGAATAAGGAGGTTAAACACAGCGGCTAAAGCCATATAAACACTGATGTTACAGCTAAATCACG
>CALXYZ010000141.1 GCA_944393075.1 uncultured Anaerobiospirillum sp. | reverse complement strand
TTTAGCAGCAGATGCAAGGAGTTTAAGATGAGAGTTGTGATTATTGGCGGCACCGCTGGTGGTGCTGGTATTGCGGCACGCTTACGCCGCTTAGATGAGAGCGTTGAGATCGTAATCATCGAAAAGAATCCTTACATCTCGTGGGCAGGTTGCGCTCTTCCTTACTTCACCGGTGGCTTAATCGCAGGCCGCGATAGTCTCTTTCTCGCCGATAAGGAGATGTTTCACCGCCGCTTTAACATCAAGGTCATCGATGGCACTAAGGCTGTAGGCATCGACCGTAATCACAAGTGCGTGCAGGTCGAAAGCGCCATTTTACCTACCAAGAGAACTGAGTGTATCCCTTACGATAAGCTCGTGATCGCCACTGGTGCAGCCGCACTGATGCCTCCATTTGCCAAGAACGTCGATGGCGTCTTTGCCCTGCGTTCGATTGAAGATGCTGACCACATCAAAGCCTATATCAGCGAGCATGGCGTCAAGAACGCTGTGGTTGTCGGCGGTGGCTTTATTGGTCTTGAGGCATGTGAGAACCTCCACCACTTAGGCATCAAGGTCACCTTGGTTGAAAAGGCTCCACAAGTCTTGACCGTGGTTGATCCTGATATCGCTCACTACTTACACCGAGAGCTTGACCAACATGGCGTCTCCTTAAAGCTCGGTATCGGCATCGCAGGTATTGAGCGCAATGAGCAAGGTTCCTTTAACGTCAGCCTTGATAACGGTCAGAGCGTCACCACAGACATAGTGATCATGGCCTTAGGCATCAAGCCAGAAAGCGGCTTCCTTCAAGGCTCAGGCTTGCAGCTTAATGACCGTGGCTATGTCGTGGTCAAAGACACCATGCAAACCTGTGATCGCGATATCTTTGCCTTAGGTGATGTGGTTGCGGTTGAAGGTGTGCCAGAAGACCGCTTAGGCACCTTAGCTTTAGCTGGCCCAGCCTCGAAGCAAGCTCGTGTGGTAGCAAGCAATGTCTTGATGCCATCTGACTCCTTAGACACTGAGCTTAAGCACTTTGCGGGCTCCATTGGCGTGAGCATTGTGCGCGTCATGAGCCTCACCGCAGGCGCAGTCGGCGCTAATATGCGCATGCTCTTAGCCGCAGGTATGAACCCACTTGATATCGGTGTGGCTATGGTGCACACCCCAAATCACGTCTCGTGGTTTGCCGATGCCAAGCCAGTGAACTTAAAGCTGCTCTTTAACAAGCACTCAGGTCTGATCTTAGGCGCACAAGCTGTAGGAGAGCTCAGCGTTGATAAGAATATCGAGGTGATCTCTGCCCTGATGCAAAAGCACGGCACTGTCTACGATATGGTCGACTTTGAGAGTGCTTATGCTCCTCCATACAGTGCCCCACGTAGCCCAGTGAATATGGCCGGCTCTACAGCTGCTAACGTCGTCGATGGTATGGAAGACACCGTCACTGTCGATAAGCTTGCAGACTTTGGCTTAGAGAACACCATCTTTATCGATGTGCGCTCTAAAGAAGAAGTGGCTATGGGCTCCATTCCACACTTTATCAACGTCCCAGTTGACGAGATGCGTGAGTACTTCACTGAGTGCCCAATCGACCCAAGCAAGAACTACGTGGTCACCTGCCAAGTGGGTGTCCGTGGTCACACCGCTGCTTGTATCCTGCGTGCATTAGGTGCTACTCACGTCTACAACTTAACTGGCGGCTATGTCTCATGGGCTACCGCTCAGTACAAGCTTCAGAACGCTTAACACCCCGTACTAAGCACCCCGCACACTTAATACTACTGGGGTAGACAAAAGCCCCATGCTCAGATCTTAACGGATTGGAGCATGGGGCTTTGTCAGCTTGGCTGTAAGCGCGACGCGACGCTATGCGCTACGCGCTACGAGCGCGGCGACCACGGCGCTTAGGTGCGGTCGTCGCGTAACAGCACGCAGGTGCGCAGATCAAGTGGGTGATCGCAAGCTAAGCTTACGTAGTAACCGTCACCAGGGGCGACCTCAGTAGGGTTGCCCTTTTTGTCTAACATGGTGGTAGCGTCTACGCTGATTGCACCCTGTGGGGTGTAGATCATGAGCTTAGACTTGGTGGTAAAGCGGTTCTTAACGCGGATAAAGATACGGCCTTGATCTTGGCTCTCAATCTGACCTACGATCTGCCAATAGCCTGGGTTTGGGGTGTTGGTTTCGTAGTCTTGGGTCTCGTGGGCCTTATGGGGCTCTAAGAGGGCAGTGGTATAGCCACGTGATGGAATGGAGTTGACGATAGTCCATGACTCCTCTGGGATCTCACCACCAGCAGCCAAAGAATCAATGGCTAAGCGATAGGCGCGAGCGATACCACCAGCATAGAAAGGCGAGCGTGAGCGACCCTCGATCTTGAGGCTATCAATACCGATGTCCATTAAGCGCTTGAGCACAGGCAGAGCGCACAGATCCTTGGAGTTCATAAGGTAGGAGCCATGCTCATCCTCCTCCATTGGCATCCACTCACCCTCACGCTTGGTAGTCTCTTCGATCTCAGCGCTTAAAGCTGGCTCATCACGCAGATTAAGAGCACTGCCACTACCATTGGTGCTAGCTTGGGATGGAATTGGAGTAGCAGCAAGCTCAGCAGCGTTGGCTAAACGCTCGGTGGTAGCTGCGTCCTCTAAGTGCAGATCCTTAACGCGGTAGTTCCAGCGGCAGGAGTTGTTGCAGGCACCTAAGTTCGCATCACGACGTGCTAATAAGCCTGAGATCAAGCAGCGTCCCGAGACAGCAATACACAGAGCACCGTGAATGAAGACCTCCAGCTCCATGTCTGGGCACTCTTGACGGATCATCTCAATTTCGCTTAATGGCAGCTCACGGGCTAAGATGCAGCGCTTCACACCCAGCTTTTGCCAGAACTTCACGGTACCCGAGTTCACGGTGTTAGCCTGCACGCTTAAGTGCACAGGAATCTCAGGGTAGCGCTCTAAGGCGATGTCGATCAGACCTGGGTCAGCCATGATAAAGGCATCAGGCTTGAGAGCTGCAACCTCATCTAAGGCTGGTAAGAACGATGGGGTGCGCTTCATGTGGGGAATGACATTGAGCACAGCAAAGAACTTCTTGCCGTGGGCGTGAGCGTACTCAATACCTTGAGCAAAGTCTTCACGGGTAAAGCCATTACCACGCACACGCAGTGACCAGCGTGGGATACCGGCATAGACCGCATCGGCACCATAGTCACAGGCCATGTAGAGGTGTTGCAAGCTGCCAGCAGGAGCGAGCAGCTCTGGCTTAAAGCCAGCGCCTCTGATGGAGTTAGAGGCAGCAGCCATAGAGGCATTAGCCTCAGCAGGGAAAGAGACCTGAGATGTGGTATGGAATGGTGAGCAAAGTCTAGAGCGAATCATATGCGGCGGCTGGGATCCTAGGAAAAGATGAAACAACACAACACAACTTAACTTAACTTAACACGACACCTGAGCTCGGTCGTGGCAAGTTGCTAAAAAGCTGATGTGGCTGCTGATTGTAGCAAAACGCCGCCGTCATGACATGAGAAATCGTGGCGGCGGCGTTGGGGTAAGAGAGGCTAGGGAGCGGCCGCTGATACTGATGCTGATGCAGCAGCATTAGCATCAGCATCAACATCAACATCAGCAGCCGTTAGGGACCTATTGGTGCTCGCAGTCGAAGACGGCGATGACCTTGCCAATTAACTGGGTCAGGACGTCAGCCTCTAAGATGCATTGGCCTTGGAGGTCTGCGACCTTGTCATCGCTCTTTTGTGGCAGATTGCGCTCTAAGTACTGATCCTCGATAGCTATGCGCTTGAGCAGAAGGTCAGAGTTGAGCACGAATTGCAGATCTTGGTTGAAGTTGAGCTGCACGTCGGTCACGACCTTGCCCGACTTGATGTGGCTTAAGATCTCTGGGGTGGTGAGGTCGTCTTTAGAGACGCGGATGGTACCACCAGTGTCATCACTACTCTTGAGCACGAGGTCGTTACCTAAGGTGATGTCCTGAGGTAAGTCACCCTTAGAGATGAAAGAGGTGAGGCGGTCTTCGACCACGCAGCGTGGTTGCAACGACTTGCATGGGAAGGAGCCTAAAGCCTTACGTAAGTAGGTGGTAGCGTTCTCAGCACGCTTTGCGGCGGTGGCAGAGACACCCACATAGCCGTAGCGGGAGTTGATCCACAAGAAGAGCTCCTTGCGGGTGGTAAAGGCCTGAGCGGTCATCTTGTTGACGAGAGCCTGCTTTAAAGCAGCCTTTTCGTTCTTCTTTAAGGTGCGGCCTAACTCTTCTTCCTTGGTCTCAATCTCGTCAGCTAAGGCTTGATTGATGATGGTAGCAGGGAGGAGCTTGCTCTCTTCGGTGAAGCGAAAGAAGTGGTTGTGGTCGTTGGTGTAGCTTAAGGCTTCGGTATTGCGACCAAAGACAGGGCTAAAGCCACACGAGCTCATCTCAAGTTGCGAGGTCTTTTTAAAGCGCACTTCGTTGAGGCGCTCTTCTAAGCGCTGCTCGTTTTCTAAGATGCTCTTTAAGCCCTCATCTAAGGCTACGGTGTACACACGTACATTCTTAAACCACATACTCAACCTCAATCCCAGACATTGTTAGCAAGAGAAAGTTAACCCCGTGTGCAATACCGTTGTGCTCTACTAAGGCACGGATATACGTGCAACGCAGAGTAGGCAAAACAGCGCATGCGGGCCTATTCAGTTTAGCCCATGGCCGCACAATTTGCACTCACTTAGCGGCTCCATGAGATGGGCAGTGCCCGTAGAAGGCCATTGTCAGGTCATCGCCATACCCTCGCCATACCATGGCCATACCATGGCCAGATCATCAAAAGAGTATCGTCTGACCTGCATCGTATCCTTGTTTTTGAGTGCACAAAGGACATGGCCTGACACGGCCCCGATACAGCCAAAACACGGGCTTTTTTCCGGCCTAAAAGCTAGGGTTTTGCGGCCCTTTGTGGTAAAATTTAGCTTTGAGCTGCAAGTGTTGGTGCGATGCTTAGGTGCCTTGCAACAAAGGCGGTAGGCTCAGTGAAACACTTCACAAAATGCTTGTGGCTAGGGATTCATCAAAAGCAGTCCTGAAAGAGGAAAAGGGAGCAGCTGTCAGCAACCAAATGCAGGTTGCAACGACCCGATAACAGCGCAAACAGCGCAAATATCTGCGATAGCTTCAGTCTGAAGCAAGAATATTTAAGGAGGCCGTTTACGGCCTTTTGCGCGCTTTAGAGGGGTACTTTTTCCTAAACAACACCACAAGAAAGGCTTTGTCCTTGACTAAAGCGGCCGCCCAAACTAGGCGTCAAGCGCCAGAAGAGGCGACATCTTTAGTCAGTGGCAACGCCTGCTCTTTCCATCTAAAAGCTTTGAGAGCACTAGGAAACATTCCTGTTAGCCAATTAGTCTGCCAAGTGCTAAGGCAAAGCCTGAGGCTAAGCCGTAGTACTTACGTAGCAGTAGGCTATGTCGCTCTTAGAGTGCTCTTTTTAATTAAGGAATACCATGGCTGATCAGACCCCAGATACTGAGGCAAAGCAAGTAAAGTCGCAAGAGAGCGATCAGGCTCTTGCTGAGAGTAAGCAAGCCGATACTGCTGCTACCACTAGTACTAGTACCGATCCTCAAGCATCTCAAGCTTCTCCATCTAGTGAGGCCAGCACCGGCGAAGTCGACGTAGCCGGCGCAGCCGGCGCTGATGCTGAAGTAGTCTCCCCTGATGAGTACGCTGCCTCGGGTGTCAACTCTAATGTGCCGATGGTAAAGCTTGAAGATGAGCTCAAGCAGTCCTTCATCGACTACGCCATGAGCGTGATCGTAGACCGTGCGCTGCCTGACGTGCGCGATGGCTTAAAGCCTGTGCACCGCCGCGTGCTCTACGATATGTACGACCTTAAGATCTGGCACAACGGCCCAACCAAAAAGTCCGCTCGTGTCGTCGGTGACGTTATCGGTCGCTTCCACCCACACGGTGATGCTGCGGTTTATGACACCATTGTGCGTATGGCTCAATGGTTCTCGATGCGTGCCCCATTAATCTACGGTCAAGGTAACTTCGGTAACTTAGACGGTGACGGCGCTGCCGCTATGCGTTATACCGAAGTGCGTATGACCAAGATTGCCGAGATGATGCTCCAAGACATCGATAAGGAGACGGTCAACACCTATCCAAACTACGATGGCAATGAGCAAATCCCTGAGGTTCTGCCAACCCGTTACCCAAACCTTTTAGTTAATGGCTCTGCTGGTATTGCTGTCGGTTTAGCTACCAACATTCCGCCACACAACTTAGGTGAGGTGATCGATGGCACTTTAGCCCTGCTTGAGAACCCAAATCTCACCTTAGATGAGCTCATGGAGTACATCCCAGGCCCTGACTTCCCAACTGGTGGTCTTATCATTCAATCGCCTGAGATCAAAAAGGCTTATGCTACCGGCCGTGGTCGCTGCTTAATCCGTGCTCGTACTCACTCTGAGACCGACAAACAAGGTCGCACCACCATCTATGTCGATGAAATCCCATACATGGTGAACAAGAGCGTCATCGTCAAAGAGATTGCCGAGTTAGTACGCGAAAAGAAGATTGAGGGTATCGCTGAAGTCAACGACCTGTCGGATAAGGACAATCAGGTACGTATCGCTATTGACTTAAAGCGTGATGCCTACGAAGAGGCTGTGCTCAACAACCTCTATCAGCACACCTCGATGCAGAGCTCGTTCTCTTTCAACGTCATTGCCTTGGTCAACAACCGTCCAAAGCAGTTGTCGTTAATTGAGATTTTGCAAGAGTTCTTAAAGTTCCGCCGCGAGGTGGTAACTCGTCGTACCGTGTACCTCTTACGTCAAGACCGTCGTAAGGCTTTCTACAACGAGGGTCTGATCGTTGCTAAGAACAATATCGACGAGGTCGTGCACATCATCCGAGATTCGGCTAATGCAGAAGAGGCTAAGCAACGCCTCATGGCTAAGGAGTGGGATGGTTCCTTATTAGGCTCACTCATTGAGTACGACGCTAACGGCGATAACATCTGCCTGCCAGTAGGTGCAGATCCACTCTTAGGTTTGCACAATGGTAAGTACACCTTGTCTGAAGATCAAGCCAAGGGCATCTTGCAACTGCAATTACAACGTTTGACCCATTTAGCTACCGACGAGCTCTTAGCCGACTACAACAACCTCAAGCTCAATATTCATGGCTATTTAGAGATCTTAAATAGCACTGAGCGTATGAACGAGGTCATCCGCGAAGAGTTACTTGAGGCTAAGGACACCTTTAAGGATAAGCGTCGCTCGAACTTCATCTACGTCGACGGCTTCCTCTCTAAGGCTGACTTGGTGTCGAAGCAAGCTGTGCTGATTACCTTATCGCAGCAAGGCTATATCAAGTATCAAGACCTGTCTTTGTACGAAGCTAGCAGTCGTGGTACTAAGGGTAATGCTGCCGCTAAACTCAAGGACGAGGACTATATCGTCACCTCTACCGTGTGCAATAGCCACGATAGCGTGATGTGCTTTACCACTAAGGGCCGCGTCTTTGTTACCAAGGTCTACGATCTGCCAACCTCTAACAACAAGACTTGGCGTGGTCGCCCAATTCAAAACCTCTTTGACTTAGAAGAGGGTGAGGCCGTTCGTCGTATTCTGCCAATCAGCTCCGAGGTCGATATTAATAAGACCTTTGTGGTGATTGCTACAGCTAAGGGCGGCATCAAGCGCGTCGACTTAAAGGCCTTTAAGGGTGCCTTAGATCGTGCTAACTCTAAGGGCATTAAGGCTATCTCCTTAGAGGATGACGATGAGGTGGTAGCAGTAGAGCTAACCTCAGGTGAAGACGATATCGTGCTCTTCTCCTCCAACGGTCGCGCTCTGCGCTTCTGCGAGTACGTCAAACCTGGTAAGGGCGAGCTTGCCAAGGCTGCTGCTGCTGGTGATGATGATAAGGCAGAAACTGAGTCTGAAGCAGAAACAAGTGAAGTCAGCGAGCTCAAGTTAGACAGCGTTGATGATGATCTTGATGCAGACACTGATACCGATACTGATGGAGATGGTGACGGCGACGGTGACAGTGATGAGCTGACTGAAGACGAGCGCATTGCCCGTGAGCTCAAGGCCTTACAGCGCTACTTAGCTGCTCGTAAGAGTGGTGGCGGTGTCCGTAGTCGCGGTCGTACCGCTGGTACTAACAAGGGCTTAACCTTAGTTGGTGACGATACCCGCTTAGCCGGCATGCTGATCGTACCTGCAGATGAGCTCACTAATCCACAGCTCAACTACATCATGATCACCGAAGACGGTATGGGTAAGCGCGGTCGCCTTATTGGCTTAACCGGTAAGCTGCGCCGTGGTAGCCGTGGAATTAAGGTCTGCTCACGTGCTGCTTCTACCGAACGCGTGGTGGATGTGCTGCGTGTTGATGCCAACTCCGATTACTTAGTGTTCTCCAACACTGGTAACGTGCTGCGCTCACACGTCAACGCCATTACCTGCCGTAGCCGTACTGCTGGCTTTGTTCGCCTCAAGCGCATGGGTGAAGACGAGTTGGTCATCGGTCTGCAGGAGATTCCACCAGAGGTGGTGGCTGCTATCGACGAGTCCGCTGAGGCTCGTGCTGAGGAGAAGCGTCAAGCAGAGGCTGCCGCTGAGGTTATGTCTGCTTCCGATGTGGCAGCAGATGAAGCTGAGCGTGCTGCCGAGCGTGCTAGCGCTGCTGCTGATCTCGACTTCGATGACCAAAGCGAGACTAAAGACACAGCAGATGCCAGCGATAACGATGACATCTAAGCTCACAGACCAAGCCCCAGCCTTATCCTCAGCCCCAGTCTGAGGCTAAACGCTGTGTAGCACCGGCTAACGCCGGCAGTAGCCCCAAAGGCGGTGGTAAAACCGCGGCCTTTGGGGCTAAGTCGTTAATGGGTACTGGAAAACCAAGACTGGCACAGCCAGCCAAAGCAAGCTAGCCACGGCTTGCTTGCTCCATCTCGACATCTTGGCATGCGCTCATAACAGGTAGATACTTGCTCACTTTATCATCTGCTCCAAACAGTCGACATCGTTAACATCGTTAACAAAGTCTTCGGCAGTAGCAACAGTAGTTACTGGCTCAGATATTGGAGCAGGCG
>CALXYZ010000140.1 GCA_944393075.1 uncultured Anaerobiospirillum sp. | reverse complement strand
ATTCAAAATTCATATGAACTCTACTGGTGTTGTCTCTGCGGCCTAACATTTTTTTATAGAAATAGTTTACTACATCATCTGCTCTAACTGAATGTTAAAACAGATATAGCGAGCTATGCGTACAGCAAACGGGGTTACAAGTTCAAACGCATCTAAAAGAGGCTGCTTAAGTATGGCCCTACAGGGGGTAATTCCTTATGGCACAAGGGCTAGAGGCTGATTTGTGCTGTACGCACAGCTCGAATATTCTTGGCTGATGAGAAAAGCAGCAAGGAGCTAACGCTGCTGTAGGGTAAGCTGCACGAGCAAGCAGAGAGAGAGTGTGTGTGGACGTGATCAGAGAGTCTGCCACTATGGGCTGGGGAGTGTGAGTTGACGAAAGTTTAGGGAGTGTGGCGATGCGTCAAGAAGTGAGATTTTGCAGGGTTCAGAAACGAAAAAAGCAGCCTAAAGCTGCTAAATTCTGATATCTGGAGCAGACCAACATGATATTGGTTGCGGGGGCAGGATTTGAACCTACGACCTTCGGGTTATGAGCCCGACGAGCTACCGAGCTGCTCCACCCCGCGATTGGATGGGCACATTATATGGAAATACGTAGAGGTCGTCAACACTTTTTACGAAAAAATTTTTTGGTTTTTACAATCCAATACACAGGGGCTTAGCCGCGTTTTTGATGGCTCTAGTATGGAAGTATTTCAGTGAGTCGTTGTTCGTGTACCGTAATCGTAAGTCCATGACTGCTCATAACGCTCATAACGCTCATGAAAGGATATGCGTGTACCGCTTGGCAATGGAGAGTTGATGTGTTGGGTAGTGAGAATGAGAGTCGAGAAGAATCGAGGAGAGTTGTGGAGAGTTGTGGAGAGTTGGGTTAAAGAGCAGGGCTAGAGGCTGCTAAATGGCTTTATATAGTTACACAAAGCCACCTACCACTTTGTGTTGGTCGCTCCCTTTGTATGGAGCCTAAAGTGGTAGGGTATGAGCCACCCCTGATGTGGTGGCTTGTTCAGGTGGCTTGGTGCTACCTAGGTTTACTTGGCAGCCTTCTCAGTGGAGACGAAGAAGACAGAGTTCTCACCAGAGAATGGGTTGGCGCAGTAAGCCTCAGCATCCCAATCGTTGTCGAACTTAACCTCACCGTCTTCCATGATGTACTTGAAGCGGTATTGGTAGCTTGGTTGGATATCGGTTGGAACGGAGATAGTGCCACGGAAGGTGCCATTCTTTTGTGGCTTCATGGCAACTGGCTCCCAGCCGTTGTGCTCGCAGATCAAGTAGATCTCCTTAGCACCTTGGGCAGCGTCCTTCTTCATGTAGAAAGTAATGGTTACTTTCTTACCGTTCTTAGTAACACTCTTCGATACGCTCATAAAACACGAGGCGCAGGATGTTCTTGTTCTAGCCCTGACAACTATGTTCTATCATTCAGCCTGCTCTTTGTAACCAACACTAAGCTAGCGCCGCCATCTCTATCACTGTCAGAGTCGGTGTCAGTACCAATACTAAAAGCCCTGCTAAATCCAAAGGCTGTCATCAAGGGCTGCCTTTGAAGTGTTAGGTTCGCTTGTAGCATATGGTTTGAAGCATGTGGTTGGTTCAAAAGATTGCTGTGACTACGCACTGCTCTTAGCTTGCTAGGACTGAGATGAGCTGAACCGAGCTGAACTGAGTTTGAGCTCAGCTTTAGTGGTAGTAGACATGTGTCAGTGGAGCAAGAAGTAAGCGCCTGCCTCCAAAACAGTTGGTGAATACTACAAAAAGACAAGACCTTAGTCCTGTCTTTCTGCTAGTGCCTAGCCTAGGCTTGTACATGCCGCACGGGTGTTACAGAGCCATAGGGTGCTGTTGTTGAGTTACTACCTTATGCCCTTTTGCCCTTTTGCCTTTCCTATATCTGTGGCTCAAGCCACGAGCCTATATGCAGAGCCTATATCCTATGGTAGGTAGGGTATAGCAGGGGCAGGTAGGGTAGCTTAGCGAGATAGCCTATCTTAGAATCTTAGCTATCTAAAGATTGCTAAAGCCAAAAATGGAGTACGTGTCCTTTCTAAGACTGGTCTTAAAGGGTGATGAGCGACCTCTTCTCCTAAGCTTAAAGTAAGTTTAGTGCACAGTGTTGAGCTGAGCCTATGGTGTAAGTTGGGTTAAGACGACTTAAGCTTAAGAGAACAGACCCTCGCTCACCTAACCGTTCTTGCGCGTCTAGTTGCACCACATTGTGTTGTTGGTAGCTGTGGCTTCACTAAACAAAGAAAGAATGGTCTTGATGGAGCGCATACCCGCCTTCATGGCGGTAGCAAGTGTAATCACCCCGTGTTTTGTCCACAATTTGAAATTATTAACTTTGCGTTACCCCGTTCCCTTAGAGGGTATAACGGGGGTGGGACGAGGGTGTCACGGGGGTAGTGGGGGTGTCGATCAAGTGTAGATTGATGGTAGCGCTATACCCTCGTGCCTGTAGCGTCCTGGTGGTAACAAGACACCTGAGGTGGAGGAATGGCTTAGGGCGTTACGTCCGCATAAATATAGGATAAATTGCCCCGTAACTACCATGCTTCTATCGCCTGATACACCGTGTGCCGCACATGGGTACTTACGGGGTTGCACCCCCGTGTCACCCCCGAGGGCAACCACCGTGATTACAGCTTTTTTATCGATAGACTAATAAATCAATTGACTATTCTCAGATGTGATTATATGCAACTTTAGGACGTTGTTAAAGGGTGGAAATGAGGCAAATAAAGGATTTGTGGAGGGTGGTAGGAGGGTGTTACCACCCTCAAGCCACACCCTATCAGGCTTAGAGGCACACCCTATACAGGCAAAAGTTTTTTGCTTGTGCCCTCAAATTTTTACGGTTGTATCACCACCTTGGGGCACTTTTGCCTCTGTGACGAGCTAATCAGGTCCCCTCTTGCCTACCCCATACGACCACCATGTCTCCCCCTCAAAGTACCCTCGTACCACCCCGAACAGCTATGGGCTAAAGGCCTTATTTAAGGCTTAGACGTGGGGTGTGGATGTGCTTATAAGGGTAGGGTGCTGCCACATGGTATGGGGACGTTGTGGTATGGTTCGGCAACGGCCACAAACGTCCGTATGAAGCCAGTGGAGCTACCGTATGACGACCATGTAACGACCATGTAACGACCATGTAACGACCGTGGAGCGACCGTGGAGCGAGATGTAACTACCATTGCATAAGGGTAGGTGGTTAGGGTGGTTTAGAGGGTAGTCAGTACCCTGAGTTCATCAGGGGTGACACCCTGTTCTTGCAACACTGTTTGCATGAGGTTTCTAGTAAAGCTAGTACGGAGGTAGTACCCACGTGGACGGGTAAAGGTCAGATGGCCCTCGCTATCGTAAATTGGTACCACGTCTTTGCCAGACATCCCCTTAGGACGTAGCTGTACGAGGTTGCCATAGGAGGCGTCAATCTCATGTGCTCTACCTGCAAAGATAATCTCGTTGAATTCGTTATAGTCAGCCTCAAGCTGTCCTAGCTGCTGCTGATTGGGCTTGAAAAAGAAATACCCAAGTACCCTCCTCTGACCGATGCTGTTGCTGGCACTGCCAGTACTATTGCGTGGCGCAAAGATGAGCACAAATAGCACATGCTTGAGCTTGTGGTAGAGGTCACTTTGGGTAAAAGGGATAAAGCTCTTGGCCGAGATGTCGGCTGAGCAGACAAAGGTGCTCTCTTGTGGCATAAGGTCGTAGCCTACTGGCATGGTCTTAAGCTCTACCCCTAGCTTAATAAAGTCAGGCCCAGGGAGGTTGTGTGCGGTCGACCCTAAAAAGAGCTCAATGAGTTGCCCTACATAGCCCTTAGCGCTGCTTGAGGATAATGGGACTTGTAGCTGCGCTAAAGCAGAGAGCTCAGCTATGGATCTGCCCATAATGTGCTTTAGGCGTTGTAACAGCACCTCCATGCTTTGAGGTTCGCTAAAGGAGAGAGGGCTTTCTAACTCCTTTTTATAAAAGGGTTGCACGGCATGTGCCCCCTCATAAAAGGCAATATTTTGCACCCTTAAGATCTCGCTTTCAGCCTCAGCCTCAGCTTTAGTCTCTGTCTCAGTCACTGCCTCAGTTCTTGCTTCAGCCACAGCCATGCCCGCATCCTTGCTATTAATAGCATAGTCACTATTAGCCGTAGTCAAGGCGTCTCTCTCAATCTCAATTTCAGAAGTGTTGTGAGTGAGAGTGGTGCTAGTTTTGGTGTTGGAGTTGCTGCTGATGCTGTTTTGATCTTGGGAAATTGAGTGGATGGCGTGGTGGGTATTCGGCATCGGTTATGGCCTTGCAAAAATGATGTGATGAGCGAAAGCGAAAAAACTGATGCTGTTTTGCATGTTTATGCTCGCCCAATCGCTGGAGGCGGCTTTCTTATTGATGGTGGCGCGTTAGCAATTGCTAATTTTGCGAGGTGGCATCAGATATTGCTATGGGCATTGTGTAATAATTGTTGCTTGTGAGCAAGTTGCGCGTTACGGTGTGGTTTGAGCTGTTGTGTTGAGCAGCTTCAAGCTTACTGTAGGGTGGAAAATGCTTGTTGTTTGATGGATTAGTTGTGTGTGTTTTGCGATGGTTGATCAAGACGGGTTTAGACCTAATGTGGGTATGGTGATCGTCAATCGCAATAGCCAAGTACTGTGGGCACGACGGATTCGCCAAAATTCATGGCAATTCCCTCAAGGTGGCATCAAAGAAGACGAAACTGAAGAGGAAGCCATGTATCGTGAGCTCTATGAGGAAATGGGCCTTAATGATAAAGACCTATACATCATGCAGACCTCGCAACGGCACTATCGTTATCGCGTGCCTAAGCGCATGCAAGTGTCCCGTACTAATAGTGAATACCTAGGGCAGAAACAGCGCTGGTTTTTGCTAGCACTCAATGATGAGGAAACTGAAGACCTCAATGTGCGTTTTAACTGGTGCAAGCGTCCTGAGTTCGATGGCTGGCGATGGGTCAGCTATTGGTACCCAATACGCAATGTCGTGCCCTTTAAACGTGACGTTTACCGCAAGATCTTAACTGAGTTTGCACCTGCGGCTTTGCGCCTTGATCTCAACTGCGGTCGTCAGTTGTTTTGAGGAAACTACTGAGGCTTAATGCCTGAGTTAAAGTTATAAGAATGCAGGTGTTGGTTTGCAAGTTTGCAAACATCGTTTATTGTTAGTTGTGTTGTCGAATTTTTAGGTTGTTGCCGCAAGTAAGAAGCGAGGGACGCCCCGATGGAAGGTAGATTTTTGTTACAGGCTTTGCGTCAGATCACGCAGGAGGTCTCAAGTGAGCATGACTTGAGTAAAGCCATGGCTTTGCTGGTGCAGCATATACGCAAAACTACCGAGGCTGACTGCTGCTCGCTTTATCTGTTTGACGACTTCCGCAAGCGCTATCGTCTGATGGCCACTGATGGCCTCTCTCAATCGGCTGTAGGTAAGGCTACCTTACGCTATGACGAAGGTTTGGTCGGTTTCGTGGGTTCTACCCGTGAGATCTTAAACTTAGCCGATGCTACTTCTCACCCAAACTTTAAGTACTTACCTGATGTAGGTGAGGACGAGTACCTCTCGTTTTTAGGTGTGCCTATCTTAAATCAAGGTTCCCTCCTCGGTGTCTTGGTTATCCAAAGTAAGATAAAGCAGATGTTCGGTGAGCAAGAAGAGTCCTTTATGGTGACTCTGGCCGCTCAAATTGGTTCCTTGATAGCCCACGCTAAAGAAGAAAACAGTACTGAAGATGACGTGTTGCAGCGTATTAAGGGTGTGTCGTCTACCGGCGATATCGCTATTGCACGTGCCTTAGTGTGGCAACCTGAGGTTTCCCTTGAGGACGTGTTGGTGCAAAAGTGCGACGATCCTTTGATGCAAGTGGAGCTTTTCAATCAGGTCTTGTTCCAGCTGCAAATTGAGATGGATCGCACCACCTTAAAGATGCAGGAAGACGACAAGGATCGTGCTGTCTTTGGTTACATCTCCAGCTATGGTAGCTTGCTTGACGATACCTCGTTCCAAGATGAAGTCGCTCAGTGCATCGAAGAAGGCCAATATTTAGCCACCTCAGCTGTAAAGATTGTGGTGGAGCGTCGTTTAGCCGAGGCTCAGCAAAAGGGCATGCGCGAAAAGGAGGTTGATTGGCGTGACTTCGGTCAGGTGCTGACCTCGCGTTTAGTTCATGCCCGTAATCGCGAGTTAGACGTTACTGAGCCAGTGATCTTGGTGATGGAAAACATGCCAGCAGCGATGGTGGCAGAGCTCCCTGAAGACAAGATTGTAGGCTTTGTAGCCTTGTCGCAAGCTTCTAGTGCTCATGCCTCTATCCTTGCTCGTGACTTCGGTATCCCATCAGTTTTAGGCGTCAATCTCAACTTAAACGACATCGATGGTCACACTATCATCGTTGATGGTCGCAACTGCGAGGTGATCTTAGACCCTCCTGAGAGCGTGATCGATGAGTTCAAGCAATTAGTGACGCAAAACCGCGAGCAAATGGATCTGTTTGCCCGTGAGTGCACCCAGACCGTGGAGTGCTTAGATGGGCATCACATCACCATTGGTCTCAACGCTGGCCTCAATCAAAAGGGTGATGGTGAAATCGTCTGTCAGACTGATTGCATTGGTCTGTACCGTACTGAGATTGCTTTCATGCTCTGCCAAAGCTTCCCAAGCGAGCAGCAGCAGTATGACTGGTATGCCAAGCTCTTAGAGCAATTTGCTCCAAAGGCTGTGTGCATGCGTACCTTAGATATTGGCTCTGATAAGGGCTTATCGTACTTGCCAATCAAGGAAGCTAACCCTGCTTTAGGTTGGCGCGGTGTCCGTGTCACTTTAGATATGCCTAACATCCTCTACACGCAGTTGCGTGCGCTTTTACGTGCTCACCAGAAGTATGGCAACTTAGAGCTGATGGTGCCTATGGTCTCGCGCCTTGAGGAAGTGGTGGCTGTAAAGAAGGCTATTATTGAGGTGGCCAACGAGCTGCGTGTTAAGACTGGTCACGAGGTGACCTTGCCACGCTTTGGTGTCATGATCGAGGTGCCTTCCTGCATCTACTTCATGGATGAGTTGGCTCGTCAGGTCGATTTCTTCTCCATTGGTAGTAATGACCTCATTCAGTACCTGCTAGCTGTGGACCGTTCCAATCCAAAGGTGGCTCGTTTCTTTGATAGCTTCCACCCATCAGTGGTGCGTTGTCTCAATGACTTAGTACGCAAGGCTGAACAGCACAACAAGCGCATCAATGTCTGTGGTGAGATTGCAGGTGACCCATTAGGGGCTTTAATGCTGCTCTCTTTAGGCTACGACTGCCTCAGCATGAACTACTCCTATATCTCGCGTATTAAGTACATCCTGCGTCGCGTCAGCTATGCCCAGTTACGTGAGTTAGGACAGCAGGCTCTGACCTTAACTGATAGCAGCCAGATCCGTGCTCTGTACGATAACTATGCCACTAACCAAGGTCTAGGCAAGATCATCGCCCTCTATCAACAAGAGCTCGGCGCTGATCCTAACGCTAAGCATGCCTTAGAGTTTGCTCAAGGTGCTAATAGCGCCAGCGTCAAGTAGTTTGGCTGTGTTATGGGGGAGACCCGTAGGAGGATCTAACCATACAGGCTATTGATATGCAGAGGCCCAAGCGTAACGCTTGGGCCTCATAGTTTGTACTACAGCTGTTGTCTATTGTTGGTCTTTTGATTGATCCAAGACTTTCAGCATTTGCTTTGCGATGGCATTAATCACAGGTACACTGACCGAGTTGCCGAACTGACGGTAGGCTTGGGTATCTGAAACAGGAATAATGTAGTTCTCTGGAAAACCCTGCAAACGGGCAGCCTCTCGTGGGGTGATTTTGCGTGGGTTTTTGCCCGTCTGCTCAATAAGAATCTCAGAACCATCCTTGTAGTAGCGTGCGGATATGGTGTTGGTATAAGGTGAGTCTGCGTTAAACATGGAGTAGCCAAAGCCTTTGCCTGCTTCTTTGTTGGCAATGCGGCGGCGCTGATGTCCCTGCCAGAGTTCATCAGATATGGTGTACTTGTCATCTACGCTCTTTTCCAAGATATCGCCAACTTTTGTTGGGGTTATTGTTGGCTCAGGGAATGAGAAGCAATTAGCAAAAGGAACCTGAGAGCGATCGAATCCAACGATATAGATACGTACTCTGTTTTGAGGTACACCAAAGTCCTTAGTTGAGAGCACGTTGTAGTAGACCTCGTAGCCAAGGTCATCTAAGGTGTTGTAGATAACCTGAAAGGTTTTACCGTGATCGTGACTCTTTAAGTTGCGCACATTTTCAAGCAGAAAAGCCTTTGGGCGCTTAGCTCGTAAGATACGAGCGATATCGAAAAATAGGGTACCACGGGTATCTTCAAAGCCTTTCTTTAAACCAGCTTGGCTAAAGGCTTGGCAAGGAAAACCACCTACTAGAATGTCGTGGTCTGGGATGTCATTAGCATCAATTTGGGTAATATCCCCAAAAGGAATATCGCCATAATTAGCTTGGTAGGTTTTGATCGAAAATTTATTGATCTCAGACGAGAACACAACACCGACCTTGCCTGTTTGCCAAAATCCTAGACGAGTTCCACCAATTCCAGCAAACAGATCTATCATCTTGTATGGAACAGTAGATAAGTCTGGGTTAGGGAAAGGCACTTCCTCAGGGAAATCTAAGATAGCCTTCAGCTCTAAAGATGATGGTTGAGATTCACCATTTTCCCAACGGCGTAAAGTTCTATCTCCAAATTTAGATAGGCCTAGAGCATCAGCAAATTCTTTTTGCGTCATATTGAGACGAGTTCTTTTATCACGAATCAACTGTGCTGTGTTGGTGTTGTTAGAGTTAAAGGTATCATCAAGCCCAAGCAGACCTGTTGTGTTGCTAATTATTGATGGTGGATTGAGTGGATTGATAAGTTTAGGCGTTGTGTGACCTACGAGTGGTGCTTGCTGTTGAGACATAGGGGAACCTCTAAAAATTAAAATACGCTAAACATAGGCCATTCTTTTGTCTTATGGTACGGTTGCTTGCTAATCCCAAGTTGAACCTGCTATGACTGCACCGGATCCTGTTACAGAATGGTGGGAGTTGGA
>CALXYZ010000139.1 GCA_944393075.1 uncultured Anaerobiospirillum sp. | reverse complement strand
ATTTGCGTACTACTCACGTAAGGTAGCACCGAACTTTGTCTTGACTGCCTCTAAAATCTTAGCGATGGTAGCGTCGACCTCAGCGTCCTCTAAAGTACGCTCGTTGTCGTGCATGATGATGCCTAAAGCGATAGAACGCTTGTCACCTAAAGCCTCGCTCTCGAAGACGTCGAAGATGGTGACGCTAGAGACTAACTTACCACCCTGAGCTTTGATCTCGGCAACCACATCGTGTGCAGCCACACTCTTATCTAAGACTAAAGCTAAGTCACGGCGCACTGCTGGGAACTTAGAGATCTCATGGCTTAACGGTATCACACGCACACCTAAAGCGGCACGCTCAATTTCAAATACTGCTACTGGAGTCTTGAAACCTAACTCTTTTTGAGCGATTGGGTGGAGCATACCGACTACACCAACCTTACGGCCGTCTAAGTAGAGGTCGGCGCCTTGGCCTGGGTGCAGGAATGGGCAGTCAGTGACTTTCCACTCAAAAGCTTCTGGACGAGCACTGACAGTGAGCAGAGCCTCAACGTCACCCTTAATATCAAAGAAATCAACGTGACGGGACTTTTGTACCCAGCTCTCAGCCTCAGCATCACCAACAGCGATACCAGCAACCATTGGCTCTTGACGCACACCATTTTCGGCAGCAGCGTCTTGGATGTAGCTTAAGCCCATCTCAAACAAACGCACACGCTTTTGCTGACGGTTGACGTTGTACTTAGCAGCCACTGCTAAACCAGCCAACAAGGTGGTGCGCATGGCCGACATCTCGATGGAGATTGGGGTCAACAGAGTCATTGGCTCTAAGTCATTGAAGACCTTGAGCACGCGTGGATCGGTGAAGGAGTAAGTAATGGCCTCTTGGTAGCCCGACTGCACTAAGCTGTTGCGCAGGGTCTTATCCTTAACCACCTCTTCTTTGTCTGCGCTCATGATCATCTCGGCGATTGGCAAGGTGTTTGGAATCTTGTTGTAGCCGTAGATACGAGCGATTTCCTCAATCAGATCCTCTTCGATCTCGATATCAAAGCGGAACGATGGGGCGGTGGTACGGTAGGCAGCCTTTCCGTCAACCTCAATCTTCTCTGGTTGCAGACCTAAGGTAGAGAGTATGTGCTCTACTTCCTCGACAGGAACCTTGCAACCTAAGACCTTCTCCACACGATCTAAGCGTAAGGTGATATGGTGAGCTTCGCTCTTTAACTCCTCATCGCTCTTGCACTCTTCGATAGGGCCCACCTGACCGCCAGCGATCGACACTAAGAGCTCGGTGACGCGCTCCATAGCCTTACGCTGTAATTGTGGATCCACACCTCGCTCAAAGCGGTGGGAGGCATCGGTCTTTAAGCCATACTGACGGGCACGGCCCTTGATGGCCAGAGGCGAGAAGAAAGCCGACTCTAACACCACGTCAGTGGTCTCATTGTTGATACCAGAGCCTTCACCACCAAAGATACCAGCTAAAGCAATTGGGCCCTTAGCATCAGCGATAACTAAGGTGTTGCTTTTGAGCTCTAACTCCTCACCAGAGAGCACCACTAAGTGTTCACCCTCGTTAGCAAAACGAACTTCGATGCGCTCGTTTAAGCGATTGAGATCAAAGGCGTGCAGAGGCTGGCCTAACTCTAACATCACATAGTTGGTGACATCGACGATAGGCGACACCGAGCGGATACCGCAGCGACGCAGACGCTCAGTCATCCACAGTGGGCTTTGAGCCTTTTGGTTCACGCCACGGACGATACGGCTTAAATAACGAGGGCAAGCAGCAAAATCCTTGATCTCAACAGGCATCACCTCAGAGATGGTTGGTTCAACTGGAGTGACTTCTAAGTCCTTGAAGGCGCTGTGGGTCAGCACTGCCACCTCACGGGCAATACCGCGAATGGAGAGGCAGTCTGGACGGTTGGTGGTGAGATCAACCTCGATAGCAGAGTCGTTGAGCTGCATGTACTCATGCAGATCCATACCCACAGGGGCATCATCAGGAAGCTCAATGATGCCGTTGGACTCTTCGGCCATACCGAGCTCCTTATAAGAGCAGAGCATGCCGCAAGAATCAACACCACGCAGCTTAGCAGCCTTGATGGTGATGCCAGGGAGGTGAGCACCAACTAAGGAGCAAGCGACCTTTAAACCAGCACGGCAGTTTGGAGCACCGCAGACGATCTGCAAAAGCTCACCGATGCCAGCATTGACCTTAGTGACGTGGAGGTGATCGGAATCAGGGTGATCGACGCACTCAACCACCTCAGCGACCACAACCTTATCAAACTCAGCGCACACGCCCTCGCAGGTGTCGACCTCAAGGCCAGCCATAGTAATGGCGTCAGACATTTCCTGAGCGCTCAGGCTATTTGGTACCCACTCATCAACCCAGTTCTTATTGAATAGCATAACGAAACCACGAAAAAAGAAATCTGTGACTCCCTGTACCTTGAGCATCTAAAGCTTCTAGCTTCTAAGCTTCCAAGCTTCCAAGCCTCAAACTTTAGCTTTGCTTTTACTTTACTCAAGTCCTACAGGGCCGAAAAGCCAATATCAGGCTCCTATGTCTAAGCAGCTACTGCGCTGGCATCATGCCGTGGCAGCATCTACTGCTTAGGCAAATTGGCGTAAGAAGCGCAGATCGTTTTCAAAGAAAGAGCGCAAGTCTTTGACACCATAGCGGAGCATGGTCAGGCGTTCGATACCCATACCAAAGGCAAAGCCAGTGAATTCCTCTGGGTTGATACCGACATTACGGAGCACATTTGGGTGCACCATACCGCAGCCTAAAACCTCAAGCCACTTGCCTCCCTTACGGCGCACGTCGACTTCAGCAGAAGGCTCAGTGAAAGGGAAGAACGATGGACGGAAACGCACCTCAAGTTCTTCTTCGAAGAACTTTAATAAGAACTCGTAGAGCACCCCCTTAAGATCAGAGAAGGAGACATTGCGATCAACGTACAGACCCTCAATCTGATGGAACATTGGGGTGTGAGTCATATCGTAGTCATTGCGATAGACGCGACCTGGAGACACGATGCGGATTGGTGGAGCCTTCTTCTCCATGGTACGAATCTGTACCGAGGAGGTCTGAGAGCGCAGCAACAGACCGTTAGCGAACATAAAGGTGTCGTGGCTGTCGCGAGCAGGGTGATGTGGAGGCAAGTTCAGCGCATCGAAGTTGTGGTAATCATCTTCGATCTCAGGGCCGGAGACGATATCAAAGCCCATAGAAATAAAGAGCTCATTTACGCGCTCGATAGTACGGGTCACAGGGTGAATGGTACCCACATCGCGGTGACGGCTTGGAAGGGTGATATCAACTTTCTCCGTGGCGAGCTTAGCATCTAAAGCAGCCTTTTCAAGCTCAGCACGACGCTTCTCAATAGCGGCAACCACCTCTTGCTTAGCCTCGTTGATAACTGCACCGCGCTGTGGACGCTCAGAGGCATCAAGCTTGGCCAGTTCCTTCATAAACTCAGCAAACAAGCCTTTCTTGCCTAAGTAGTTGACGCGAACTGCATCTAAATCCTGCAGATTTTGCACGCCTTGTGCAGCGGCGATGCCTTCTTGTTTAGCTTGAACTAGCTTATCCATCAAAAACAAACAACCTAAAAACACCAACGCTGGTAAGCCACAAGGCGTAAACTTGCGAACCTAGCGCAAGCGCACGACTTGTAGCTTCCAAGCGCAGTGATTACAAGAAACCTAAAAAACAAAATAATGAGACCACAAGCATAGCGCTAAAGCGCAAAGACATAAGCTTTTTGGCCCAAAATCTTACTTTCACTCAAATCAGCAATTATCGCACGCAAGGCTGTAAATCGCAAAAAAACCCCGTACCTGCACTATCACAGATACGGGGTTTTTTCGCATTCCTAGCCGCTTTGTGGCCTAGGACAGCTAGGACAGCTAGGCCGGATATGCCGGTCTAAAGCAACCTAACACTACTAGTAAAGCATGCCGGCCTTAACCTGAGCGAAGGTCTCAGCTGGAACTAAGACCTCAAGACAAGCTAAACCAAAGTCGATGGCTAAAGCTGGGCCCTTACCGGTAACGATCTTGGCATCCTTATCGGTGGTGGTGCGATCGCCAGTGTAGTTCTTGATGTTGTCGCTGCAGCCTGGGTAGCCGGTAGCAGGAGCATCACCGATGAGGCCGTGCTTTTCCAAGACAAAGCCAGGAGCGGCGCAGATAGCAGCAATATAACGACCAGCGGCCTTTTGCTCCTTTAAGAGCTTTTCTAAAGCAGGGCAAGCACCACAGGTCTTTGAACCTTCAAGGCCACCTGGCACCACGATCATGTCATATGGGCCGGTGCAGTCTTTGATATGCTTCTCGCAAGTAACATGCATACCGTGGGATAACACCACTTCCTTGCTGCCATCAGGGGTAACAGCAGCGCGAGTTACCTCAACACCACCACGGGCTAAAATCGAAGCTACAGCAGTAGCCTCCATATCTTCCGAACCGTTGGCAAAAGCAACTAAAGCAGTAGCCATGAAAGGCCTCCTTTGCAAAAAAGCTGCAGCGCTAAAACGCTGTCAGCAAGAAAAAGATGAATTCTGTTCCTATCCTAGCAGATGGTAGCTCTCTTTACTGCCTGCATGTATGACTGCTAGCTAACTTACAAGTTCAGTTCGCGAGCTGGCTTAATATGGGCGGCGCGCAGTGCTGGATATAAGGCCGCACCCCAGCTCATCAACAGCGAAATTGCCATGACCAACACCACATCAATAATATTGAGCTGACATGGAATGAAATTGATGAAATAAACATCTTCGTTTAAGAGGTCAAACCCAAACCACTCTCTAAATGACGAGGTAATTGGCGTAATCAACAAACTGACAACCACACCGCTCACCAAACCCAACATGGCACCATAGCCACCGGATATCAGGCCCATTATTGAGAAGGTGCGCACCACATCGCGTGGCTTCATACCCATAGTGAGCAAGATAGCGATCTCGCGGCGTTTTTCACCTACCATCATCAACAAGTTCGAGACGATATTGAAACAAGCCACCGCTAGCACCAAGAACATCGCAACAAACATGATCTGTCGCACCATCTGAATGTCATGGTAGAGCTTACCTTGGGAGCTCATCCACGTCACCAAATAGGCACTTTCTTTAATCTTGCCCGAGGTAGCCTCATAGACGATGGTGTTGGTGTTCAAAAGATCATCGATCTTGATGTGCACCACGTTTGGCCCATCGATCTGGGCAATCTGGCTGATCACATTAAAGTCCATCAGCGCCACTGTGGTGTCTAATTGGCCTCCGATGTGGATGATACCTACCACCAAAGCCTTATGCTTTTCTGGGGCACGCAGAGAACGGTTGATAGCCTCAGCCTTGCCAGCTTTATTAGCAGAGCTCACGCTTTGGTTGTCCAAAGTTACCATATCCACAGTATCGCCAACGTCTACTTGCAACTTTTTGGCAATACCAGAACCGATCACAATACGTGGCAACTCGCTAGCAGGCACAGAGTCATAACCATCTTCGTAGAAGGTATAAGCATCGGAGCCCGAGCTTGCTGCACGCGCCATGGCTAGCTGCTCAATATCAGCATCCTGTTCTTGATTGAGATCGTTGGTAGCAGTGGCCACAATAACCTTGCTCGCAGATGGCTTGTCATTATCCAAGGTACCCTTCACATGCACCTCATTGCCATCAGCTCCCGCCCCTGTAGCAGCATTAGTACCTGACCCAGCCACTGCAGCAGCAGTAGTAGTAACAGCAGCAGAGGAGTCTACAGAATCCGCTGAGTCCGCAGCCGTGTTGTTATTAGCTAAGCCCTGATTGACGTCCTCGCAATTACAAATACCGTAGATGGAGCCATCGTAATTTGGAGACAGACAGTGCAGGTCAGTGCTGACAAAGCGCTGAATGTCGATAACCTGCGTCTCTTTATCTGGTTGGATGCCTAAGATCAGCAAAGGCACAAAAGCTCTATTAGCAGTGAGGATGGCACGCTGCTCTACCGCTGGTGCGGTTGCCAACACATGCGGATCTTCGCGCAACACTCGCTCAATATCGTCGCTGTCATTAAAGTAAGGCTGACTGCTGTTGAGCTGGGCTGAGGGGATGATGGAGAGCACACGATGCTCTAACTCATACTCAAAGCCATTCATAGCCGAGAAACCCACAATAGCGGCAAACACGCCAATAGCGATACCGCAAGTAGAAGCAAAGGAGATAAAGCGCGTCAGAGCGCCCTTACGGCGTGAGCGCACAAAACGCAGTGCTAATTTGAGCGCTAGAAAATTGGCCACAAAAACCTCCTAGAGCTACTTTGCTGCACTGTTGTTAGAGGTGGAGGAACTATCCTGCCCACGCAGAGCGCCTTGAACAATAGACGATGTAATAGGCTTATCCTCACCAAAAATGATGGCCTCGCCTTGCTGCAACTCAGGATTCTTTTTGGTGGTAACTGCAGTAGCTGCAGTAGCCGCAGTAGCCGCAGTAGCCGCAGTAGCCGCATTTAGCGCGTCGGCTTGAGCTTGAGACTGAGCTTGGGCCTTAGCATGAGCTGAAGCCACAGCCGAGAGCTCGTTTAAGGACTCCAACTCGTTTTTTACCGCTTGCGGCACTTTGTCTGGGTCGTGTGGCAGCTCTACTGTGGTGGTTTGATGATAATGCCCACCAATAATAGTGCCGTTGACGATCTCGAAGATGCTGTCGCACTGCTGCGCGAGGCTGTTGTCGTGAGTGACCATTACCACCGCCGCGCCCTCATCACGCACTAACTCACGGAAGAGCTCAAAAACCACATTGGCATTGCTCTCATCTAAGTTGCCCGTAGGCTCATCAGCTAAAATCAGCTCTGGCGAATGAACTAAGGCGCGGGCGATGGCCACACGCTGTCTCTCACCACCAGAGAGCTCACTTGGTAAGTGATCAATCATGTCAGCAAGACCCACGCGCTCTAACAGATACTGTGAACGCTCGATGGCCAAACTGCGATCTACACGGTCAATAAGCAAAGGCAGCATGACGTTTTCTAAGGCTGTAAAGTCGCCTAAGAGGTGATGGAATTGGTAGACAAAGCCTAAGTGGCGATTACGGAATCTGGCCTTTTCACGGGAGCTTAGCTTGGTGACGTTGACGTCTTGGAAAAAGATCTCGCCCTTGTTAGGGGTATCTAACGTACCTAAGATGTGTAGCAAGGTGCTCTTACCCGAGCCTGACTTACCGACAATAGCCGTCATGCGAGAGGCCTCGATATCTAAGTCCACTCCCTTTAACACTGGCGTCTTAATCTTGCCCTCTAAGTAGGCATGTTCAATTCCGCGACCGCGTAATAATATCTTTTCCATCGTGAACTACACCTGCTCTAATCTGCTCTATTTTGTGATGCTCGCTGTAAAAGCCCTATATTCCTGCCACTAGCCTCTTAGCCTCTTTAGCTTGCAGCCATCAAATGCTTTGCAGGATCAGCCTTACTGGCGTAGTAGGCTGGGTAGAAGGTGCACAACAAAGACACCACCAAGCACAACAGGACGATTAAGATGATATTGCCGCTGTCAATCTGAATTGGCAGCTCACCTTGCACAATACTGATACCTAAAGCATTCAAGATGCTTTGGGCATTTAACGCTAATGGGATACCAGCAACCAAACCAATAAACGAACCAATGAGACTGGCGCTCATACCGACGATCAAAAACACCTCAAGCAAGGCTCTATTGGTCATACCGATAGTCTTTAAGATCGCAATCTCACTGACACGGGAACTGACCACCATCGTCAGCGACGAGAGAATGTTGAATGCAGCCACCACAATAATGAGGCACAGCATGATCGACATGGTGATCTTCTCTAAGCCCACGGCCTTAAAGAAATCGCCATAACGCTCACGCCAATCAGAATAAGCATACTTACCCTCTAACAGGGTAGTAACCTCATCCACCAAGAAAGGATCTTCTAAGAAAAGACGGAAATAGGTCTCACTAGGAGGTAAACGTAAGAAGCGGCGCACATCAGAGTAATTGCCAATTACGGTTGGTGCGGCTGACTTGTCCATGCTGTTGATGATGTCTGTGACCCTAAAGTTACGCTGCACTGGGGTCAATCCAAATGGGGTATAACGAGCGTTTTGGGTGCTGATAAGACGCACTTTAGCGTCACTGCTCGAAGACAAGCCTAACTGCATCAACATCTGATAGTTGATAGCCAGTTCATAGGAACCAGCGGAGAAAGGAAACAACGAACCATAGTTATAGCCACTGCGGTCAACACGAGGCATCTGAATGCAGAGCAACACTTCTTCATCTAAAGTGTCACTGCCATTACCGATGGCAATATGCACTTCTTCGTTAACCTTAGTGTTATCAACCACCAAAGTCGATGGATCGACAGCCGCAGCACCGCCATTGGTGGTGTTGTAGGCACTGCTTAAATCACTGACACGCGGGCCACCACGGCGGGAACTTAAACCGACATTGACAGCATAGTCTGGGCGCACATAGAGGTTGTTGGTATCGGTGCCTTGTAAAGTCACCATGGTGATATCAGAACCAGCTTGCAGCATGGCCTCACCTTGGGCAAAAGGCACAGCGCCAATGACATGCGGCAAGCCCAACAACTCAGGCAGATTTTTGTTATCTGCGCGCACCACCACATGGGCACAATCGTTGAGGATATTAGCTTTAAGGCGCTCTTGTAAGCCCTGCATAATAGAGCTGACCACAATCAGCGCACACACGCCAATAGCGATACCTAGTGTGGCAAGTACGGCCACAAAAGAAGCAAAGCGCTGCTTCTTTGAGCCTTTGATATACCTTAAGGCTACGAACAGCACCGAAGGATTATAAAACCTCAATTTCCTGCCACCAAAATCCAGAAAACATCGACAACAACAAGCAAAGTGCTAATTAGCTCTTTAGCTCTGGCCACCGCCATAGCTAAACACGCTTCAGCGTCAGTCCCTAGCATACACACTAAAACTTAGCGCAGCCATGGTCTAACCCTACCAAACTTACATGGAATGCAAGCGCGGTGCAACTGTTAGGCCGCTAAGCTGCCTTGTAGCTTCACAAAAATGCAAAGCGGCCTAGACCACCAGTCTTAAGCCGCCATTATCCTAAGAGCCACCCGCTTGCTTCACGCGAACTTTCCACAAGCCTCCA
>CALXYZ010000138.1 GCA_944393075.1 uncultured Anaerobiospirillum sp. | reverse complement strand
TGATATCGTTTTGCAAAAATCACGTGTTCTGACTGATATATATCATCTTTTTGCAAAAACAAACTACTGAACACGGGATGGTGGCTCAAGCTGCTGGTAAAGGCGAGACTCCTGTCTTGCGTAGTCGTGATCAAGAGGAGGTCGAAGGTGAAGTGTTATCGGTTGTTGAGAGCAGTGGCTCTGCAACAGCCGTAAATGGCAAGAGTAAGTACAAAGCCACTACTACCGCAAAGGCTAATACCACAGCCGAAGATGAGCTGCCTTTAGCTATGGTTACATCTAAGATGCATAACTCTTAGCAGTATTTGCTATGTATACCTTAACTTCCGCCGGTTAAGCCAGCCCCCTCAAAACGGGAGCTGGCTTTTTTTGCTATTGGAGGTTCTGGCTACTGCTGAGAGTTGCTAAGACGGCGCTCCCAATTGTAAAAGAGGCTTGGCCAAGTACCAGCTGGCTTGTCTTGGATATTGCGCAGACCGAAGCCGTGACCACCTTCGGAAAAGAGGTGAATCTCTGCTTCGATGTTGTTCTTCTTGAGGGCTTGGTACATCAACCACAGGTCACTGTTCCTGATCTTGTCCCTGTGGTTATGAATGGCAGTGGGTAAAGAGAGGGGTGAGGGTGACTACGCGGTCATGAAGTTGGTGTTGAGCCACAAGTCGATAGCGTATAAGGCTGCACCTAAGGCTGGAGTGTAGTCACCTGCATTGCCTAAGATGATGTCCTCTCGCTTCAGCGGAATAATGTTGTGATCAACGACATTGGCGTGAATAAAGTCGATGTCCTTGTCAGTCATAAATGGCATGAGATAGCCACTTAAGATGATCTTGCCGTTGATCAGCATGTTGACGTTGTAGATAGCACGGCTGAGATAGAGCAAATACTGCTTCCAAATAGCCTTCATTTTCTTATCGCCTTGGCGCACCTTATCAAAAAACTCAGATAGAGGCATGCCGGCTTTTTGTTGTAGGGCATTAGCTGAGCAGTAGTTCTCTAAGCAGCCACGTGCACCGCAGTAACAGAGCTCGCCTTTTGGATCAACGCACATGTGCTCAATGATACCAGCACTAGCGTTGAGTCCGTTGACCACCTCGCCCGCAACCACAATAGCACCGCCTAAATTACGGTTGAGCAAAAAGACTGTGCCTTGCTCTAAGTCTGGGTGTGTCCAGCACTCATAGAAAGCAGCAGCTTTGGAGTCATGGTACATGCGACCGACAAAGCCCGTGTCTTCAATAAAAGGTTGGATCGACAGGGTATGGCTTTGGCTTTGGCTTTGGCCTTGGCTCAGAGGCATGGCCTTAGTTTCATCATGATCATGATTGTGATTATTGAAGCCAAGTAAGTTACCAAAGCGTAAGGTCTCTCCAGACTCGTCTAGCAGACCTTGCACCGCAATATTGAGAGCCAAAATGCGCTCTTGTGGCGAAGACAACTTCAGTTGCTCCACAAAAGAAGCAATGAACTCATGCACCTTGTTGAAATACTTTGGCTCAGGTGCAAAGTGTAAGTCAGTACTCTCGTAGCCGATAACATTGCCCTTAAGATCGACCGCCACTATATGTAAGTGGTCTTGCAACACACCCATGCCTAAAGCGATACGGTACTTAGGGTTGATGCTAAAGAACTGTGCTTTACGACCACCAGAGGAGCTATTAAAGCCCTGCTTTTCAATCAGTCCCTGTTGTAAAAAGAGCTTGAGGTTGTTGTCGACAGTCGAGAGGCTGATTTGGGTGGAATCGACGATCTGTCCCTTAGTCTTCGCGCCTTGGGTGTAGAGGGTACGGTAGATCTTCCTCTTATTGTTCTCTTTAATCGTCATTCCCGTCATTGGACCATCGTCATCACCTTGCAGTGAAGCTGGTGGTGCTGCCTGCATCGACTCATTGATCTCCTTTGGATATTTAGTGGCCTTAGTAGCCTTAGCAGCATGGTGATCCTTTAGATCAGTAGTACTAAGTCCACCACTTTGGTGGTTAAAAGATCCAGCACTGGCATGAAGCCGCGGCCTATTTGTAATCATGAAAAACCTCACCCACTCTAAACGCGATGCCCCATATCTTAGACGCCATCTAGCTTCGTTGCAAACGTCTCGCAAAAAATCGCTTGTTTTAGCCTTTCTTGAGATTTGTGAAGTAGCGCATAGTTTCGCGCACGAAAATCTTTACAATACCACTTATACGTTACTGTTACGTAAAAGCTTTGAGTATAAGTGGTAAGTAAAACTACCACAAATGGCATAAGCACCGTGTTTTTGGCTCTCAGGTCTCAGCTATGGCCAAGCCATCTTACCTCACAAACAGCAAGCAAAAGAAGAAGAAGCAATGCTTGAGGTTTGAGGGCAAAAAAGCAGTGTTGGCATCGAAGCTTGTACGTATCCCCTTTGTTCTTGATGGAGCGCTCATGTGTTGGATTGTCGGGAGCTCTAAGAGAGTAAGCACGTAGCGTTAATACTTTGCTCTAGTTTTGATTGTTGATTTTTTCTGAGTTAGTTGTTTGTTTTACCTGTAAGCATCTTGGAGTGCGGTCGTAGGAAATGCTGTGCTGAGCATAGTGCGAGCAGGTAAGGAGTTAACTATGGGTGATAATGTCAAAGTGGTGAAGACGGCCTTAGGCCTGCCACTAAATTTGTTCTGGGGCTATGTGGCTATTGCTCTGTTTATGACCGGTGATGGCTTCGATTTGGCTTTCCTCTCGCACTACATCACGACTTTAGGTTTTACCCGTGCCGAGTCGTCCTTAGTGTTCACCGTCTATGGTTTTACCGCCGCTTTATCGGCATGGTGCTCAGGTGTGGTTGCCGAACTGATCACCGCCAAGCGCGCCATGATGCTTGGCTTTGTGCTGTGGGTGTTATTCCACGTCTGCTTCCTCTACTTTGGCCTAAGCAAGGCTAATTACAGCCTGATCGTACTTTTCTACGGTTTGCGCGGTATTGCTTACCCACTGTTCCTGTATTCTTTTGTGGTAGCCATCGTACAAAACGTCCATGCCTCGCAGATCAGTGGTGCAATGGGCTGGTTCTGGACAATCTACTCCATCGGTATCGGTGTGGCCGGTAGCTACATCCCAAGCTTCACTATCCCTGTCTTTGGTGAGTACGGTACCTTATGGTGTGCTTTAGTCTTTGTCGGTACGGGTGGCATCATTTCTGCAGTCTTACTGCGTGGCCTCAACAACTCTGCTAAGTCCAATCTGTCGGTAAGCGATAAGCTCAAGGAGCTGACCTTTGCTGTCACCTTATTTAAGAACCCACATGTGACTTATGCTGCCATCATCCGTGTGATTAACACCTTATCGCTCTTCGGCTTTGCTGTGATCATGCCAATGATGTTCGTCGATGAGCTCCACTTCACCACTGAAGAGTGGCTGCGTATCTGGGGTGTGTTCTTCTTCACTACCATCTTCTCCAACGTGTTCTGGGGTGTTGCTGGTGAGAAGTGGGGATGGATGCGCATCATTAGATGGGCAGGATGCATGGGCATGTTCTTCTCGACCTTAATCTTCTACTACATGCCACAATATTTCGGTCACAGCTTCGCTTGGGCCATGGTGCCAGCCATTTGCATGGGTATCTTTGTTGGTGGTTTTGTGGCAATCACCCCAATCCTCACTACCTTAGAGCCTGAGCACAAGGGTGCTGCAATTTCGGTGTACAACTTAGCCGCCGGTGCCTCTAACTTCTTGGCACCAGCCATTGCCTCTTTAGTACTTCCATACTTTGGTGTGCAGGGTGTAGTTCATGTTTACGCTGCTCTTTACGCCATCGCCTTTACTCTGACCTTTGTTCTCAAGGTAAAGCAACCAAAGGCCACTGATGTTGAGGAGGTTGGTAGCGCAAGCTCAAGCTCTCAAGACTCCAACGTCAGCCCAAAGGTTGTCACGGCTAAGGCTTAGCTCTAAGGCTTAGACTTAGAGTTATAGTTAGACCCAAGGCTTAAAAACAAAGACGCCAGTCGTCCTTCAATCGGATAGCTTTTTCCTGTTCAGCGCCCGCTCCTAGACTTGAGATCTAAATTGAGATCTAAGTTGAGGTGCGGGCGCTGTTTTTGTAGAACCACAGCCGCTCCCAGCCAAGCAACTAAGCGCATCCGAGCTTGGTTGCTTGGTTGCTTGGTTGCGCTTAGCTGAGATGGTTAGATCAGCTTGAGGCTACGGTAGAGAGGCAGGGCCTCGTTGAGGAAGGTCGTTACCGATGGCTCTAAGATCTTGTGCTGCTCCTTTTCGGAGGTGACTGGTTTGCCTTGCTTGTTTAAGGTCGAGCCAGTGCGCTTGAGTTCGTCAGTGATGTAGGCAATCAGGTCTGCCTCGCTCTCCTTGTTGTGGAAGAGGTAGGCTTGTAAGAGCTTGCGGGTCACATCGCTTACAGCAAAACCGCCTTGGGTTACAGGGCTTGCTAAGTAGTTGATATTGGCGATCTCGATATCAGAGAGCAGATCACGGTTGAGCTTCTGGCAGCGTGCTACTACATCAGCGTCAATCTCGTTTTCAGGTAAAGCTACCGCTAAGATGCCAAATAGGGCTAAGGTGCGTACGGCTTCATATACCTCAGAAGCTTTGAGCTTGCCCTCTGCCGTTAAGGTAGCAGTGAGCTCTGCTAAGGAGTGAGTCTTGTAATCGTGCATAGCATTAAACAGTGGCTCGTAGACCTCACGCTTTAAGTTGGCGGTACCTAAACGGGTATTGAGCTGATAGTTGAAGTCGTCAACAGGGGTGGCGAGGATGAAGTGGGTAGCATTGAGCGCAGCTTCTTGCTCAGATGCGCTTAACTGCATTGGGCCACGGACAAAGAAGTCACGACGGAACTGCTGATTGACGATGAAGTCACGAGTGCTCTCGTACAGTGGAGTGCCACGTAAGGAGGCTAAGAACTGCTGTTGGTCTGGAGTTAGGTTGATGTTATCTAAGTGCTCGGTACCAGTAGCAGAACAAGCAAAGGAGAGCTTAGCATGGTCTAAGTCTTTGACCATGTCGCTGAAGTGGATGATGTGCCAGAAGTCGTTGCAGTATTCAGCAAAGACGTAGTGGCTGTCCTTAGTGAAGGTGGTTTGGATACGCTGTGGCAGCATAGGGTTGTTTTGCAGCACAGCTGGGTTTACGCGGATCACGCTCTCAATAAAGCCTCGAATAGCCTTGAGCTTCTCATCGACATTGAGCTTAGGGGCTACTAAGTTTTTGCTAAACTCAGCCATTAACTGGCGTACAGGCTCGAAGGTCATGAAGCCTGGAGAGACGTTGTAGGAGATGTAGACCACACCACCGACCTTGAGGTTCTTTTTGATGAACTCGACGATGAAGTCTTGGTTTTCGCGGGAGATCCACGACCAGATGCCATGCAGAGCAATGTAATCGAACTTAGGTAAGTCGTCACGCTCTACAAACTCACCAAAAGACTCTTCGAAGAGGTGGATGTTAGCAGCACCCTTTTGGGCTAAGTGACGGGCAAAGTTTACCTGCGATGGGTTGAAGTCGTTGCCGTACCAAGTGGTGGTGGAAGCGTTAGCGTGGATGTTGATGCTGACGCCTTGGCCAAAGCCTAATTCGCAAGCGTAACCTGACTTCATATCAGGGAAAGCTAAACCGGCCTGATTGAAGATGAACTTAGCGCGCAGTGGATTGAGCTCTTGGTAGTAGCCAAAAGTGTACAGTGTGTCGGTCATGTAGCCCATAGACCAAGATGACATTGGTGTAGCTCCAAAAATGCCTAGAAGAGCCTAAGGCCCACTAGGGTTGGGTCATAGCTGATTGCAAGGCCATGAGACAAACAAAGACCAAGAGCCTTTGTTTAAGCTCACCACAGACAACAATGCGCTTCACACGCAGCTAGCCTTGGACTTAGAAAAGGCCGTCTGCGCGAGGGATCTCCTGAGCATTAAAAGTGTTCACTCGACACAAGGACAAGAACACATAAAGAAGAGATGAGATCAAGCACTGAGTGGTGCAGGCAAAGCTCATGCTTTACTCACAGCAAGCAATCTCTCAAAAAATACTTATTTCGTGCAATTTCACTGCAAATAACGCTGTTGGGCTTCAAAATCACGCAATCGCTTGAATTTTGCGTGACGCAAAAGAAGCACTGTGGTGGTCATGATGCAGTTTTGCAGCACAAGTATACGCGATTACAGCCTAAGAAACGTTTGTTCTAGGCTTTTTTGTCACAATTTGTCTGTGCTTATAGGACAAAAGGGCAGCTTATCTGTGATTTTGCGTGGGGCCAAAGTGCATGGAAGCCTACAAGATCTGTTTAGTCGATTAGTAGGTGACGTATGTGATCTGCGTGTTCGGTAGGGGCAACAGAGATAAAGAGGTTGTGATGGTTGGGAGGTACTGTGGTGGGGAAAAGCCAACCAGCCCGCATCTTCACGAGGTACGGGCTAGTTGGGTGGTCTTGGCTTAGCTCAAATTACAAGGGGCCGATCTTAGACCTAGCTTTAGTCTTTGCCTTTGCTTTAGCCTTAGCCTTAGATCAGTTGCAAACCACGATAGAGTGGTACGCAGTGCTGATAGAAGGTGTGCACAAAGCCCTTTAAGATCTCACGCTGCTCGTTGGCATCGGTAACAGCGCGACCCTTTTGGTTGAGGTTAGCGCCAGTACGCTGTAACTCAGCGCAGATGTAGTCGAGTAAAGCCTCTTCGCTGATGCTTGGCTCTTGCTGATACTTAGATATTAACTTGCGGTTGACGTCGTTGACGTAGATAGCTCCTTGGGTCACAGGGCTAGCTAAGCAGTTGATCTGAGCTAACTCAAGACCGGAGATTAAGTCAGCGTTGAGCTTTTGGCAACGCTCCTTTACCTCGTCCTTGATGTCAGCTAAAGGCTTAGCTGGAGAGAGAGTGCCTAACAGGGCTAAGGTGCAGATGGCCTCGGCTACTTGAGGAGCGTTGAGCTTGTTGTCGCCAGAGGTTAAGGAATCTAAAGCCTCACCTAAGCTGTGTGGCTGGTAGTCGCTGAAGAACTTGACGATTGGCTCGTAGACTTCCTGCTTTAAGCTTGCCTTGCCTAAGCGGGTGTTGACTTGGTAGCTGAAGTCCTCAGAAGGAACAGCAAGAATGAAGTGGGTAGCTCTGAGCTCAGCATCCTTTTGAGCAGGGGTTAGCTGCATTGGGCCGCGGACAAAGAAGTCACGACGGAACTGTTGATTGACGATGAAGTCACGGGTGCTCTCAAACAGTGGAGTGCCGCGCAGTGAGGCTAAGAGCTGCTGCTGTTGTGGAGTGAGGTTGATATTGTCTAAGTGCTCAGTACCAGTAGCGGAGCAAGCGTAGTTGAGCTTAGCGTGGTCTAAAGCGGCCACCATGTCGCTGAAGTGGATGATATCCCAGCTTTGGTTGAAGTACTCTGCAAATAGGTAGTGGCTATCCTTAGTTAAGGTGTCACGGATACGAGCGGCTAAGGTTGGGTTGTTCTGCAGCACAGCAGGGTTGACCTGAATTAAGCGCTCTAAGTACTCACGGATAGCCTTAACCTTGGAGTCTGGATCCATCTTTGGAGCGACTAAGCACTCGTTAAACTCAGCCATCAGCTGACGGACTGGCTCAAAGGTGATGAAGCCTGGGGAAACGTTGTAGGAGATGTAGACCACACCAATGTCAACAAAGAATTAATGAGAAAAGCAAAGCGCCGCTAACCATCACTCAGTCCAAGCAAAGCTTTGCTTGGTGTTGGGTGGGTCAGCGGCGCTTATGGCTGTCTGTGCGCGTGCAAGCAAGCATGCATGCTTGCTTGCATGTGTGCGCATGCGAGCGCGCTACAGCTGTGGTTTTAGATCACTAACAGGGCACGCAGCACTGGTAGGACGCAATCGACAAACTTGCCTTGAATATTGGCTACGTACTCAGTGAGCTCCTTGACCTCTTGGTCGGTGTTGGTATTAGCATCACCAGTATCTTGAGCTAAGGAGCGCACTAAGTGGCCTTCACGCACCACGTACTTGTGGGCAAAGAGCTCGCCTACGATGTAGCTCTGTACCTGATCCTCAGGGATGTCTAAGATGTCGGCCTTTAAGATCAGCTTATCAACTTGGCTGACATAAATGCCGCCTTGGACCACAGGGCTAGCAAGTACTGGGATTTGATCAAATTCGCAGTTGGCAACCATGCTGATGTTGAGAGCTTGGCATTGCTGCTTGATCTCGTCGGTAATCGACTCCTCTGGTACGGCCACATTGATGACGTTAGTGAGGACTAAGATGCGAATAGCCTCGAAGTATTCAGCAATGCTGTGGCTAGCATCAGCGGTTGTGGCTGCAGTGATGACCTCTGCAATAGCATGAGGCTTGTTGTCGCTTAAAGCATTGATCACAGGACCATACAAGCCCTTGTCTAAGTTGGCATCACCTAAGCGACCGCGAATGGTGTAGGTAAAGTTAGAAGCCACCATTGGCAGTACCACAAAGGTGCCTAAGAGGGCGTTGTCTTGCTCGCTTTGCGACAGCTTACAAGCTCCCTTGACGAAGAAGTCATAGCGGTACTGGCGGTTGACGATGAAGTCACGGAAGTCTTCAAACAAGTCCGCATCATGGAACTTGGTTAAGAAGTCTTTCTGTTTTTGCGAGAGGTTGATGTGATCAACATGATCTAAACCCAAAGCAGAGCAAGCATAGCTGAGCTTGATGTTCTCTAATTTAGCCAGCAGGTCGCTGAAGTGAGTGATATTCCAGTTTTCATGGCACAGTTCGTTGGCCACGGTAGCGGTATCACGATTGAGAACCTGCTCCATGGTGCGAAAGAGCAGTGGGTAGTGGGTGGTGACAGATGGCGAGGCGTGCATTAATCCTTGTAAGAAGCCCTTAACGCCGCTTAAACGTTGCTCTACGGTCAGGTCTGCTGGCAGTACCTTGTTCTCATAGTTGTACATCAGGTTGCGCACTGGCTCAAAAGGAACAGCGCCTGGAGAGACCTGATAGGAGATGAAGAACACACCGCCAGCCTTGAGGTGTTTGCCCACAAAGTCGACGATAAAGTTTTGGTTCTCCTCAGAGATAAAAGACCACACATCGTTAAGAGCGATGAAATCAAACTGTGGTAAGTCATCGCGCTTAGCAAAGTCAGCAAAGCTGTCATCAGATAAATTCAGCGAGCTGTGCGTACAGCACAAATCAGCCTCTAACCCTTGTACCATAAGGCATTAACCCCTGTAGGTTCATACTTA
>CALXYZ010000137.1 GCA_944393075.1 uncultured Anaerobiospirillum sp. | reverse complement strand
CAAAAAAAAAAACCAAATTCCACTACCAAAAAAAAAAAAAAAATAAAAAAAAAAAAAAAAAAAAAGCCGTGCTGCGCATGACGTAGGCGCAGTCCTCAAGACAGCACCCATGCCGTGCGTAGCGGCGCCCGCTCCTGCTTTAGTTGCGGCGCACTCACCGCTCTTCAGTTTCCCTGTTTCTCTGCGGCTTCACTTCTCTGAGAGCAAAGGGTTGAGGCTAAGGGATAGAGGGGCGAGTGTAGTGTGCTTAGCTGCAGCTGCGATTCGGGGCCTAATCCTTGGGCAGCTGTGCTCTGCTTGTGCCCTGTCTGTTATTGTTCTGGGCTTGGCCGCTGCCGCCTTAGCGTGTGCTGTAACTCTTGGCCACCGCTCCCAAGCTTTAATCCAAGCTGCGCTTGGCGCTAAGTTTGGGAGCGGGTGCCTCACCCTACAACCAGCAGCCGTCAGCTCGCACGCCGCATTCGCACTCCTTGCTCCATACCTCTCCTTTCCCAACTCTCTAAGCTCTCATTGGCTGGCAGCTGTCTGCAATCCTTGATCTAGATCAAAAGACCAAGGATGCGGCTGTATTGACTTCTTGTAAGCTGTGAAGTTGTTAGTACCTTTTGGTTAATGATTGTAAAATTTGATTCATTTTAGTATCATATACCTAGTTAATAGGGATTGCTTTACTTTCATTGTGGTAAAGTCTAGGAGAATTAGGTATGAGTTACAACAAGGATCAATCTGTGGTGGTTGGTGCCGCAACCACTACAGTTTCAGCAGCTGACTTTGCTGCTGCTGCTTCATCGGTATCGAATTCCACTCCGGCAACGCTCGCGGTCTCGACTTCGGCTTCGTTCTTGGCTCCAGCCGCGGTCTCGGCTTTTGTGCCAGCCGCAGCCGCAGCCACAGACCATGACCCAGCCCCTGCATCAGTCTCAGATCCAGCATTGGCTGCAACTTCAGCACCAGCACCAGCTTCAGTTCCTGCTACAGCTACGACTCCAGCTCCAGTATCTGCTGCTGCTTTGGCCTTGGGTTTAGTCCCAGAGACCACAGCTGCTGCGCTTACTGCCTCTAGCGCTAGCGCTAGCGCTAGCGCCACTGCTAGTAGCACTGACGTAGCTGTAGTTAGTGCCGATATCAACGACGGCGCTGCTGCTAAGACTGGGGCTTCACAGGTAGCTGTGCGCAAGTTCGCACCGGTGGAGGAGCGCATGTCTCCAAAGCGCGTGCTGACCAACTTCCGTAAGTCGCTTCACGACCACAACGGCGAGCTCACCGCTGTCGGCCTTGATTTGGACAAGTGCCGCGAGTTTATCGCTGAGTGCGATACCAAGGCCAAGTTAAGCCAGGCTGAGAGCCGCAAAAAGAAGCGCTGCTTGCTGGTGCTGCTTGCCTCTAACACCAAGAGCTCCCTTGGCTCCATCTTGGGAACTCTTAACGCTAAGCACGTCTTCTTGGAGCTGTGGCTGAATAACTTTATGCGCAAGGGCTTTGCCGGCTTAGATGACGAGCAAACTGCTATGCAGCGTGTCAGTGACCAAATCAAGGATCTGCAAGAGTCCCTGTACGATGACACCGGTGCCCTTACTGCTAATGGCTACGATTTGGAGCGCTGCAAAGCCTACGTCAAAAGCGAAATGGCTGACCCCTACAAGGTGAGACGCTGCCTGTGTGTCTTAGCTGCTGCTAAGCCATGTGCCACCTTAGCTTACGTGGTTCAGCAAAGTGGGCTTGACCAAACCCGCGCTAAGGTTTGGCTGGAGCGCTTTACTGAGGGTGGCTTTGCTGCTCTTAATGGTTTGGCAACCACCCCACGTAACCGAGCTCTAATTTGCGAGTACATCGAGGCCCTCCAACAGGCTCTGCACGACGCTAACGGGGAGCTAACTTCCTTAGGCCAAGATGTGGAGAAGTGCCGTGTCCTCTTAAGCGAAGTTACCGCCGTCGCCGCCGCAACCACAGCTGTATCTACAGCCACAGCCACAGCCACAGCCACAGCTGCGGCGGTCGGTGCGGGCGCTGCTGCCAACGCTGCTAGTGCTAGCTCTGGCTCTGACGCCGGCGCTGGCGTTGGCAGTAAGCGCGGCTGCTACGACGCTGACTTCTACAAGCGATGCCGCTGCATCGTCGCTGCTACCAAGCCCGACGCTACTTTAGCCTACATTGCTAGAGAAAGTGGTATGTCCACCTCGGCCGTCAAGAACTTGATTCAGCGCTTCATAATGCAAGGCTTTGCCTGCATTGAGCCTAATCCGAATAACAGCGTTGACTACCGCGTCCTCAGTAACTTCTTGGCTTCGCTGTACTGGGAAAACGGTGAGCTGACGGTGCGCGGTAAGGACTTGGACAAGTGCCGTAAGTGCCTGTCCACCCCTGGTACCCATGTCATGTGCCGTAAGGCTTGCAAGTGCATCCTCATAGCGGCCTCGTCTTCTCTCGCTACGACCTCCATTAATGAGCTCAGTGAGCAGTGCGAGGTCGATAGGTTTACGGTGCGTGATTGGCTGCGCTGCTACACCACCAATAGCTTCTCGGGCTTGATCGTAAACGTGCTGCGAGGCCCTTTTCTTAAGAACAGCGCCGCAAAGAATGCTTCGGTGTACGAGAAGCTCAAGTTCTTGCTGAACATGACCCCAAGGGAGGCAATGGCTCATGTCGACAGCTTCTCGGCTCAGCTGCTCAGCACCAAGAAGAAGTGGTCCATCACCCTCCTGTCAAAGGTGCTGCACGCCTCCCAAAAAACCGTTGCCTTCTTTGTGCACAAAGAGCAGTTGCTGCTGTAAGCTGCGCGCTACACGCAGTGCTCTATGCGCCTAATCTGCTCTCTGTAGCTACCGCTGCATGTAACGCTGCATGTTGCAGCAGTGAGCAGTGATTAGTGGTCAGCCTCGTGCAGAACACTGCACAACCAAGCCTATTAACAGGGCAGAGCTGTAGACACTCTGCCCACCATTACCCACTATTACCTGCCAATTCTTCCCATCTTTTAGCGCTACACCTTTCTTCCTCTCCCACTTTTGACGATTTCTGGGGCCCGTATCTTGCTATAGGCGCCCCGTTGGTGCGTCAATCACGTACAATATGCAGTATAGCCATATAGCCATATAGCCATGGCTGTGGCCATGGCTGTGCCTGTGGGTCAAGTGCTCACTCTGTAAGCTCTGCTGCCTTTTAGTTTGGATACGGTGTTAGTTTTAAACAAACACCCACAAACGAGCAGCTGCTACGGCCTATACCGCTGTGCTCAGACCATGTACTGGTGTGTGCTAGCTAGCTTGACCACAGTGGTCTTCGGCTGCAACCTGATTCACCTTTTAAACTTAGACATAACCCAGATTCTGCTTGCGCTTTTGCCGCTATAGTCATCATCTACTCACCACATGACAACTAGTGCGTGGTGGGTTTAGTGAGCAAGTAGGCTCAGTGAACTCTGTGAGCATGGTGAGCTCGGTGGGCTCAAGTGCAGGGCTGGTTTTGTTTGTTTGTTTGCCCCTTTTTGTTTGTTGACGCTCTGGAGAGAAGTGCATGCCAAAGTCCCAAGCCCCGTTAAGCTCACTTTTAGTGGCACTCGCTAATGGTGACGCTCAAGCTAACGCTGCACTACAAGAAGAAGAGCGTCGTCTTGAGGAGCAAGAGCGCGCCCGTAATGCCGAGCGTCAGCGCTCTCATGCCGCTGCTAATAAGAAAAAAGCCAAGTTTGCGTCTGCTCTCTTAGACGAGCATCAGCCACGTCGCCATGGGGCTGATCACATGACCGTGCCTATCTTGGGACAAAACGTGGTGTTTGAGTCTTCGTCTGCGTCGGCGTCTTCCAACACCACCGCTGCCTCAGTCAAGCCTTATAACAGCAATGGTGGTGCTGATGATGCCGAAGTCGAGGCTCTGGCAGTAGCTGCAGCAGCGCCCGCCCCTTTATCTCGCGTTAAAGCTCGCCTCCAAGAGCGCGATAGCATCGGTAAGATGCGTGGTAACGCCAATGCTGCGGTGTTAGGTGCCCAAGAAGTCGAGAATGAAGATCTCTTTGGTCGCCTTAAGTTTCAGCGCAGCACTATTGAAGACGATGCCTTAGAGGCATTAGTCGACAATCTCTTAGGTGATAGCCGCCGCATTGCTTCGATTCGTGCTAAAGCCGAGCGCCCTGAGGACAATGAGTACCACAATGTCTTAAGCCCTGAACAGGCGGAAGGCAAGGTACACCATAGTCCACGTCCAGCCATGTCTTGGGACAGACCTAAAGGCAGTGCTGCTACTGATGCAGATGCTGAGGGAGCCGATACCGCTGATACCGCTGATACCGCTGACGGCGCTGAGGACGCAGATGCAGGTCTCGGTGCGGGCGCTGATAATGGCTATGGCTACGGCTACGATGAGAGCGATAGTGGCTATGACGAGCGGGCGCTGCTCCAAGCCTTAGCCGAGGGTAGAGCCGAAGAAAAAGCTGCCGCCCGTGAGGCTAGCTCCATTATTAGGGTAAGTGAGGCTGTAGAAAACGGCCCTAGTACCCATCATGGTCTTTTTGGTCATAGAGCCTCCCATGTAGGTCAGCGTAACCGTCGCTTCTCCCAAGATGAGGCGGCCAATGCTACTGCCTTAATGCCTGTATCCGTTGATGCCGCCCAGCTCCTTGCGCACGGTAATCTCATTCAGGGCGTTAATGCCTATAAAGAGCCGGCAAGCAAGCCTAAAGTCGCTCCACAAGAGCGTCTTTTAAGCGGCAGTGCCCGTCTTTTGATGGAGTACTTTACCCCATACCTGCAAGACGAGGACTTAATCGTCACCGACATCCGCGTACAGTTAGAGCGCATTCCTCTAGCAGTGGTGAACCAAGACCACGGTATCTTGATCGCCGAGCTCTGTGAAGAGAGCTTAGATGAGTTAGTAGATAACCCAAAGATCCTCATCTCCTATGGCTCACAGCTCCTACGCTTTAGACAGATGTTAGCCGAGCTTATGGCTAGCAAGCTGCGCTTTGACTTAGATCAGGGCCTGACCTTATTCGATAGCATCAACGCCGTGCTGTGCTTAGAGCGCTTAAGCCCAGAGGACTCACGTGAGCTGATCGCCGCTTGTAAGGAGCACCGTGTAGTCAAAGAGCGTCGTGACTTATTAAAGCTCTTTGCCAATCAGTACCCACACTTGCGTGTGATGTGTCCACAAGAGGGTGACTTCAAAAAGCAGCACTCGTTCTTAAGCGATAACTTCCACCTCCAGCCAATCAAGCGCCGTCCACAACCAAGCGCTAATACCAATAGCTCGGTTTCGGCCTTAGTGCGCCCATTGAGCCTCACCAACCTCTTAGGAGAGGAAGACGATAACAGTGATTTAGCATCTCTGCTCTTGCGCTATCAGGAGCAAGACCAGGATTCTGAGTCAGAGGCCGGTAATGATAATGGTACGGGCACTGGCGCTGGCTCTAGCAGTGGTCGTGGTGCAGGTGCTGGGGCGGGCGCTGTGGCAATGGCGGTCTTTGGCGATGATGAGGAGAGTGCTACCCGTCAGATTGGGCGCATGATTCAGACGCAAAGCGTGGAGGCGGTGTATGGTGATAGCAATCCATCTCTGCAAGGTGACCTGTGGTTAGGCAATTGCCAGCGTCTTAAGGGACTCAATAGCCGCAACCAAGGCCCATATCTCTTTGCTAGCATGCCGCTGCTGCCAGCTAACGCGTCCCGTCTTGATTGGGCACGCATCATTAGCCTTGCACGCTACTTAAACCACTCGTTCCAGCCAAGCTTTGGTAACTGTCGCGTCTATGTACCTAATGAGGGCGTAGCTCTTGAGGAGCAGGCTATCGTCTATCAGATGCCTGATCGCCAAGAAGACGAGCGCGTGGTTCATGGCTATGGTGGCTTTGCCGACATGGACAAAGCCAAGGCTAAGACTCCTATCGACGTTGAGTCAGTTAAGGAGACGGTAGAAGAGCTAGTACGTGCTGCCCTAGAGGCAGACGCCCGCGCTCAAGCTGAGGCTCAGGGCAAGGGTAAAGGTAAAGGCAAGAGCGCAGCAAACAAAACCAATGCCCAGATACCTGCTAAGCAGGGCAAGCCTGAAGCCTTAGTGGCTGCTTTAGAGCAAGGTGTGGTCAACGCCAAGGCTTTAGCTGCTATGGCGCAAAGCAAGGCACCGGTTTTAGCTGTCGATGCAGATGTCTCCTCTGAGTATAGAAGACGACCAATCACCGACCCTAATGCTGCGGCGGTGGCAGCTCGCGCCCAAGCACGTAAGACTCAGGCCAGAGCTAAAGCCCAAGCTCAAGTCCAAGCTCAAGTCCAAGCTCAGCGTGCAGGCAACGGTAATGGTACTGTAGCCCACGTTAGCGCTTACTTAAGCGAAGAAGAGCGTCTACGTCGCGCCTTTAACGGTGCACCAAGTAATCAGCGCCAAGGTGGCCATGGTGGCCATGGTGGCAACGTCAGCGCTAACGGTAATAGACGCCCAGCTTCCCCACGCATGGCCGGCCCACAACAGCTATCACGTAATGGTAGACCACGTGCTCCTGAGCCACGCTATGAGCGCAATCCTTATTACGAGGGCATGCCTGAAGCCCTGCAAATGGTAGACGACTTAGTGCTGCCCCAAGCTCAAGGCCAAGGACAGAGCCAAGGCCAGGGCAATACGCTCAATCCACAAGCACGCCAATCAGCAGCCTTGAGACGCCAAGAGCAAGCTGCTGCTATGCGCCGCCAAATGGCACAAGGCGGTAGAGCCCAAGCTTCAATGTCAGCAACAGCACCAAACCAGCTCCAAGGTTCCCAAGATTTCCAAGGCTCCCAAGGTGCTCAAGGATTCCAAGGTCGCCCAGGTCAAGGCTACGGACAAGCAAGCCGTAATCAAGGCCCAATGGGTGCTCCAAATGGCCGCCGCCCTGTACGCCCACAGGGGCAACAGGGGGCACAGGGCTATCAAGGTCAATATGGCCCAGTAGGGGCAGGTGGACGTTCACAGCAAGCTATGCCTCATAATGGCAGAGCTAACATGAACGCCAACTCTGCCTCTGCTGCAGCATCTCGCGCTTACGGTAATAGCAATAGCAATAGTAATGGCAATGGTGCTCCTGTACGTGGTGACATCTACTACACAGGTAACGCCAATGGTGTTGTACCTAACCGTCGTAATGCGGTAAATCCAGCTATCTCTGCATCGCAGCGCACTCGTGCTACGGCAATGGGCAATGCCTCAGAGCCTATGGCTATGCGTGAGACTGGTAGGGGCTATAGCGCCAACGCTAATGCTAGCGCTAACACCACTGGACAAAGACGCCCTTATCCAGCACCACATCAAGCACCTCGATCTGCTCAGTCTCCACAGAGAGTTAGAGCCCAAGGCTATGGTCAACCTCAATACCCAGCTCAGGGCACAAGACCTATGATGACTAGTGGAGCCTCACTCTTAGAGTCCACTAGCAGAGGTGGATATGACGATGATGACGAGAGCTTATATGTAGTGAATGTGGCTGCTGCCTATAGCGGTGATGACGGCTACGACGGCTATGAGTCCTATGACTCTTACCGTGCTGACAGCTATGCTGACGATGCTGACAATTACCACGAAACAGCAGCTGACATGCACAGCGCCCGCACCTCAACTCGTGACTACGATGGGCTTTACTACCAAGGTGATCATGATGGTCATGATGACTATGAGAACCATGCAAGCCGTGAGGATAGAGACTTACGCGCCGCTAATCGTGCCGCTAATCGTGATGCTGAGCGTGTAGGTCGTGGTGCTCGTGAGGATTATGCTGAACACGAGGATGCAGAACATCAGCGTGAGTTAGCACAAGTACGTGCTGCCCTCAGCCAAAGCGGTGATGATGGTGCCCTTGATGATGACAGCTCGATCTTTGGGGACGACCAACTGCAGATTATGCCAGCCTCATCCTATGGCGAGGACGGCTATGATGCAGAAGCGGCCGAAGAAGCTCGCAGTGGTGGCGTCATTGCCTCGGCTCTTAGCAACCTCGTAGCACGTCACTCGGGCTCTAATAGCCGTGACGGCAACAGAGATGGTAGAAACAACAGCGAGAACAGAGATGAGCGAGCATCATCGCGCCGAGATACAAAAGGCTCTGCCTCAGCCCCAGCCCCAGCCTCATCTTTATCTTTAGCCTATGACAATGAAGATGAAGATGATGCTCAGGATAGGGGTAGAGGAGCGGGCGCTGCATACGATGACTATGATGCTGCTGATAGTGCTGGTATCGATGCTGATGATATCGAACTGGAGATCACTCCTGCTGCTACCTACAGAGGCTTAGCACCAGCACCAAAGCCTCAACCAAAGCTATCGCCTGAGGTTGAGCGCTTAGTGGCAGAAGCCAACAGAGTGGTACGCGTTGATACCTACGGCGCTACAGGTTCAGTGATGCTTGACGTAGCTGATCACGACAACAACGGTGCCTACGACAGCGACAGTGATAGAGACAGAGACGACAATCACTCTTCAGGAGCAGGCGCCGCTAAGCACATTGCTATGCTGCAAGAGCAAGCCACCTCACCACGCCATGGGCCAATCCTACGTGGTAGTCAGCGCCAAGCTTTTGAGGCAGCTAGAGCCCGTGAACAACAATCCACCGCCACACAGCTGCGCGGCAGTCGTGCCGTAGCCTCACTCACACGTACAGCTATGCACAAGGGACATAGCCGCTAACAGCCGCTAACAGAGCTAAGCCGCTTTGCAAGACTCAGTGCAAGCGGCTTTAACAGTCATCTTTCTGTTGCTGGTATTGAGCATACAAGAACCTGTCATGGTCGAGCGCCCCTGACGAGTAAACCTCCAGGAGCGGGCGCCGTTATGGTGGCGTATTGCTATCCTATTGCAGCGACTGCTGTACTCCGGCTTGAGCCTTCTTCTCTGCTTTCTTCTTAGCGCGTTCAAGCTTTCTTTGCTGCCTGATATCCATTACGAAATTAGTGAGTTTCAAGTCTTGGTCAGATACGTAAGCGCGGATATAGGGGTCTTTAGGATCAACCAAGACATACTGCGGGTACCCAAAGACCCCTCTTTGCCCATCAACAGGGAGAAAATATGTGAAGAAAAGCAGGTTGCCCTCGTAGACTCCCTCATAAGTAACAGACATCCCTTGGCAGGCCAACTCCTCCTTAAGAGTTCGTAACACATTTGCAACGTACTGCTTCTGGGCGCGCTCAAGCTTTCGTTGTTGCTTGATTTCCTTGACGGCGTTAGTGAAATCAAGCAACAACGAAAGCTTGAGCGCGCCCAGAAGCAGTACGTTGCAAATGTGTT
>CALXYZ010000136.1 GCA_944393075.1 uncultured Anaerobiospirillum sp. | reverse complement strand
AATCAACCAAAGTGAGATTGCTCGGCCGCTTACATCCCTACGCTTACGCATAGGGAATTACGCGGCATTAGTTAAAATTAGGCCGCGACAAAGCTCTCCAAACGAGTTTTGCGCTATAGCTATTTGTTGTTGTTATTGTTACGTAACGGAGAAAAGCGTTACTAGCTGTGGTCACTAAGTCCTCCACTAGTGCGCGAGCCATTTATGAACATTCGCCTTAGATCACCTCGTGAAATCGAATTGATGCGCGTTGCTGGCAAGCTCGCTGCCGATGTGTTAGTCATGATTGAGCCTCACATTCAGGCTGGTATCACCACCGGTGAGCTCGATGACCTCTGCCAAGACTATATCGTGAACACACAGCATGCGATCTCCGCCTGCTTGGGCTATCACGGCTATCCAAAGTGCGTCTGCATCTCTATCAACGAAGAGGTGTGCCACGGTATCCCTGGTAAGCGCAAGCTCAAAGAGGGCGACATGCTCAACATCGATGTCACCGTCATCAAGGATGACTACTACGGCGACACTTCTAAGATGTTTGTGGTAGGCCAAACCACCCCAGTCAACAAGCGCTTAATTGCCACCACTCAAGAGGCTCTCTATGCTGCATTACGTGTGGTTCGCGCAGGCGCTAACTTAACAGACATCGGTGACACTATTCAGAAGATTGCTGATCGCGAGCGCTTCTCTATTGTCCGTGAGTACTGTGGCCATGGTATCAGCAACCAATTCCACGAAGAGCCTACTGTTCTGCACTACAGAAACCACGACTCCCTGCTCTTAGAGGCCGGCATGACCTTTACTATTGAGCCAATGATCAACGCTGGTACTTGGCGCACCAAGCTCAATAAGAAGAACGGCTGGACTGTCACCACTGCCGACAAATTAGGCTCAGCCCAATTTGAGCACACTATTCTTGTGACCCATGATGGCTGTGAAGTGCTAACCATTCGTCCAGAAGAGGAAGAGGCCGGCGTCATCAGCCGCATCCTGCACAATGTAAAAGATGCTGCTCCTGCCGCTACTCAAGACTAGCTCATCATAGCCCCTCGTAGCCCCTAGCAGCTCCTCGGCTCTAAGCCACTTGTAGGCATTTAGCCCCTATTTCTGCCACGCCCCGCGCTAGACGCTCTTAGCGCGGGGCGTGGTGTTTTTGCCATGCTACAATTAGGACAGGGCTAAAAAACAGGGGAAGAGCCCACTGTTTTTACCGCCTAAGGAAGCAGCCTCTTTAGCCGCTCGCACTCTAACTCACCATCCAAGTAAGCCAGGCTCATGATATGTACACTCGCATTAAGTTGCCGCGCAAGCAGCACGCTGTGAATTTGCTCGTAGAACATCCTTTTACTTGCAAGCTTGATGTCACTACCCTCAAGACAGGTCGTGAGTACTTAGCTCAGCTTGAAGAGGAACTCGTGAAGTTCTTTGCTGAGGGCTATGCCGTTTCCTCACTGCTCGATTACCGCACCCACTATGTCGATGTCATGATGCAGCAGCTCTTTAGCCACTTTATGCTCGATCATGAAGATGGCCTGACCTTGCTTGCTGTAGGAGGTTATGGTCGTGGCGAGCTCTTTTTAAAGTCCGATATCGATATCCTCTTAGTGAGCCGCAGCCCTTTATCTACTGAGGCTCAAGAACATATCTCTAGCTTTATTTCCTATTTATGGGATTTAAAACTCGATATCGGCTCGTCAGTGCGTACCATTGCTGAGACCTTAGAGAACGTCAACGCAGACCTCACCATCTGTACCAATTTGCTAGAAACCCGCTTTTTATGCGGCAACAGAGAGGTCTATGATCAGCTTCTGACCACCATTCACAACGACAGTACGTGGAACACCAAACGCTTCTTCCACGCCAAGGTGGCAGAAGAACTAGAGCGTCACCACGCCTACAAAGACACTGCATACTCCCTTGAGCCTGATTTAAAGCACAATCCAGGCGGCATTCGTGATATTCATGTAATGCAGTGGATTGCTAACTTCCACTTCCAAGCAAAAACTCCTGAAGACATGTTGGCCTTGGAGTTTTTAAGCCAAGAAGAGTACGAAGAGCTCATCGAAAGCCGTGATGTGCTCTATCAGGTACGCTATGCCCTACACATCTGCAATCGCCGTGAAGACAACCGCCTGACTTTAGACTACCAACCAAGCGTAGCTGAAAGACTTGGCTACACTGGCAATAACAACGCCCAAGTTGAGGATATGATGCGCGATTTGTATCGCACCTTGCGTCGTATTCGTGAGCTCAACTCTATGGCGCTCCAACTTGAGGTGTTGCGTATCACGGGTCACTTAGGGGATGAGGAAACGCAGTTCTTAAGCAGTGACTTCTTGCGTCGTGGCCCACTCATCGACGTCACCAACCCTGATGTGTTTGAACGCGACAAGAGCAAAATGCTTGAGATATTCATGCTCATGGCCAAACACCCTGAGGTGGTGGGCTTGCACGTCAATTGTCTGCGCTTATTGCGTCGCACCCGTCGCTCTCTCAACAACTACTTAGTAGAAATTCCTGAGTGTCGCGCTATCTTCAAGAGCATTTTGGAAAATCCGCAGTCGGCCTGCATTGCTTTTCCTTTGATGCATGAGCATCGTCTGCTCTCGGCTTACATGCCATCGTGGGAAAAGATCGAGGGCTTAAGCCAATTTGATATGTTCCACACCTTTACGGTGGATGAGCACACCATCCGTGTCATCAAGAACATCGATGTCATCAACAAGTCTTCCGAGAGTGTGCACACTCTCTTTAAACATGTCTACAATCAACTAAGCAACCCAGAAATCCTGATTGTCGCTTCGTTAATGCACGACATCGCCAAAGGACAAGGTGGCCACCACGCCCAATTAGGCGCGGGTGAGGCTCTGTATTTCTGCCAACTGCACAACTACACTCTCTACCAAACAAGGTTGATCTCGTGGTTGGTGTACAACCACCTCTTGATGTCAGCTACAGCCATGCGTCGTGATATCAACGATCCACAGGTGGTCAACGAGTTTTCAAAGTTAGTGCAGGATGAAGAACACTTAAACCTGCTCTACTGCCTCTCGGTGGCTGATATCAGCGCAACCAATGATCATGAGTGGAACTCATGGAAAGATCAGGTCTTCAAGCAGCTGTACTTCTCAACCCGCCAAGCATTACGCCATGGTCTGGAAATGCCGCACGACATCAAGCTCCACGCTAACGAAAATCAGCAAATAGCATTGAGCTATATGCGCGATTTAAACGAACAGGATGTGCGTACCTATTGGTCTTACTACAAGCCAAACTACTTTATCTACTACACCCCATTTGAGCTTGCGTGGCATACCCGCAACATTCTCACCTATATGGAGGATAAGAAGCCGCTGATTTTGTTTGCTCAACACCCAGACACCGGCACCGAGATGTTGATCTACACCAAGTCGATCACGCCTAAGTTCAACTTTGGCTATCTCACTTACATCATGGCCAAGAAGCGCCTCAACATCCAATCGTCGCAGTTTATCCGCAACAAGCTCAATCACTCGCTGTGTACGATCAAGTTCCAGTCGCAAAAGGGGCAGTGTATCGACAACGATCGACTCCACTCTATTAGACAGGCTTTGTTGCAAGGTATTAATGATGAAGAGCCAAGCATTGAGAAGCTAGAGCAAGAACAAAAGCCAAACAAGAATCAGATCTTTAAGCTCAAGACAGTGATCAACTACCTAGAGGATCGCCAAAAGGAGAGTACCAACCTTGAGATCTCAACCTTAGATCGTCCCGGTCTGCTCGCCAAAATCGGTATCACTTTTAGCAAGTTCAACCTCTTTGTCCGTTCCGCCCGTATCACCACCACAGGCGAACGTGCAGACGACTTCTTCTCAATTACTGATAAGCAAGGACGTCCACTCTCAGAGCGCAACAAAGATCGTCTCGCCAAGTCACTCTACCAAGTCCTTGATGACCTCAATACCCAAGGACAAAGCTAAAGCTAAAGCAAAATCTAAGACTAAGACCTAGGCTTGGGCCGAGGCCGAGGTCTTGGCTAAGGTATTGGTAACACCTAACCAACGCCCCAAAAAGCAGCACGAGTTAGCAATAGTCTCTTTCCCGCAAAAAGGATATTGCCGACTAAAATTCGGCATAAACATGCGTTTTTGTGCCACTAATACTGACCAAAGTGATACATCTTTCCCCTAAAGCTCCATCCAATCAATCACCGTTTTTTCGCCAATTATTGCCCCAAAATAAGGCAAACAAGCACTCAAGTCCGATAAAGTTTGCCTAAAGCAGGCGCTTAGGCTGCTCCTTTCTTGACAGCACTTTGTGATTAGCTAAGATTAATGTCCGATATTCGCTGCCGTGCTTAGGCGCTATAGCTAACGCTATCGCTAATGCGCTACGTGTTAAGCTCTAAGACAGCAGAATGTAACCTGCAAGCTGCAAGCACATACGCTTGCTGCATACTGCTTGTATGCATACTGCTTGTATGCATAATGCATTCTGCACAGCGAACGATACTTCGATCTGACAGAGCAAGAGCAAGGACAAGAGATGAGCTTAGAACTGCAAAGCATTATTGAGAGTGCTTTTGAAAACCGTGCCCAAATCAGCATCAACAACTGCGACGCCAACATTCGCGCTGCCGTCAATGACGTGATCTCCGGCTTAGACGACGGTTCGTTGCGTGTAGCAGAGAAGATTGATGGTGAGTGGGTCACTCATCAGTGGATCAAGAAGGCCGTGCTCTTATCCTTTAAGTTACAGGACAACACTTTAACTGAAATCCCTGGTGGTGCTTACTACGACAAGGTGCCTTTAAAGTTTGAAGGCTACACCGCTGAGCGTTTTGCTAAGGAAGGCTTACGCGCTGTTCCAGGTGCTGTGGTACGTCGTGGTTCTTACTTAGAGCCAAATGTGGTCTTAATGCCATCTTTTGTGAACATCGGCGCTCGTGTTGGTGCTGGTACCATGGTCGACACTTGGGCTACTGTTGGTTCTTGCGCCCAGATCGGCAAGCACGTTCACCTCTCTGGTGGTGCAGGCATTGGTGGTGTGCTAGAGCCTGTACAGGCTGGCCCTACCATCATTGAGGACAACTGCTTCATCGGCGCCCGCTCCGAGATCGTGGAAGGCGTGATCGTGGGTGAAGGCTCTGTGATTTCGATGGGCGTGTTTATTGGCAAGTCCACCCGTATTTATGATCGCACCACTGGTGAAATCATGTACGGCAAGGTTCCTCCATACTCTGTGGTGGTCTCTGGCAACCTCCCATCTAAGGATGGCAAGTACTCCTTATACGCCGCTATCATCGTCAAGCGTGTTGACGAGAAGACCCGCTCTAAGATCGGCTTAAACGAGCTCTTACGTCAGGCTGAGGACGAGGCTCAAGGCTAAAGGCTAAAGGCCAAAGGCCAAAGCCTCAAGCCAAAAAGCTCGCTAACAACTTAGCTCCGAGCAGAGACTAAAGTCTCTCTCCACCACAAGGCCCAAGATGCGCTGCGCTTTCATGCGAGGCCCTTGGGCCTTGTGGCTTTTTCTCTCATCTTTTTAACGACAAGCTAAACAGCGCCAAGGCTGGCCAAGACTAGCCTCGCCCAAGCTTTTTTTGGCTTAGGCTAAGGCTAAAGCGTGAGCTTGGTCAATCCTTGCCTACGGCGATTCGATTACCCCTTTGAATTTGTGATTTAAATCACATTGCTTCTTCGCGAATTTTGCACAAGCAAGCTCTGATGCGGGATTGATGCTTTATTTGTGATTAACTGCGTGACACTTGGTTGAAACAAGGTTTGGCGCATAATGTGTGATACAAATCACAAATTGAAGCAAGCTATCGAATCGCCGTAGCAATCACTTGGGTAAAAGTCGCAATATCCTTGGAGAAAATAACCTTTCTCGCCGTTAATGCAAGTGTATGCTGCGCATGTGCACTTGCTGCGCAATCGCATGAGACAACAGCATACGCAAAGCAATACATGCTGTTCCACGAAGAAGAAGAAGAAGATCTAGATCAGCGTAGACCTGAAAATATGAGGTATAACACGCCCCTAAGTTCAATCCCGCTTGGTTCCTCATCTTTTTTCGTGCGTTACAGAGCAGAATTCCTTAGAATGTGTACAAACAGCTTTCGACAATTTCGACAATTTCGATAAACCAAAGCTCAGGGTGGACATTAGCTACTCAGCTATAGCCTAACCCCATACTCCATGTAGTCCACTGTGTGATGTGATAAGACTATGTGAGTACATCTAAGCTGCACTTGTGATGCATTGGCAAAGAAAAGTCGTTTTTTTGCCGTACTTCACAAGTGACAGAGGAGATTGCTGAAAGCTCAAGAATTAAATGCTAGAGGACTCGTGCTTAGGCCGGCAGCCTATTAGGAGAAACTGCACGGCATCGCTGACTAACCCTAGCTAAGATCGTTAGATAGATCTTTTGTGGCAAAGAATAGTAAACGCTAAAAGGTATTTCTTTAGCTCAGGAGAAAGAGATATAGGCATGAGCCTATGAGCAGAACCCATCAAATCAAGGCTCAGTCTAATTCACGGTCACAATCACAGTCGCAGTCACAGCCTTGGCAATAACCATGGCCACGACAATGAGCACAGCATAAGCGTTTTGTTGTGAGCTGATGCTGATGCTGATGCCGGTGCTGACGTTAGGTGCTGACTGCTGAGTACCAAGATGAGTTATGATCACACCCTTCTCTCTCCTTGATCCCTAAAGACAGCACCGCGTGAGAAAGCACAAGAACGCCGTTGGATACATACTGTAACAATGGGCTCCATTTGCGCTCTCTTGCTTACACCAATTCCACAAGAGACTCCCTAACCACAAAAACAAAGACTTAGTTGCGACAGTGTTTTAACAAACAGCATCTGCATCTTGATTGGGATAACTACCATGTTTGGCAAAAAGCAGATAAAGGATAGTAGCACAGGCAAAAACAGCGAGCTTAAAAAGCGCGCTCAAGCAGCCACCGCTGCTTCCACTAGCTCGGGCTCAAAGAAACCTACCGCTAGCGCGAACAAAAAATCTAGTGCCGCTATAGCTACTGCACCTGCTGATACTAGAACCAATACAACTGGCACTAATAGCAAGAAGTTGCCATCAATGCGCGAGGTGCAAGAGCAGAAGCGTAAAGAGCGCCTAGAGAAAATCGCGGCCGCAAAGCAAAAGGTTCTTGAGCAAAGACGCATTAAGGCTCAACACATCAAAGAGCATCAAGAAGCGCTCAGACGTCGTCATCGCCTCTCCATGATCACCTTTGTTATCGGCCTGTTTGTGATGTTAACCACGCTCATATGCTTGTTCCCAACGCCATTTATGATCGTGTTTAGCACCCTACTGATGTTCTCGTTCTTCTTCTTGGGCATTGCTTATCAGCGCATGGTGATGCAGCTTTTAGTTATTGCCCTCGCCTGCGTCTTTATCGTCAGTGCGTTCTACATTATCGTATCATCCATGTAGAGCCTCAGCCTCACCAATTCATCAACGCAAAAGGGAGCCTAGGCTCCCTTTTGTGTCTGCACACGCCATGTACTTTTTCGGCGCCCGCCCCCGAACTGTCCAGCCCTACCTCTAACCGCTAATTCTCGTTCTTTGGTCTTTGCGCGCCGAACTTACGCTTATCAGCATAGCAGGTGTTACCAACGGTCTCGCTGGCGCTGCCTTTCTTCTCCCAACTGAAATGTTGGTTTTGCAGCACCAAGGTGCCAAAAGGAGTGCCAATACGACCATCGCGCTTGAGCTTAAAAATAATCTTGCCAATACCCCCAGCCCACAACACGATCTCATCGAAGAAAGGGATAGGATCCGGCACAAAGGTATTAATGGTAGCGATCAGAACCTGCACCCATGATGACAGGAACATGTACACCACTGCGCAGACCAAGACGACAATAAAGTGAAACATCGCGAACTTCCTAACTCAACAAAAGCCAAAGCCAACCAGACTAACCAAGACCATCCTTCTGCTGCACTTTGCTACACTTTGCTGCACTTAGTAACACTTAGTAACACTTAGCAACTGCCACCACCATAGTGGCGATAGTAGTGGCGCTTAAAGGCATCGTTGTCACGGTAGCGATCACTGCGCTCATCCCTATCATAGCGATCATAACGGTCTCCACGACGGTCATAGTAGTAGTCATCGCGGTCATCTTCTTGATCATCGCGATAATCGTGATCATCGCGTTCTCCGCGCTCATCTGGCCAGCGACCTAAATCATCATCATCAAAATCGAAGTACTCGTCGCTGCCATTGTCGCTATAGCTATCGCTGTCGCCGTCGTCCGCTTCGCCATCATTATCGTAATAGTCCCAATTGTGGTCGTAGTAACGACCATCCTCCCCTTGGTAAGGGCGATGACTGTGAACTAGGAAAACTTGAGAAGAGGATTGCTCTTGGGTCTGGGCTTGGATCTGAGCTTGTGCAGAGCCACATGGAGCCAATAATGAAAGCGGCAGCATCACCAAACCGAAAACTGCTACAAGCGGCACTTTGCGCATTAATTCTTCTCCTCCACTGCTCGATGACAAGCCCTACAACACACAACACAGCCAAGCTAACCGCGCCAAACTGCTCTTTGCGTTGTGACCACGATACCACATTAGAGGCAAAAAATATGGGGCCCGAAAGCCCCATTTTCTATAAGAACCGGCTGTCACCAAACCGAAGTTATGCCTCAGACATCCAGTCTAAGGTGGTTAGCCGGTAGCTAAAAGCTGTTGTTAGACGCTAAGCACTAGTCATCCCAGCGATCATCGTCGTCATCATCGTCCCAGCGATCGTCATCGTCATCATCCCAACGATCGTCATCATCCCAGCGGTCATCACGATCGTCCCAATCGTCATCGGCCAGTAACACTGGAGCGTTGAGATCAAAGCTCATGGCACCTAAGGTTGAGACAGCTTCGGTCTGCATGACCACTTCGTTGTTAAGCTCGATGTCGTCTGCATAAGGAGCTGCAGCAGCCACGCTTGGTAAGACCAATAATGCTCCAGCAGTGAGAGCTGCGATTAAGCCAGTGTGCGTGCGCGAAGAGATAGTTTTTTGCATACTCAGATCCTCGTGAGGCAGTGAATCTTTCTAAACCTTTGGCACTCAAATCATTGAGCTACAAAGTACCAACAACAAGGCCACCTATTTGATGTGCAGCGCAACCTTGTTTTGATGTACTGCACTTGATTTTAGCCGACAAACGTGAGCAAACGCGAATTTGACATCCTCCCCCAGCTTACGCAGGGGGATTCCGAGGAGGTTCCTACTGCATAGCATGGGTTTGGTTCCTGCT
>CALXYZ010000135.1 GCA_944393075.1 uncultured Anaerobiospirillum sp. | reverse complement strand
GTCGATGAGTAGCAGCGAGATGGCAAAAAGGGCCGATAACGCGGCCCTTCTCTCTATGTTTCACCTGCAAAGTGTGTTCTTGCAAAGCTATTCATCTACTAACGGAGTTTCGGCATATCTAACTTTGGTGTTGGTGCCATCTGCTAAGTGATCAAAGACAGCCAAGCGCTCCACGCGGCAGGTCTTTTGCGAAAACACCACGGCATAGCACACTGCTTCTTTGTAGCGGTGCTGATCGAAGTAGCGCTGATTTGGAATCTGCTCCAAGGCTCTTTGGAGCAAGGTGTCACAGCTAAAGCCATCACCGCGATAGAGCTTGAATTCAAAAACCACGTTTTTGTGCTTACCTGTCACAAAAATATCGGCCCAGCCTTTTGGACTGCGACGCTCCTCAGTGATATCAACAATATCGCTGACGCAACCTATCTCTTTAGAGATAGAAGTGCTGTCATAGGCATCCATGAGCAAGCGCAGGATGTTTGCCAGTTGACGGCACAGAGAGTCCTCATCTGCGAACACCTGATCTTTCTCTGAAAGGATGACGAAGCGCTCGTTGAGAATCGTCATCATGGCGTCGGCATCACCCGCAAACATCTCGTCTAAGAGATAGCGACGGCCATTACCCTTCTGCAAGAAGACATCTTTTAGGGCCTTGGACACTAAAGACTTAATAACTGGCCAAAATGTCTTATTGAGAGTTTTAGCCACTTCTTGGTTTGGCACAGTAAACAGGAACTGACTACCAGTACCTGTACTGAGTTGCTTTTGTGGATCATGATCTTGATTCTGCTTTTGGCCTTCCAGCTTACTCTCAACTTCGCTTTTATCCACTACCCTAAAGGTGTAATAGCCAGTTTGGATCATAGCGACTTTAAACTCTGGCACGATCGCCTTGCCGTTAAACATGGTGTATGGGTTACGCATGTCGTAGAACAAATCTTGAGACAAGGAAAAATCTTGAGTCAGGTCAGAGTTCATAAACCATATGAGATCATTTAACGTGGCATTGTCAGCGGTTTGCACATTCTGCAGCTGACGATTAAAGAAGTTGACAAAGTAGGTTGGTAATGCAGCAGTTCTTGCCCAGAAGCGGTCAAATGCTTTGTTGATGTTGTCAGGATCCATACGATCAGACTTTTGCCCAATTTTCTGAAGCTCAGCAAAAGATTTCAAGATCGACCATGGGTTGTAGACCTTTGTGGCATCAACAGAGTTATCGAAGCGGTAGCCATCATACTCCTGACGTAAGAGCAAGAGATACTCCGTAGGAGTAATCTCACGCAGCTGCGCACCATACTCAATGTACGGAGCAAAATACTGCTGTAACTCCTCTTCGGTATAGCCAAACAAAGTGCAGAAATTAATGTCGTAAGTAATATCTTCTAGGCTGTTAAAGCCCGAGAGAATTCCTGCATGGGCATAACGTGTAATGCCTGTGATGAAAAGAAAGCGCCAGCAGCAAGTACTACGCAATCCCTTGAGAATGTTGAAAAACTTGGAGAACCAGTTTACACGCTCCTCGAAGATGCTTTGGTTGCCTATCGCTTGATTGATAAGCTCATCGTACTCATCAATAATGATGACAAACTGCTTTTTGGTTGAGCTATGGTATTTGCGCAGCACCGAGGATAGCAGTGCTTTGGCGTCACCATTGCTTCTTTGCTTGTACTCGTCCAAGTCTATATGAGCTGTTTGGAGAAACTGCGCTACCTCTGGAGTGTCGAAGCTGTCGTAGATCAGATTAAACATGGCGAGCTCTAGATTAGAGTTATCGTCTTCGACGCTCTCACAAATAAAATTCAGATAAAGCACAGGATATGTTGGCTCTTGCCATAGCCCTAGCTTGTCAATAGCGAGTCCTTTAAAGTTCTCGGTGCCATAAGCAAATAAGTCAGCAAGGGTGGAACACAAGAGACTTTTGCCAAAGCGGCGTGGACGCGACACAAATATAGGTATGTCTATGGACGCAAGCTCAGCTATCAGCGCAGTCTTATCGACGTAGATTTTGTTATTAGCGCGCAGATTCGCAAAGTTATCTTCGCCAGTAGGCAGAGCTCTAAAGTTAGGGGTTTTTAAGACAGCACCATTGGCATTTAGTGATTCTAAATTTTGGCTGCTTTGCTCCATAGAATAGTGCTCCTAAATTAAGTGTTGCACCTAAACAAGCAGATCTAAGCTCAACTGATCATAGCCTCAAGATTTTGAGGATAGCCCAAAAACTGCGGCACCAAAGCCATTAAAAACGAAAACAAGGAACCGTCCGTTTTAAGCGCGTAGCTAAAGCCGCGGCGCTTGGATGAGCGCCTACAAAAAAGCCCTCAAAGTTGAGGGCCTTTTGCTTTGTTAGCTGCTCTTACGGGTGGTGCGCACTACCTTTTTGGTTCGCACAACACGCTTACGCTTTACTGGCTCTGCGGCAGCCTCAGGCTCCGCAGCAGCTTCAGTTTCAGCTTCAGCTACAACTTCTGCTGTAGTTTCATCAGCAGTGGCTGCTTCTGTCTCCACGCTGCTTTCATCAGCAGACTCAGCAGACTCAGTAGCCTCAACAGGCTCAACTACTTTAACATCAGCAGCACTCTCTGCTGCAATCTCTGCTGCAGCCTCTGCCTCTTCAGGCATGTCCTCAGCAGTATCTGCAACCTCATTAAAGAGCACATTGTTTTGCGAGATGACAGTAGCTGGGCCCTGCTCAGCATAGGCTTGTGCAGCAACACGAGCTTCTTCGTCTTGCTTCTCGACTAAGCGTGAAGCTCGCTCGTACTCGTCTTTAGCACGACGTGAGCTGGTGATGATACGGGTGCTGTTATTGCGCACTAATACTGCGCTATCAATGGTATCGCTGTCAGTGCGTTGTTGCTGTGCTGCAGCAACAGCGGCCGCGGCGGCACGGGCAGTAGCAGTAGTAAAGTCAGAATCTACATTGTTACTGTAATTTTGACCTAAGCTCAGCTCTAAACCACGATTACCGATACTACCAGCAGTAGCAATCAGAGCGGCATTCTCTAAGGACACCACTTCCTCTTTGATTGGAGCTTGGGCTTTAGCGTCGGTCTTAAAGCTATTCCATCCTTGTACCGCAAAAGAACCATGAGCTTGAGCACGTCGTAAGGCAGCTGTGCTGACTACACCTTCCATGCTTGGCACAAAGGCACTTTGTGGACGGCGAATAATACGCACCGATGGCGAGTGGGTAGCAATGCTCTCGCTGGCGCTGGTGCTGGTGCTGGTAACAGCACTACCATTGTCCTTTGCTTTAGCCTGTACCTTGGATTGAGCCTTTTCTTGTACCTGCTCAGCTTGCTCTTCAGTAGCAGCGTTAAAAGCCATACGGCCAGTGATTACGGTGTGACCTTGAGCAGTAATAGAACGCACTAACTGTGAAGACACAGCAGATACACGTTGCTTAAGGGCTTGCTCTTCGGCCTCAATAGCAGCCACTGCCTTGACCACATTCTTAGAGGCAGCACTGATAACAGGCTGAGCACCGCTCTCATAAGAGGCATAGACGGTAACATTGCTTGGAGCTTCTTTTGGCTTACCAGTGTTGACTGGTACTTCGCTCGTGGCAGCAACCACCTTAGCTGCAGCGATAGGCTCTGGTACACGCTCAGCAGCCTTGCTTACAGTGATGCGGGTAGCTCCGCTGATATCAGCCGAGTTGACAGCGACATAAGGAGCATAGGTCTTTACACCACGCTCCACTGGGTCAACAGCACGGCTAGCAGCCACCGTAGCGCTTGGGCTATCAACGCGATTGCGACGCAACACTGGCACCTTCTTGAGGCGATCGCTTAAAGCCGACATAAAGCCACGAGACCGGCCTGGAGTCTCTACAGCAGGAACAGCAGCTTCTTGAGTTAAAGCTTCGTTATAGCCCACAGCAGCATAGCCATAACCATAAGCATCTGGAGTACGTACTGTTGCGCGATATCTGCTATCACGTGGTGTGGTGGCGGGCACTTGGACTTGAGCTTGAGCTTGGGCTTGAGCTTGGCTTGGCGCCTTACCGTACTGACCGTTATGGTGAGGATGCACGCTCACCCCATAACGATGCACTGGTAGATTAAGAGCCTGAGCATGGACACCAGCGTGGCTAAACGAAGAAGCAGGTGAGGCATAAGCATTACGCGTCGCACCAGCGGCGGTAGCAGCGTTGATGGTGGTCGTAGAGTTAGCAAGAGGACTAGCAGCGGCCGCAGCTCGCAATTGGTGACGCGGCTGCTGCTCTTGCATAACTGAGAGCTGCATTAAACGCAGCATCTCGTCTTCACTAACATCTTCTTGATAGGCATAAGCTTGCAATGCGGCCTCGTCTAACGAGCGCATTGCTGTAGACTCAGAGCCTAACTTGCCTGCGTTGATGTGCGCAAATTGCCAGCCCTGTTGATAACGCATGTTATCAACCCCCTCAGAGCCCCCCTCTGTAGGAATGCCTGCATATTTGCGTGCTCTAGACAGCGCAGCAGCAGCTGACGCTGCTGCTGTGTGCTGTTGATGCTGCTGGAAATTGTCCATGCTGCGTAATGTTCCTGTAACCAATACCTGTCGTTATCGTGGCTGTGCTTTCCTCAAGCTGCCGCTATAGGCGGCAGTAGAGTTAGCCTTGAGCACCGGCAACGGCTTGTTGCTGTACTGGCTGTTCTTCTTCAACCTTGTTGACCTTGGCGGCAGCATTAGCATCGACATTTGCTGGCTTAGTTGGAGCAGGAGCCTTGGTAACAGTAGTATGCACACTGCTAAAAGCATTTAAAGGCTGCTCATTGATCTCATCTGAAGCCATCATGATGTTTGCTGGCAGGGCACCGACAATATCAGCTGGATCAATACCTTGACCGATGTAGCTACCACTTGAGGTTTCAAGAGCAGTAGCAATTAAGGCTAAAGGTAAACGCTCCAAATCGAGACGCACACGGTGGCCGTAGATACCATCAACTAAGCAACGATAGAGGTGGGTCTCAGCTTGGTTTAAAGCCACAGGGCTACTATCAAGCGAGCTCACATCATCGTTAGTCCACAGATCTTGGTTCGATAACAAGGTCTGCTCGTCCATGAGCACACTCTCAATATTTGGCAGATAGAGGCGCAAATTGTGGAGAATAGCGAAAGACTTCATGTCGATGGAGCCTAAGTACTGGCAATGACTGTTAGCAATCCACGAAATCTCGCAGGTGTTACGGATGTGGTTGAGAGGAGTGATCACAGCTAAAGTGCCCTTGATATCAGGCAGAGCCACAGCAGTTGGCAGATTGTCGACAAAGACCACGCGATCTGGGCGCAGGTTTAAAGTCTCTAACTCATCAATCGAGGTAGCAAAGAGACGTAAACCACCAACACGGGAGCGCAATTCCTCATCATAGACCACCATACGCACTAAGGCTGGAGGTGGGACTAAACCTAATTGCAGCAAGTCTTTACGATATGGGTTGAGCTCTAAGTAGTCGCGCAGGAAGTCTAATAACAGATGGCAGTGCACCTCAAACCAACGGGTATCAACACCACGAATTGGGATCTGACGCACTAAGCACTCACCCTCGCGGTGCTCGCAGAACCACTTAGCCACAGCCACAACACGCTCAAAATCAATCCAAGCTAAGTTGGCTAAGGCATCAATAACGTTTAAGGCACTGTCGATGAGCTCTGGGATTTCTTGGGCAATAAGATCTAAGCAGTGCACTGCTGAGTGGAACTCAACTAAGTGACCTGCCCAAGTGGCAAGCTCATCTGGGGTATCAAAGACTAAGTGGATAGGCACCTTGATGGTACCGATGTCATCATAAGTCTTATCTAAGAACTCAATGTGGCCAGCAGGAAGTGGATGATTCCACTCATTGCAGAAGCTTAAGAAAGCCTCTTTGTTGGCTAAGACTTCTTCATCTTTAGTTGGAGCGCCTAAATAAAGATGGGTAGGAAAGTCCTCAGGTACATCACGCTTATCTTTGACGTGACTTGCTAACCAACTAATCACTTTAGCGCGATAGTAGCTGTTGATCTCGCTGCGAATGATGCTACGATTTTTCACGAAATTCTCCCAGAAACTCCAATGCGCCCCGACACCCTCATCGCAAGACACAAGCTGATAGCAAGGCAAAAGATACTAGGAAAAAATAGACAGCCATCCTATCTACTTTTTCCTAGCTTCTTACTAGCGCCCACGCCACAAGCCTAAACTCATGCATGCTTGCGTATGCACGTAGCAACACCAAAGCCGGTTTTACCTCGCATCGCTTTGCTTTGCTTTACTTCCACTGTATGCCTTTCTTTGTCTTTGCATGCATTACATGCATTACATACACTGCAAGCACTACACGCTCTACAGGCACTGCAGACACTGCAAACATTGCATCGCTGCTTACAGTTTACAGTTTGACGTTGGAAGTCTTGGGGCAAGACCAAGCCGCTGCTACTACTGAGCATCAAAACGGCAGCTAACACAAGGGACAAATACTATTTTTGGTCGCCATGAGCTCAAGCATTGTCCAATAACACAGCTCAAGCGGCTACCAAAGAACCCTCGCAAACCATTATAGCATAGCCCCTGCCACGCAAAATCTAAAGCCCGCTGGTGGCCATACTTAGCCCCCTTTTACAAGCAAAAAATGGCCCCTACCGTTAACTACCTCAGATCAACGTAGTGTACTTTTGTGACCCTGTGGTGAATTTTAGGTAAACTCTGCTCTGCTCTAAGGACGAGGCTCCGAACGCTGAGGACTACGCACTGCGTACTTCGTACTGTGCACAGCTCACTGAGCTTGGGAGGTGGAATGTGGGATGTGGAATGTGGATGTGAAGTGTTGCGAGCTAAGAGCCAAGCAGTGAATCTGATGTGCTAAGCGCAAAGCAAAATACTGATGCACCATGCACCTTGTTGCTCACACCTACGTAGAGCGTTATCACCACTCTCTATGCGCAATGCGCTATCCAGGCATCTTCTGATCACAGGGCAGCTTCAGCTGCATAGCACGCTATAGCCCCAGCGGTGCCGCTATCTCATAGAGGTCTCGGCTGGGGCAGCCACTAACAAAAAAACCGCCACTTGTATGATAAGCACCCACCTACTCTCTAATTTTGCAGACAGAAAACTGCTGTACATGGCCACAGATTGTGGCTTTTGCGCTACATTTGGCCAAATGCAAGAGATGCAAAGTCAATGTAGACATAGTCTTGTCCCCACTGCAGCAAAAACCGCATGCTGTCGGGCTTTGCACAGAACACAGCGACCACAGAGCATCTAGAATCAGGGCTGCAAGCCAAGTTTTTTAGTAGCTTTGCTGTGTTCGTGTTTGCGATGCTAACAAGCATGCTTGATTCGTGGGCTTTGTGCATTTCGCAAACGTTTGCAAAAAAGTGTGATCTACATCTTTATTTTTGGTCGGAGCAAAATTCGTTGCATATATGAGTTATGATGAGTAGCGAGAACTGAAGCAACGGCGCTAGGTCTTGTAGATAGTGCGCTGCGGTCACTTTTTGTGCCCAAAAAAATGCTGCCGCATTTTAGTGGCAAGAAAGAGCATTTTACAGGTAACTGAGGTGGTTGCTGAACGTGCCGTAACTTGTAGAAAAACAGTACACTCTTACGCAGCAAACGGCCTAAATATAGGCAGTTACTCTGATGTAAGCGCTACCGTAAAAAGGCTCGGTACACCAAGTCACACTAGTGCAATGCACATAGAGCACGGGGCGACATTCTCGAATGTCTAAAAGAAGTAAAAACTACCAATCGACGTGTTGGTGGAAACTTGACGCAGGCAGCTACGGCTGCTGTTTTCTTTTAGGACGAAAGCTAGGCTCTAGGCACAGAAAGGACGCGCTGTACTTTTCTGTAATCTAGACGTGGTGCTACTTTACACAGTAGAAGGCACCCTAGGTGACACTCTCTACTGCCGATACTCAGACTAGAACATGGCAAAAGGCTACGGTCTTTTTGCCTCAGGATGGCTGCACGTCCCTTAGAACCTAACTCTAAGCACAAGGCTCTTAGCTAACAGCTAACAGCTCACAGCACTTAGCTGGCAAGCCTTGGCTTTGCTCTAAGCATGGCAAGGCAAGATCAAGCTAATCCGAGCTGAGCAAAGCTGAGCAAAGCGACGCGAAGCTAGGGCAAACTAGGCTTAAGAGGCTAGGCAAGGCTATCTTACTGACTTAGTAAGATAGGCTAAGGTGATGTTGGTTTTGCTGGATATTGCTTGTTTGTACTGGTGCCCAATAGAGCATACTCATCTTTATATGGATGTTTTAAGGATGCTTAGGGAGGCACAGGTGCAGCTTGATCTTGGGGAGGATGGGCTACCGTCCTCTGAGAATAGTTGTGTGTGATCTCTAGGAGGGGTAGGACTCCTATCTTTTCCTAGTGTGTGTTTAAGTGCGCAAACGAAAGCGTGGCTTAAGGAATAAAGGAAAACAGAGCTAAGCGTAATGTATCTGCACAAAGGCAGTTAGCACACGCTTATCTCACGCAACAGCCAAGCAGCAACAAGCAAAAGCAATAAAGCAACAGCCATTACCTCGTTGCCCCATTGCTCCCATTGCTTCCATTGCTCAATGCCCCCCACAACCATTAGGCTTTATAGGCCATGGCTACAGGTACTCAAGTCACCACTACCACAAAGACCAAACACTTGGGCTACACCGTGTTTAGCTAAGGCACGGCTAGCACGAGGGTGCGTCGTGATTGGTAAAGTAAAGGTGATTTGATATGCCAACAAATGAACAACTAACGAGACTTGGCATTTTTGTAGCTACTGGCTACCTCTGTGCCGGTATTCTCGTGTCGATCTTTGCCGGCCTTTCTTACTGGGTATCCTTCTTCGGCAGTGAGTTCGTTATTGCCGCTATTGCAGTGTGCGCGTTAGTGGTGGTCGGTGCCGCTATCGGTATCTGTTTGATGCGCTATTTAGTGCCACGCTATGGCGTCAAGAACATTTTTGAGCAAGACGTGCTGATCTTGATGATTGGTTTGCTCTTTATTGCTCTGACCATGAATCAAGCCATGTTAGTCGTAGGTCTGTTGGTGACCTCAGGCGCTATGGCTGTGTATTTCTTTGAGAACTTTGCCGTCCAAACCAAGGCAGCTAGCGATGGTGGTGTTCGTACCTTAACCTTAGCAGGATGGGCATTAGGTCCAATCGTCTCGGTGGCCCTGCTCACTATCTTTGGTGACTATGGTCTGATCACTTTACGTGTGATCTTTGCCCACTACATCGTCATTGCCTTCTGGGTATGGGTACAGCGCTTAGGACTGCACATGGACTACCAAGATGCCCCACAAAGCATTCTGCGCCTAGTGGCATCCCACCAAGCAAGCGCAGCTAAGGCTAAGCAACAAGACGAGTACAACAAGAAGACTCGCCACGGATCCTTAGCAGTTGAGGCTCCAAAGGCTCAAGCAG
>CALXYZ010000134.1 GCA_944393075.1 uncultured Anaerobiospirillum sp. | reverse complement strand
AGCGCCTACAGGCATGGAAAAACGCAGGTGCCCATAAAAAGGTAGACTCCCTCAAAGACTACTTTGATTTGGTGCTCAAAGACTACGGTGTAGATGACAGCAAGCTTAATCCTAAGTTATATGAATTGGCTAAGTCGCTTTACGACAAGCAGAATCAGCTGTTGTCCCAAGCTAGCGTGTACCACATCGTATGTAAGACAGCTGCTTACTACGTAAAATGCCTAAACCAACCATCACATCCTATGCCACGTACACACCATAAGGATGGGGATGGTATTGTCATCGAAAGTCGTTGCAATGACAAGGGCGATACTGCGGGCTTTTTTGACGAAGATACGAAGCTCATTAACATTGGTCGCGGCAGAGATGGTTATGCTAAGGCGAAAGCTGAGCAGGCAAAGAGCCGTAAGGACAATAAGTCTAAGCGCAAGGTGAAAGCAGCGACTAATAACAGTTCTGCAGTTGTTGATTCAACCAGTGATGCCAAGAAGAATGTGCACTACAGGCTGCAGATCCCTGTTCATATCAGCAAGGACGATTACTATTTCCATGAGGCTAAGAGCTCTAAGACCAAGTTCTTCCGTATTCTGGTAGAGAAATCAACCAATCCGAAGCACCCAGACACCGATCTCTTTAAGATCCAGTTAATCAAAGAGGGGGTGCCTCCTTTAACTAAAGGCAAACTCGATTGTCTTAGAGCTTTAGATGTAGACATCTACGACTACTATAGCGTCAAAAGATGGAGAAACGCTGTGGTCGGGTGTGATGCTGGTCCACGCAATTGGGTCGCGATTTCTGACCTTGGCTTTGTTGCAGCTGAGATATTCCCAAATGAGGCCAAGCTTTATAAGAAGTTGGGAAAGGAACAGCAGAAGCTAGATGCCATCCAACACAAGCTTAATCCTAACAAATACAATGATAAAGGCGTGGCTAAGAGTCGCGAAGAGTCGCCAGAACCATGGAATACTGATGATGCTGAGTATCAGAAGCAGTTACAGCGTGTCCGTAATGCCTACCACAAAATAGCTTGTGCGCGTAAGCAATCTCACCAAAAACTCGCCAACTTGCTCTTCGCATTAGGCGGAGATTTTCGCATTGAAAATATGCTATGGAAGGCCTTAGGTAAGCGCCGCAAGAACAATACTCAAAACAAGGACACGAAAGCAGTCACCGCCGATAAGGCAGCGACTGTATCGATAACCACACCTACTATAGGAGCCTCATATGGCTTAAACAAAGACTCTACCTCAGTTGCTGATGCAGCTAATGCTAAAAAGAGCAAGAGCGGAGACAAGAACTGCGTAACAGTAACAACAGCAAATAAGGCTGTTGCCAAAAGCAAAGAGCAGTCGCAAAAGTCTGATGCTAAGCGCTATAAGCATTACTATCCTGAGCAACTAGAAGTCCAACCCGCAAGAGAACTAGATGACGAGCTTAATAGTCCGTCAGGGGTATCTCGCAACAGTATTGTTCACAGGATGAGTTGTAGCAAGCTCGAGGCGCTTATTGCTAGCAATTGCACATTCCATGGCCACGGTAAAAACTTGGTCAATCAGTGGAAATTGTCTACTAGCCAGTGGTTTGTGGACAAGCAGGGCAAGCTGTATAAGCAAAAGATCGAGCTTAGTGAGCGCTACCATTGTAGCCACGATGGATTGTGGTTACAGCGTGACATTCTTGCGGCTTTTTTGCTTCAACACACCAAAAGAAGTGAAAAGGCTCAAGAATCTCATAAAAAGCTACACAAGTCTTGGAAAATCCAAGCTAAGGGAAAGAATGCTCAAGCCAAGCTGGATCTGTTTGATCTTGAAGCCATTAAGCGTGATTTGCCCGAACTGATTGTTATAAACCAAATTGCTTGTGACTACATCTTGAAAAATGGCAGTACTCATTTGCGGGCGAGCTTTAAATTGCCTAGGAGCAAAGCAGCTCAAAAGAAGCTGCAACAAAGATTTATGCTACCAGAACAGAGCTTGCGAAGTATGCATGTTCAGGAGATAAACATGACGAACATGCAGAGTCCTGTTATCCGCGGTAGCAAGGAATTAGGGCATGGCTATGCCCTTAAGTCAGCCTCATTTTCAACTCTTTGTGAGTTTGAGTGCTGATATAGCTAAGGAAATGAACCCCTTGTGCTGTTGGCTATACGCCCCTTTCAGGAAGCACAAAATAAGATAAATAAGCCATTTTGCTTAATTTATAGAAGTTCCCAGTCGCATCATCATCATCATCATCGTCGGCGTTAGCGCAAGCTTGAGCTAAATCGGCGCTGGCCACAAAGGTTGGAATGTTCTTCTCGTAGGTGAAGTGCGTGGCAGTGTGCTCAAGATCGAACTTCTTGGCTAAATGCTCACCTAAAAGGTTAATAGCCTCTTGCTCGGAGGCATGGTGACCGACTACAAAGACTAAGGTGCCAGTCTCTACAGCCATGTGATAGGTTTGCTCATGCACATCACCAGTAATTAAGGCTTGGAAACGTGGGCTCTTGTTGTCATCTAAGAACGAAGCACCTGAACCAGAGCACACCAAGAGATCCTCTAAGAGCATGTCTTCGGTCATATCACCTAAGAGGTTGACCTTGGTATCAAGACGGTGACAGAGCAGAGCTACGATCTCTTTGACGGTCAGAGGCTCGGCTAAGTGCACCTTCATGGCAATAGAGGTCTTATCACTTGGCTCCACATAGTCGACGATATCACCGCCTAAGATGTGGGCAAGATAAGCGTTGTTACCAAACTCCATATGGGCATCCATAGGCAGGTGGTAAGCGACGAGGTTGATATTACCCTCGATTAAGGACTTCACTCGCTGATAGTAGTTGCCCACCAAGCGTGGATCGGCACCTTTCCAAAAGAGGCCATGGTGCACTAAGAGGGTATCGGCACCGAGCTCTAAGGCGGTATCGATAGCTTCTAATGAGGCCGAGCATGCGGTAACGATCTTACGCACTTCGCGGTTACCTGCGACCTGTAAGCCGTTGTACGACGGATCGCGAAAAGCACGTGCATCTAAGACCTCATCTAAATAGGCCACCAACTCCTCAATCTGCATACAACAACCTCCACGGCAGACCCAAGCGTTCTTGCACGCTTAGGCATAGGATCAGAAAAGAACAGAACAAAACAAAAAAAAAACATGCAGAGCACCATGCAGAGCATAGCGCTCAGAGCTACGGCACTAAAGCAACATTACGCAGTGGCACAGTGGCGCTGTGAAACCACAGCGCTAAAGCGCTCAGCGCTACAGAGCCACAACCTTGCTCTTAGTACCGCAGAGCTTATCAATACGAGCTGATTGGGCGGTTAGCTCATTGCGATTGTTAGCTCTACCGGCATAGACACGATATAAATCACGGCCATTGCTGTTGACCTCAATGGCGTAAACCGAGATACCGGCTTGCTGAATCTTTTTCACCACATTGTCGGCATTAGCACGCTTGGAGAAGACGCCCACCTGAATCACGTAGCGCTCTGCTGGCTTGGTACCAGCAATCACCTTTGGGCCAGAGGAACTGGAGGCAGCTGGCTTTTGAGCTGGTGCAGGTGCAGGAGCTGGCTTCTTGGCGTTATTTGGTTTTGCAACTAAGATCTCGGTTGACGACGAGGATGGCTTGGAGGCCGCATTAGAGCTGCTTGGCTTCTTGTTATCAGCCATCAAAATTTCGGTGTTCGACGAGTTAGCTTTGTTGTTAGAAGGCAGAGGAGCTGGGCCTAAAGCATTTTGTGGGTGCGAGGACGACAACATCTCCACACGATCGTTGGAGCTGGAATTAGCGTTGTTATTAGCAGGTGCATTTTGATTTTGTGACGGCATCAACGGACGGTTAGCACTGACACCGACACCATTACCATTAGTGGCTAGAACAGCCTCTTGATTCATGTTTAGAGCAAGCTCGTTGTTAGGGTAAGGCTGACGCTGCAAATTGCCATTTGCATCATGCACCGCACCCTCACTTGTGATGGCAACAGCATTTGCATCCTCGTTTTTGATTAAGTCTTTAGACAAAATCACTGGAAGGAAAATTAAGATCGTAGAGGCCACAATGGTCAGGCCCACGATACGATTACGCAGATGAACACTCATCGCCATAAGAAGCTCCCTATTTTGCCGAATGATGCCACTTTTGCTGCTTGCTACTTGCTGCTTGCTGCTTGCTACTTGGTGTGCTTTTTGTGCTTAGTTGCTTGTGCCGCTTGTATTGGTTATGGGTTTTGGCTACTTGTGCTGCTAACTTTGCTGCCTAATTGCAGCATAGCTAAGAGTAGCTGAGGCTACATGCTTAGTATTGGCTTGGCTATAGCAATAGGCTTACAGCACGCCGTCACTACACCATAATCTGAGCCTTTGAGCAAAGTCTACGCCTACAAGGCGAGAAAAGACCAGCCCTCGCCCCATTTATCAACCCAGATATCTCTATTTACGGCAAGGCGAGGCCACCACAACAGGGCGGCTTAAAAAAATACTTTGCGGCATAGCGCGCAGCACAGACTGTTGGGCCTGTGCCCACACAGATTCTTAGGCTCTTAGGCCCTTTGGCCCTTAAGCCCAAGGCCTTTAATCTCCTTGGGCCTAAGGCCTAAGGCCTAAGACCTAAAAGCTACTTAAATTTTTGTCCTGTTGGCCTATGGTCTTACTTAGCGGCCAAGGCCTCTTGGGCCTCAGCTACCGTAACAAAAGAGCCCAGCACAATAATCTCATCGGCCTCACTAGCCTCATCCCTTGCAGCTGCCAAAGCCTCGCGTACTGTAGCAAAAGACTTTACTGGCACTAAACCATAGGTCTTGGTAGCTAAGATTTCGGCCAAGTGCTCAGCACTATCGCCGCGTGGAGTGTGCAATGTAGCAACGTAGTAGCTCTCAAAGCTCTCCTTTAGCACCTCAAGCACGCCCGCAACATCCTTATCCTTGAGCATACCGATGACAGCACGACGCTTACCACCATTTACAGCGCCCGCTCCTCCATTACCATTAGCTGCCGTCACAGCATCTAAAGCAGCAGTCGAGGCGGCAGTCGAGGCGGCAGCTGGGGCCTTTTTATAGGCTTTGAGCAGGCTGTCTCTGAGGTGGAGGGCGGCTGGCACATTGTGCGCGACATCTAGGTAGATATTAGGGGCAGTAGACACTAACTGCATTCTGCCAGGTAAAGCGACTTCACGCAGTGCTGCAGCTACCTGTTCTAAGTCATCAAAAAGACCGTTCTTACCATTGCGGCAGAAGTTTAATAGCCCAAAGATCGCATGCAGCGCAATACCAGCGCAGCTTACAGGCACACGTGGATATGGTAAGAAGAAGTCATAGCGCATAGCGTTATCAAAGTAGCGCAGCTCATATGCTTGCTGTAAGTGATTCAGCCCAAAAGCTGCTGCCTGTGCACCACTCTCTGCATCTGCTTTTGCACCTGCCTCCAGATCATCGCTCAGCTTTGGTACGACTTCTACACCAAAATCGATACCCTCAATCACGGCATGAGCGCCGACACGCTTGACCACCTGCATAATCTCACGGCGTGCTGCATCGTCGATATTCTTGCCTAAGATGACCTCACCTTGTGGCTTGATGATGCCAGCCTTTTCACGAGCAATAGCGGCCGTGTTATCGCCTAAGATCTTCATGTGATCAAGGCCAATAGAGGTAATGATAGAGAGGTCATTGGGGAAGGCATTGACTGCATCTAAGCGACCACCTAAGCCGACCTCAAGCACGATGAGCTGGCATTGCTTTAAGAGCATAGCGCGCATAGCTGCCAAACAGGTGATCTCAAAGTAAGTCAGATCCACCACTTCCTGACGTAAAGGACGATCCATCTCCTCTACATCGATATCAGCCTCGGCCTCAGCAGCGGCGTCGACGTCAGCGTCGAGATCAGACTCTGCGTCAGCTGCGTCAGCGCTTTCACCGTCATCGGCATAGCCTCTTACATCTACTACCTCTGGCCATGGGCTGGAGCTTGGTACTGGGGCATGCGCAATATCAGCATCAGGGTATTGAGCACGAATCACCTCATAGAGGCAAGAGCAGAGTAAGGCATCGTCAATGTCGCTGCCATTGATGTTGATACGCTCATTAAAGCGCAGCAGATGAGGCGAGGTAAAAAGACCTACACTGAGGCCGCACTTATGCATCGCTGAGGCGATCAGCGCACTAGTAGAGCCCTTACCATTAGTGCCGGCAACAGTCACAACTACAGGATCATTGCGCTCTAAGTCAGAGTACAGATGGAGGCGCTGTGCCACCTCAAACACGCGCTCTAACCCTAAAGCCATATGGTTAGGGTTGATCTCTTCTAAATAGCACATCCAAGCTTGCACATCCCAAGCACTACCGTCACGCAGAGCGGTAGCCAAAGCATTGCGGTGATCGCTTAAAGCGCCTTCAACCTTATCGCCACCAATAGTCTCGACTTGATTGCCCATATCCATACCCTCAATTAACTAATCTGTGCTTACCTGCCTCGCCAAGCTGGCTTGGCTTTACTAGCCTTATTGGGCTTACTGGCCTTACTTGCCTTGCTGAGTCTTTCTTGGTTTTACTTTGCTCGATTGACTGAGCCTACCGCAAAAACACAAAAGGCCACAGAGCCCGCTTCAGCTCTGCAGCCTTTTGCGCCAAGCGCTTGACCTTTATGGCTTGACTGGCTTGATGCCACTAGCGCTTGTTCTGAGGCAAGTTAATTACCTAGTGAATTACTTGCTGCTAGCAGTGCTACGACGACGAGTAGTGGTGCTGCGCTTAGTTGACTTCTTGCTCTCAGCGTCATCATCGCTGTCGTCAGCTTCCACATCGATGTCTAAGTCAGCTGCATCAACGTCAGCCTCGCCTTCCTTTTCGGCCTTGGCGCGAGTACGACTCTTACGTGGAGCATCATCAGCCTCAACACTGTCGGCATCGGTAGCATCCACAGTTGCTTCATTAGCAGCCTCAGCAGCAACTTCAGCGGTACCAGCTGCCTCTTCAGCCTTCTTGGTCTTCTTAGTCTTACGAGTAGTTGGTTCCTCATGCTCGTCAGATTCGGCTACAGCCACCGCACCCTCTAAGTCTAAGCCTAAGGTGGTGGTGTTCTTTTCGTAGTGATCGCCGACTAACTTGAAGTTTTGCATCTTAGCGAGGAGCTCAGAGATCTCATCGCGCAGCTTATGACGGGTGACGATCTTGTCGATAGCACCTTTTTCTAACAGGAACTCGGCTAATTGGAAGCCCTCAGGGAGCTTCTCGCGCACGGTCTGCTCAATCACACGTGGGCCGGCAAAGCCAATCAAGGCGTGAGGCTCAGCAATATTCACATCACCTAACATGGCAAGAGAGGCAGACACGCCACCCATGGTAGGGTCGCTCATCACTGAGATAAATGGGAGGTGAGCTTTGGCAAGCTTAGATAAGACAGCAGAGGTCTTAGCCATTTGCATTAAAGAGAGCAAAGACTCCTGCATACGGGCACCACCAGAGGTGGAGAAGCACACTAAGGCGCGATTTTCTTTGAGGCATTCATGGGCAGCTAAACAGAAACGTGCACCCACCACAGAACCCATGGAACCAGCCATAAAGTTAAACTCAAAGGCGCAGGCGACCACTGGAATACCCTTTAAGGTGCCTTTTAAGACCACTAAGGCGTCCTTTTCACCAGTGCTCTTTTGGGCGGCGGTGTAGCGATCCTTGTAGCGTTTTAAGTCCTTAAAACGCAGTACGTCCTTGGTTTCAAAGCTAGTACCAAGCTCTTCACGACCATCGGCGTCTAAGAACGATTCTAAGCGGGTACGAGCCTTGATGCGCATGTGATGACCGCACTTAGGGCACACATTTAAGTTGCGCTCTAATTCACTGCGATACAGTACCTGATTGCAAGCTTCGCACTTCGTCCACACGCCCTCAGGGATTTCGTGCTTACTGCTATCAGTTTTCTTCTTGAATACATTAGAGATATCGTCAATCCAGCTCATAAGAACCACGCCCAGGAAAAGAACACCACGTTACGCTCCTCTTAAGCTCACGCTAACAGAACGCACGCACCCCTGTATTTGCCTCAAGCTGTGTCACTGTGTCACTGTGTCAATGTGTCACTGTGTAAGACTAGTAAGCACGCAAGACTGACCAAAGTCACATCGGTACCGAGCCTCAGCACCTCAGCATCAGCAATAGCGTCAATTATACATCAAATGCACTAAAGACCCCACAGCCGCGCGCAAGCCGCATCCAGCCTAGCTTGTAGCCACTTTTAGCCACAACAATCCTTTTTCTTTGTGCTCACTACAAACAGCACGAGCGCGAGATGCCGCTTAGGCTCAAAAGCTAAGCGGCGCCCGCGCCCATGCCCGCGCCCATGCCCGCATCCATGCTGATGCCGGCACTTCGTACTGGCATCAGCAGCGACACCAGCAGACTGCTATTTGCAGCCTACTATTGGAGTTTGCTTACTGCTCGACAAGCTGTAAGGTGGTAACAATAGGATTGTGGTCAGAGGTGCCGTTCCAATCAATACCGCGATCAGTACCGCCTAAGACCTCCACGCTCTTCACCTCCCAGATCTGACCGCGTGAGGTAAAGATGTGGTCAAGGTCTGCCATTGGATTGGCAGCTGGCCAAGTACGCATATCGTTTGGATCGTCAGAGGTAACTAAGTTCCAGTAGCGGGAGAGCTCAGCGACATTCTCACTGTTGTAGGTGTCGTTAAAGTCGCCAGCTAAGATCTTAATCTTGGTGGTGAAATCAGTGATCTTGTGGGTGGAGATGTTAGCCACCGCAAGGTCGTTGATGCATTGGATTTGTGGACGCTGTATCGAGTGATCCTCTTTGTAGTCGAGGTGAGTGTTCATGAACACGATTGGGTTATCAAATCCTGGCACCTGTACCTCGGCCAGCAGCACAATACGGGCTTCATCGACCTTTGGATCGCCCGATGGCAGCTTCACAATCTCGCTAGCGCCGATTGGGAACTTAGAGAGGATAGCGATACCGTACTCACCGCCGTCGAAGTCAATGGTCTTACCGAAGACGTAGTTGTAGTTTAGAGCCTCGGCAATCTCCTTGACCTGATCGACCTTACCGGAACGAGCAGTCAGACGATCGACCTCATTGAGGGTGATCACATCAGCCTTTAAAGCACCCACAGCCTTGGTAACAGTCTCAATATCAGACACGCGAGCAGCACCGATGTTGTAAGAGGCCAGATTAAGAATAGGGCCCTTGCCTTGCTCATAGACCTTATCAGGGATACCGCGCTTAATTGGTTGCAGCACCGAAGCGGCACTGGTGCTGGTAGCAGCAGCATCTTGGCCCTCAGTAGCAGCAAAGGACTGAGCGCCCCACATTAAGCCAGCACAAGCGGTGACAACAGCTACAGCCTGCGATACACGCGACAACTTCATCTAATATCGGCGCGGATACCCCAGAGGTAACTCTGGGGAGGAAGCGCCGCCTCCTTCTGTTCTAAATTC
>CALXYZ010000133.1 GCA_944393075.1 uncultured Anaerobiospirillum sp. | reverse complement strand
TCATGCTACGTATAGTAGCACTAGTCCCCCTGTCATCTAACCTTTATTGTGCATTTTTTAATTTGTGGTAGTACCCTTAAGCGAAGAGACGCTTTTCGCCGAAGCGCAGGATGTTCTCTAAGCAGCGAGGGCAAAGAGTTGGGTGCTCGGCATCAGAGCCCACCCCCTCTTCAAAGTGCCAGCAGCGCTCGCACTTTGGAGCAGTGGACTTGGTGACCACGATACCAACCTTGCCACCACCTAACTCAACGCTGAAGGCACCCTCTGGGATAGCTTCGTCGCTGACAGTGACCTTGGAGGTGATGAGCACAAAGCGCAGCTCGTCACCTAAAGCCTTGAGGTCTTCAGCCACTTGACCTTGGGCGTAGACCTTGAGCTCAGCCTCTAAGGAACCACCGATTAAGCCTTGGTTACGGGCAGCTTCGATAGCGCGGTTAGCCTCATCACGGAAGGCTAAGATGCGCTCCCAGTAAGCAGAGTTGAACTTAGAGCTCTCGTCTAAGGCCTTGAGATTGTCGTTTTGGTACCAGTAAGCAGTGAAGACAAACTCATCACGCTTGCCAGGCATAACCTCCCACACCTCTTGAGCAGTGAAGGAGATGATTGGAGCGATCCAACGCACTAAGCACTCAGCGATGATGTACAGGGCGCTTTGGCAAGAACGACGGGCATGGCCGTCAGCCTTAGCGGTGTACTGACGATCCTTAATGATGTCGAGGTAGAACGAACCTAACTCGATGGAGCAGAAGTGCATTAACTCCTTGACCACTAAGTGGAAGTCGTAGTTGTCGTAGTAGCCTAAGATCTTCTCTTGGGTCTTCTTGGCTAAGGACACTGCCCACTTATCTAACTCCACCATCTCCTCAAATGGCACCATATTGGTCTCTGGATCGAAGCCATTTAAGTTGGCAAGTAAGAAGCGCAGGGTGTTACGGATACGACGATAGGCATCAGCAGAGCGCTTGAAGATCTCCTGCGACACAGCGATATCACCGGTGTAGTCGTTGGTCGCGATCCAAAGACGCAGCACGTCAGCACCCATCTTGTCCCAGATTTCTTGTGGGGAGATGACGTTGCCTAAAGACTTCGACATCTTGCGGCCCTTGTCATCGACAGTGAAGCCGTGAGTTAAGACCTCGCGGTATGGAGCCTTGTCCTTCATAGCCACAGAGAGCATTAACGAGGACATGAACCAACCACGGTGCTGATCAGAACCCTCTAAGTAGAGGTCAGCTTGGTTGCCCTTGAACTCTGGACGCTGATCAACCACCGAGAAGTGGGTCGAACCGGAGTCAAACCACACGTCTAAGGTGTTTGGATCCTTGTAGTACAGAGGAGCCTCTTCGGCTGGAACCAAGTCTTCAACCTTTAAGTCCCACCAAGCTTGGATGCCCTTCTTCTCGACTTCCTTGGCAACCTTCTCGATGATCTCGCTAGTACGCGGGTGGATCTTACCGGTTTCCTTGTTCACCAACACGGCGCAAGGCATACCCCAGGTACGCTGACGCGAAATACACCAGTCAGTACGTTGCGAGACCATGGCCTCGATACGGTTTTGACCCCATGCAGGGATCCAACGTACCTTCTTGATCTCCTCTAAGGCGCGCTTACGCAGATTGTGGCCATCCATAGAGATGAACCATTGCTGGGTAGCACGGAAGATCACTGGGGTCTTGTGACGCCAGCAGTGTGGGTAGCTGTGGGTGATCTTCTCAGCGTGCATTAAAGCGCCACGCTCAACTAAGACTTCGATGACCTTTGGATTGGCCTTGAAGACGTTTAGTCCACCAAAGAGCTCGGTCTCAGGTAAGAAGCAGCCATCTGGGCCGACTGGGTTGAAGATCTCAATACCGTACTTGGTGCAAACAGTGTAGTCGTCTAAACCGTGGCCACCAGCGGTGTGAACGCAGCCAGTACCAGCATCTAAGGTCACGTGCTTGCCTAAAACCACAGGCACAGTGAAGTTATAGAATGGGTGGTGGAACTTTAAGAGCTCTAAATCCTTGCCCTTGCAGGTAGCAACGATACGGTACTCACTCTCGCCGACGCCAAAGGTCTTGAGCACAGACTCAACTAAGTCCTGAGCTAAGATGTAGCGGCCAGCCTTACCTTCTTTGGTGACTTCCACCAAAGCGTAATCAAAGAGCTCGTTTAAGCAGATAGCGCGGTTAGCTGGTAAGGTCCATGGGGTGGTGGTCCAAATCACACAGGCAACGTCACCTGCACCCTGCACGTCAGCTGGGGCATTTGGATCTAACTTAAAGGCGGACAGAACGGCAGCTTGGTCTTCAGCTAAGAAGCGGACATAGATGGCATCAGAGGTGACATCGTAGTACTCAACCTCAGCCTCAGCTAAAGCCGACTGGCAGTCCATACACCAGTACACAGGCTTGTAACCTAAGACGAAGTGGCCGTTAGCGATAACCTTACCTAAGGCGCGAATGATGTTAGCCTCGGTCTCGTAACGCATGGTGAGGTATGGATGCTCCCAATCACCGATCACGCCTAAGCGCTTGAAGTCATCCATTTGGATCTTCACATTGCGCATAGCGTACTTACGGCACTCCTCACGGAACTGAGCAGCGTCTACCTTGTCACCTGGCTTACCGACTTCACCTTCGACCTTGAGCTCAATTGGCAGGCCGTGGCAGTCCCAACCTGGCACAAAAGGAGAATCAAAGCCAGATAAGGTCTTAACCTTAACGACAATATCCTTGAGAGTCTTGTTAATCGCGTGACCAATATGCAAGTTACCGTTGGCGTATGGAGGGCCGTCGTGCAAGATAAAGGTGTTGCAGTTCTTACGCGACTCACGGATCTTGTGATATAGGTCTTGCTCTTCCCACTTCTTCAGCATGGAAGGCTCGCGCTTAGCGAGGTCACCACGCATAGGGAAAGCAGTTTGTGGAAGATTTAACGTTGACTTGTAATCTGCCATAACAGCATCCTAGGAAAACGATTAACAAAAACAAAAACACTAAAACACAGCCTCAAGGCATGCACCGCCCTCTCAACTGCGGCTAGTACCTCGTTACTGTGGCTGCTTTTAACTACTACCGCTCCAGCCTTTAGCCTCTCATCTCCACATCTCCCTTATATAAAGCTAAAGTTAAAACAAGAGGCAGATGCAGATGCAGATGCAGAAGCAAGAAGCTAAAGGCTGAAGCAGCATCAAAGCAGCTAATTCTTTGCTACGGTTGCTGCAAACTCAGCACGTAGCTAGCGCGCTCTTTGTCGCTCTTAATCTGGGCTACAAGTTGGGCAATGCTGTCGAACTTAACCTCATCACGTAGCTTGTAGCGAAATGAAACCTCAATCTCGCTGCCATAGAGATCCCCATCGAAATTAAAGATGTTGACCTCAAGCAGAGTGTTGAGAGTTGGCTTATCAATAGTAGGTCTATACCCCACATTAGCCATACCATCGAACACACCGTACTTGCAGCATACAGTGACTGCATAGACACCACGTAATGGGCATACTAAGCGGTTTAAATTGATATTAGCGGTAGGGAAACCAATGGTTCTGCCAATGGCGTTACCGTGGACGACGCGTCCTGCAATCGCATACGGTCTACCGATAAACTTCTGCACTGTGGCAAAGTCGCCCTGTTCAATCAAGGAACGAATCAAGGTGCTGCTCACACGCACGCCATTTTCTTCGACTTTGTCGATGGCCGAGCACTCCACACCAACGCTTTCACAGCAGCGCTTGAGATCTTCACTGCTGTAGGCGCCACCTTTACCAAAGCTAAACTCCGAGCCCACAGTAACGCTCTTGACGTTCATCGATTGCAGCATGGAGATGAACTCAACATCACTCAGACCCGCAAACTTACGGGTAAAGCTCATGCAAAAGACGATATCAACGTTAGCGGCTCTGAAGATACGCAGTTTATCGCGGATGGTAAAAAGGCGGGCTGGGATTTTACGGCCCTGTGCACCTTGTTTGAGGACACCCAACTTACCAAAAAACTCTAGAGGTTGCGGTTCAAAGATCATCACCGCACTCTCAAGCCCCATGGATCGTGCTTTTTCTTGCATGGTGGTGATAACAGCCTGATGACCAACATGAAAGCCATCGAAATTGCCGATTGCTAACGCAATTCCGCGCTCACTTCCATGAAAGTCAGACAGCCACCGATACAAGCGCATGATTAGTACAGCCTCAAACCAAGAAACAAAAGACAAACGCTAAAGCCACAACACTTATTCTCAATGGTTATTGCCAGCAATAAAAAGCCTCAGCTTCTATCGACTATCAAACATCGAGCATCGACCATCGATCATCGACCATCGAGCATCGAACATAGCAACAAAAGCAGCAACAACCATAGTCACAGCCACAACCTAAGCCCTTGGTATAGCCTAGCTACCACGTACACAGCAAATACACGTCGCAGCATGCTGCGCACACTCTGTGTTCTGAGAGAATGACCATAAGGCAAAGGGCAGCAAAAATCGAGAATGGTTCACAATTATAGCGACAAAAAGCCAATTTGCCCCAAATTCTAGCATTCACGGCACTAGATTTGTGCGCAAAATCAGCATAACAACAAAGCCCAGCAGTTTCAGCACTGGATCTCGGTGTCACGTGACCACATAACCACATAACCACATGATTGAGTGCTGAACACTTCTGGGCTTTGTTAGAGATAAGCACCATAGCTTAGCGCTCTGGCACGGGCTCTAAAGCTAAAACTACTTCTTACGGCCTAAAACCATGCAAGCATCTTGGGAACCTAAGCGGCATGCCTTGCTGTAGTAGGTGTTAGCTTGGGAGGTACTGCGCTTAACGCCATTGCCGTTGGAGTAAGCCAAAGCAAGCTGAGTGCAGCTACCAGCAGATTTCAGGTTGCAGCCACGCTGATTGGCCTTTAAAGCCTCGCTATAGCGGCTGCCCTGAGCGTAAATCAGACCTAAGCGCTCACAAGCTGAGCTGTCCTTTAAGCTACAAGCCTTTTCAAAGGCTGACACAGCTTGAGCACCTTGGCCTTGAGAGGCTAGCGAAATACCTAATTGCGAGCAAGCAGAAGCATCTTTGAGGTCACAAGCCTTTTGATAGGCGCTAGCAGCACTAGAGTTCACAGAGCTGTAGCTGTTAGCTAAGCTCTTGCAAGCATCGTTATGGCCTAAATCACAAGCCTTAGAGAAAGATTGCTGAGCCTCAGAGGAGTTCTGCATCAGACCTAAGACATAGCAAGCTTGGCCATTACCAGTACCGCAAGCCTTTTGCAGCTGCGAAATAGCCACACCAGCCTTACCTAACGACAAATTGTAAGCACCCATGAATTGGCAAGCAGCGCTGTTGCCTAAAGAACAGGCGCGCTCTAAGTTCACCGCAGCCTGCTTGGTATCACCGGCACGCAAGAAATCGCGACCGACTTGCTCGCAGCTTGCAGCAGAACCTAACTCACAAGACTTAACATAGGAGGTGCGGGCAGCTTTGCTGTTGCCAGCCTTGCTGTAACGTGATGCGAGGCTGTTGCAGGCATCGGCATTGTTCATGGAACAAGCCTTTTCGTAGGCGGCGTTGCCATCCTTAGTACGGCCTTGAGCATAGAGCTTATCACCATAGCTTAAGCAGGCCGAAGCATCATTAAACTCGCAAGCCTGTCTCCAAGACTTCAAAGCATCAGCTTTGTTGCCCAAAGCCTCAAAGCCAGCGGCTGCACGAGTACAGTATGCAGCACCCCCCACCTTACAGCTCATCTCGTAGGCAGACTTAGCATCCTTGTGACGCTTAAACTCGGCATGGAGCTGACCTAATTCGTAATAGGCCTCAGCAGCCACCATCAAATCACGAGCGGCGGTAGCCTCAGTTAAGGCCGAAACAATTTCCTCGCTGTAGTAGCGACCTGGCTTCCAAGTCTCCATATCGATCTTATCTTTGTAAGCACGATAGAGGATCTTACCTTGCAGTAAGCAGTAACTCTTGTTGAGGGCACAGGCGCTATCAGCGAGCATCTCAGCGCTCTTTAAGTCACCAGAGTTACCGCTGCTCTCATACTCGACCATAGCCTTCTTGGCCATAAACTCACAGCTAGCTGCATCACCATTGCGGCACTTCATACGCATGGCTTCAGCAGAAGCGGCTGCGGCCTTTACAGCTTCAGGATCAGAGCTAGCGGTACCGGCAGCGCTGACGTTGTAGGCACTAGCACCGGCGGCGTCAGAGGCGGCGGCCGAAGCAGCAGCATTAGAGCTGCTACCACTGCTACTAATGGTGTAGGTCAAATCTTGAGGTGCGGCACTAGCAGGTACCGGAATAGAGGTGGAAGAAGCAGACGAATCTGCAGAAGCTGGGGTTGCTTGACGTGCGGTTGCCATTGATTCAGAGACAATGACAGCATTGCGGTTAGCGCTAGCACCACTATTGGTGCTCACGATCAGAGAGTTGCTACCAACACGCGAGGCTGTGAAAGGCTTTGGTTCTTCAGAGGTTGCGGTACAGGAGGCCAAGAACAAAGCTCCCACGCCCATTAACACTCCGGCTACTGTACGCGGTAGCGCTGTTTTACTTAGAAAATTGCTCTTGTTGTCCACTTTGCCATCCTTAGTGCGCAAGGCAGCTCAAGCCCAAACAAACAAGCTCAAGTCACCCTCTGCCCCAAATCCCAGAAGAAAAAGCATAGTCGCCATCATCCCAGCATCACTACACCAAGAACTAAATCCTAATCACGCTAAGAACCTTGTCTTGGGCTGATGCCGGCTAAATGACGCACTGACTTATAACAAAAACTAAGGCAAAGATAAGGCCAACCTACCACGAAGCCCACACACCAAAAGAGGAGCAAGAGGACTGCAAAGAGGCGGGAAGAAAGGCTGAAGGTGGGAAGAGTGCGGAGCACCACATGCACCAAGGCATGGGGAAAAAATTCTAAACTCATGCACTTTTAGCAACGCTTTGCTATAATACCGCATTTAGTTGCCACCTAGGGACTGATGAACAGCTCTATAAGAGCGGCTTTGTCTAGGCTCTAGCGTCGATTTGAAGCTAGCAGTTTAGGTATGGTGGCGGAAATTTAGTACTTTTTGAGATTTCAGGAGCTATTTGTGCCTAACATTAAGTCTGCCAAGAAGCGCGTTGTTTTAACCGAGAAGGCTCGTCAACGTAATGTCGCTGCTCGTTCCAAGATGCGTACCTTAATTAAGAAGGTTATCGCTGCTTGCGCTCAGAAGAACAAGGAAGCTGCTGTTGCTGCTTTCAAGGAAGTCGAGCCAGTGTTAGACCGCGCTGCTTGCAAGGGTTTAATTCACAAGAACAAGGCTGCTCGTCATAAGCGCGAGTTATCCGCCAAGATCAAGGCTTTAAACGTCTAAGCCAAGCTTCTTGTGTTCCAAAAGGATGGTACCAGCCCAAGGCACTATACCTTTTGTTAAGTCCCCCTCGACTTAAGAGCACCAGAGCCTCCACTAGTGCTAAAAAACGGCCATCTGTTTAGCCCAGACGGCCGTTTTTTACTTGGCAAAACACAGCGCCCACCCCTACTCTCAGACATAGAGGAGCAGACTGATTATTTTTAAAAGCCTGATAAACAAAGGCTAGAGCGGCATTACGGCTGTGTTGCGTTACTTGAAGCAAACTAAGCATTAAAAACCAAGAATGGCTTAAATAAAGGATTTTTACTTTTCATGAAGCCTTTATTCTTGTCCTCTTGCAACATAACCAAGCTTGCAAGAACCGCATAAAATCAAGCTTCGATAATTACTAGGTCTGCTCCTCTAAGTCTGTACTATTCTCAACCAAATCACGTTTTCCAGCCAAAACCAAAACGGCTAGCATTGCTGCCAACCGCTTTACCTACCCCTAACACCCAAAGCTCCAAGCCCCCCAAGCCCTCAAACCATCAAGGTAAGCCTTAGTGAGCCCTATTGTGCCTTAGTGGGACTGAGTGTGCTTTAGTTGTTAGCAGACATAGAGGAGCTGACTGATTATTTTTAAAAGCCCGACAAACAAAGGCTTTAGCGGCATTGCGGCTGTGCTGTGTTACTTGAGGCTAATTAAGCATTAAAAACCAAGAATGGCTTAAATAAAGGCTTTCTACTTTTCATGAAGCCATTATTCGTATCCTCTCGCAACATAACCAAGCTTGCAAGAACCGCATAAAATCAAGCTTCGATAATTATTTGGTCTGCTCCTCTAAGTCTGGTTAGCGCTGAGGTGAACTTTGTTAAATGACTTGATGACCTGCTCTAACTGCTTGAGTCGCTGCTCTTGGTTCTCACGGTACGTGTCGATCTGATGGCTACGCATCTCTTGGGCGCGCATTAAGTCATCATAGGCATTGCTGACATTAAAGAGGTAATCGCAGACATAGTTGACCTCATCACCACGGAAGAAAGCGTTGAGCTGACGGCACTTCTTGTTGCTGTACTCTTCGATCTTGGCGAAACCAACATCAGCCTTGGAATCAATGACCTTAACTTGGTTTTCCACCTTGTCTTCGATGCTCTGCACATACTGGTCGAGCTCTTTTGGGTGCTCGATGACTAAGTGATCCTCGCGGCTAGCGTTATCGCGCATCAACAGGCGACCATCCTTAAGCCAAATATAGGAGAGACCGATCATGGAGCGACCTTCGAGTAGACGGTATGTCTTGTCGATATTGCTCAACACGTTGTCGTGAGCGTTGAGGAGGTCGTGGCTGAAGTTTGGGTAGGCTACAATGGAGGAGAACTCACCACTTAAGAGATCAAAGATACGGGTGTAGCTGACGAAGTTGGTGGTGTCCTCGTAGCGATAGGTCACCTCATAGGTACCATTAAGCCACTCTTGATCGTTGTACCCCCAGGTAGCACTACTACCTACTAATTTGTTGTCCTCAAGAGAAATGATGCTATAGCCAACCTCACTGTCACCAGTATTGACATCGTAGCGCAGGTAGCTTACCAAGGTGTCTTTGACCTGAGGGTCGATCTCTACTAAGAGTTCGGTACGCTTCTTACCATCTAAGGCACGTACCACACGACCTAAGCCTGAAGCATAGCCATTTTTACACTCACCATCCCAGTAGAGCTGCATCTTGCCATCGCTGTCGTTGACCATGAAAGGTAAGAGGCACTTCTCTTTCTTGTTCACTGGCTGCATGGTCTCATCGTAGATGTTGACGGAACTTATCTGCGAAGACACTTGCTTGATGAGATCGTAGTCGCTCAACAAGCGACCTTCTAACTGTTTGTTGGTATCTAAAGCGGAGATAGCGGTCGAGGCATCAACGGCATTAGATAGCTTTGCTGGCATTGCAGCCACCCCCTCAACGCTAGCAGCGTCCGCACCAGTATCCGCACCAGCACCAGCCCCTGAAGTTTGCGCACAGGCAGACAATAGAGCAGCTGCCATCACTGATAAAGAGATTCCGCCCAATTTGCGCTGCCAAGCAAGCATACTTCACTTCTCCAATCTAAACCGAACACTAATGATAGGCACATCTTAACATGAGAGAG
>CALXYZ010000132.1 GCA_944393075.1 uncultured Anaerobiospirillum sp. | reverse complement strand
GGAGGTTGCAAATCAAGGTGTAGAATCTTTGGAAGCAATTTGACCAACTGTGACAAGCGACCGTACAGTAGGGATTATCTGGCACTAAGCGCCTGCTTATCCCCACTCTTACGAATGGGGTGTGCGCAGGCGATTTTAATCAAATGCACTCCCGTCCTCACAGGAGCTGTACCTTTTGGCTCTAAGGCACTGCGTCTTCCTCAGACCAAGCTATAGGGGTGACAACTGTCACTTCGCACTAAACTAAATTCAACAACTTGCACTATTTGCTATGTGCTATGTGCTATGCGCTATGTGCTATTAGCTACTAAAGCTGTCGCGTAACACCAGAAAGATTCGAGTTCTTGAGAACAATGACCTTACTTGCTTGGGAAAGCAGATGTTCCTCTCATCTCTTGGCGCTTCCTCTAACTCCAAGTTTTCCTAAGCAAGCAAAGTCACTAAGCAAGTTCCCATTTTCTCCTGTACCCCCGCACTGCTAAAAGCCGTGCACGTGCACAGTCCTCATGAGAAAAATGGAGCCTTTCCTGTCTTTATCTCTCTAGAGTTCATCGGTCAGAAAGATGCTATGAAACAATCTAACTGAGGAGGCCGCAACCTTGCGGCTGTGAGCATATATTAATCTGCGCACCTGACTCTTCATAGTGGCTTTTCTCAGTGATCTTTAGTCAATTTTCAGATTTTTGTGCTACAGTGACGCAGATCAAAATTTTTCCACTAGTCCTCTTTACACCAACAATTTGCACAGTAATCCCCACAAATATGCCATCTCATCACAAGCAGCAGCACCTTGAACTCATTGTCACGGACGAGCAATATCCCGTGCGCTTTTTCAGATCAATCGACGCTGGCTCCTATGTCCCCTACCACTATCATGCCGCCGTCGAAATGATCTACTTAAGCCGTGGCTCCATGGTCATTAACACCCCCGCCAACGCCGCGCACCATGCATGCATGGTAGCCTCCCTCCCGCCTCTTCCCAACCCACTACCAGCAGACCTCAACGGTCTGAGTTTTAGCAGCCACGACGAAGTAACAGAGCCCAACATCACCTACGTCAGCCGCCCAGAGGCCACTGCTGCTACCGCTGCTACCGCTGCTACCGCAGCAGCCGATGATGCCAAAGCCGGCAACAAGAGCCACCGCCAAGACAAGCTTGGTCGGGTTTCGCGCCGCAATCATGATAGAACTGGGGATGGAGATAACGACCTGCTGACACTAGCTTTTGGCAGCGAGAACTCCCATGACATGAGTGCTGATGGGGTCAACTTTGCGCTCATCAACTCTAATGAGATGCATGCCTCCTCCTGTGCCTCATTTAACGAGGCCTATGTGCTGCAGATTCCCGAGGCATTCTTGACCCAGGTCTTTGATTACCATGAGCCTATGGAGCTGTGCTTAGACTTATCATGCGCTAGTGCTAAGACCTTGGCGACCTTTAGCCATGCCTATTTACACCTCATAATTGTGCACGAGCGCTACCAAGGAAGTGCCGGTTTCAAGCTGCGCTTTATGCACGCCCTCTATGCTCTGCTCGAGAGCATGATGGAAATGGTGCTACCCCAGAGCAAGGGGGCGGCTATCAGCGCCCATAACCTCACCCGCAGCAGTAACTTTAAGCGCCTACAAGTGGTCTTTGATTACCTCAAACACAACTATCAAGAGCACATCACCTTACAGCAAATGGCCGACCTCGTACACCTGCACCCAGGCTACTTCTGTGAGATCTTTAAAGAAGCTGTAGGCATGAGTCCGCTGACCTACTTAAGCGAGCTGAGGTTGTTCCACATCTACTACGACATTGCCGAAACCCAGCAGCCGATTACCACGATCTTGCGCAAGCATGGCTACGCCAACGCCAAGAAGTTCTATCGCATCTTTAAAGAGCGCTTCCATCAGTCACCAACTGCGGTGCGCGCACAACGTACTGTCGCTACCGCCCCACGCCCTGAGGCGCGCGGCTACTCTTACTACGAGCGCATAAACCTCAACTTATATACCAGCACCGCCGACAGCGCCGACAACAACACCACAGCAGACGCGTCGGCGCAACAACAAGGGCAAGGACAAGCGTAAGCAGCAGCGACCAACACGTCCAACACTGCCAGCACTACAGAGCAACGCTAGCCTTAGCACAAAAATGAAACATTCGGCCGAAAAGCTTTGAGAAAAAAGAGTAGCAACCACACTTTGCATATGCGCGACTTTTGCAAAGGCGCTATTATAAAGTCATCCACGCGTAAGCATCTTGCTGCACTGCGAAATGGTTTTAGCCATCAGTCAACTCTGCTTCAGTTCTCAACACATGTGCTTGCGTTTACACGCGTCTACGCAACGCAACGCTGCGTGTTTTGAGAACTGGGGCAGAACACGGAGTTATCTCACATGCGTGAACATTTAAAGCTCTTAATAGGCCTGTGCCTCTCGTCGTTTTTGACTTCATTTATGGGCTCGTCACTGAACGTAGCCATGCCTTTTATTGCCCAAGACTACAACTGCTCTCCAGAAAACGTCACTTGGATGATCAACGCTTTTACTGCGACCTCGGCTGCTTTTTTACTGGCTTCAAGCGCCCTCGCTAATCGCTTTGGTTACCTCAAGATCTTTTTGGTTGGCGCAGCCATATCAGCCGTTCTCTCGGTAGGTGTAGCCCTCTCCCCAGACCTGTTATCAGGCTCCATCATCCGTGCACTCCAAGGCATTTCGCTCTCCTTGATTTTCTGCACCGCCATGGCCTTGATCTCACAGCGTATTCCGCGTGAGCACCGAGCTTTTGCCATTGCCTATAACATCGCTTCGGTTTACGCTGGCCTCTCATTCTCGCCAATTGTCGCCGGTCTTATCGTTGATACCCTAGGCTGGCAGACCATGTTCTACCTAACTGCCGTCGGTCTTGCTGTGTCGTTCTTCCTCTGTAAAAGCGAGAAGTACGATGAGCCGATCACCGACAAGATGCCTCTAGGCCGCATGAGCTTGTCCTTTGTTATTGGCCTTTTAATCTTGTTCTCGGTGTCTGGCTACACCACCAACAACCTCCTATTGATTTGTTTGATCATAGGTGTGGTGCTGCTCTGTGCCTACCTTGTATTTGAGTACAAAAGCGATGAACCATTACTGCCAGTGAAGTTCATCTTGAGCAACAACGTGCTCAAGTACGCACTCTTTGCCTCACTCTTCCACTACTTCTCAAGCTTCGTCTTCACCCTCTTAGTGGCGATGCACTTGCAGTTAGTAGTGGGCTATAACGCCGCTACCACAGGCTTTATCTTGGTGTTACAGCCGGTGTTAATGGTGGTGTTCTCATCAGTCTCAGGCAAACTAGCCCACGTTATCGGCCCACAATGGCTGACTATTATCGGCATGACCCTGTGCGTTACTGGCATTGTCACCCTATATGGTCTCAATGAGCACAGCTCACTTACCATTATCTTTGTAGCTCAGGCGCTCTTAGGTACAGGCTTTGGTCTGTTCTCAGCCCCAAACACCATTATCGTGATGGCTTCGGTGCAGCCACAGCAATATGCCATGGCCTCAGCCGTACAGTCGATCTCAAGAACGGTAGGTCAAGCCGTCTCCATGGCTACCCTAACTGCACTTTTGCACTACACCATTGCTGTCCATCAAGACAGTGAGCTCTACGCGCACGAGCTCAGTGGCTCGATCCATATTTCCTTTATCATCTCCACTGGCGGCTATGTCATTGGTCTGATCTTCTGCTTCCTCTGCTTCGTCAACCGTCTCAAGCAAGTACGCGCACGCAAAGCCGCTGAAGCAGCAGCCGCGGCCACGTCGTCACCAGCTGCTCCAGCAGCCCCAGCAGCTACTGCTACTGCTGCTACTGCTACTGCTACTACTGCTGCTGCTGCTGACAACAGCGTTACCGCAAACAGCAGCAAAGAGTAGTAGACTGCGCCTTGGGCTCTAGCCGCAACCCAAGCTATGGCGCTTGGGTTGCGGTGTACTGTACTGCTCTGCCCACCTCTCAACTTTCACCACCAACACAGAGGAGTCCCATCATGCACATCCGCCTTACGCAAGAGCGTGATCTGCCCGAAATCGACCACATCTTTAAACTTGGCTGTGAGTATCAGCACCAAGAGGGCAACTACTCGCAGTGGCATGAGGGTTATCCATCGTTAGATGTGGTGCGTGATGACATTAAGAATGGCTATGGCTTTGTGTGCGTGTTAGATGAGAGTGACTGCCATGAGGGAAGCAAGCTACAAGCAGGCGCGGTTGTCGGCACCTATGCCCTCACACCTCATGAGGTCGCCTACGACGTGATTAAAGAGGGTGCATGGTCATTAGAGGCACCATATCAGGTGCTACACCGCATGGGCACTATCATGGGCTTGGGGGCTGGTAAGTTTATCATAGAGCACCTTAAGCACCACTACGACTACATCCGCGTGGATACTCACGAGAGCAACAAGACCATGCGCCGTGTGCTCACTAAAGCTGGCTTTGCGTACTGTGGAGTGGTGTTCTACGAGGGGTATGGCGATATGCTCGCCTATGATTTTGTTCATGTCGCGGTAAGGCCGCTCTAAATCGCACAAAGCATCGCTGCATGCAAGCATTTAAGGCGTTTCTTGCATCACTCATCACGCAAACCGTCACTTGTAAGCGACGCGCGCCACGAATCTAAGAGAAAAAGCAACGCCAAGCCAGCCGTTTTTGTATACTCTTAATGTTACTCATAACATACAGATATTCAAACACACACCCGCAGGAGTTAGCTGTGCTCATCCGTAAAACTACTGAAGATGATCTCAAGTACCTTGATGCCATTTTTGCTACCTGCCGTGCCTATATGGTCGCAGAAGGCAACCCAACACAATGGGATGAAAACTACCCAACAGCTGCTGTTGTCGCTAATGACATCAAAGTAGGCTGTGGCTATGTCTGCGTCAAAGAGCAGACCAATGAGGTTTTAGGTACCTTTGCTTTAAGTGACTATGAGCCAGAGTATGACCGTATGCGTGACGGTGTGTGGTCGTATGATGAGCCATACGTAGTGGTACACCGCATGGGCACTCTCCCAAATCAAGGTGCAGGCAAGTTTATCTTTGCTTACCTCAAAGAGAACTACCCATACATCCGTATCGACACCCACGCCGATAACAAGACCATGTGCCACATGCTCGAAAAGGAAGGCTTTAAGCGCTGCGGTGTAGTCACCTACGAAGGTTATGGTGATCGCATCACCTATGATTACCACCGCTAACCGGCAAGGAACAAGCGAAACAAACAGAGCTAGCGATAGTTAGAAAGAGAACACAATAGGAGACAGTGTCAATGCTATACATCCGCCTTGCCACCGAAAGCGACTTTCCACGCATCGACGAGCTCTTTGAGCAAGCTCGTGCTTTTATGGCGGCTAACGGCAATAAAACTCAGTGGACAAACGGCTTTCCCAATGCCGAGCTGCTGCGGCCTGCGATGCAAGAGGACAATGCCTTTGTCTGTGTGGATGGAGAGGAAGTGGTAGGCGTCTATTGCCTTGCCACCACTGAAAAGGCCTACGACAACCTCAAAGGTGGACAGTGGCAATCAAACCAGCCATTTGTCGTCATTCACCGCATGGCCACGGTGTCCGGTAAAGGTGTGGGCACTTTCATCATCAATCATGTGATGAAAGATCACCCTTATGTGCGCATAGACACGCACGCCGACAACAAGCCAATGTTAGGACTGCTCTCGAAGCTAGGCTTCAAGTACTGCGGTACCGTCTTCTACGACCGTGTAGGTGGTGGTGAGCGCGTCGCCCTCGACTATCTGCGCACATAACCCCTAGGAACAGTACCGAAATAAAACAGGTTAGTTATCAGTAACAATGATAACATTAGCTGTAGTTAGCCTATGCTAACTAGAGGTTTTAATTCGGTACTGTTCCCTATTTTCACGGCGCCCGCCCCTGAGTAACACTCACCAGATGCGGGCGCGCTCGCCAGCTAAACAAAGCACAAAGCGCACAGTCCAAAGTGCCAAGCGTAAAGCCAAAGCCTAATTGCTCACCTTCTTGAGCTCACGCATCAGCTTGCCCCTACTGAGCTTAGCCTTACCACCGCGGGTATTATTGCGAGCAGTAGCAGCGCTAGAGCCAGCTGCGGCAGCTGCGGCAGCAGCTCCTTTAGCCTTAGCACCACTGTTGGCGTTACCGCCCTTAGCAGCACCAGACTTGCCCTTAGCCTTATTGTTAGTATTAGCACTACCGGCATTAGCGCCCGAACCTGCGCCAGCACCAGCACCACCACGAGCACGCGAGCCTTTGCCGGCGCCATTGCCTCTAGGAGTAGCAGCCTTTGGCTGAGCTTTGACCTTAGGCTGTGGCAGTTTAGCCTTAATGATGCGCACCTTGTAGCTCATGGTACCGTCATCATTAGCGTAGCCTAAAAGGATGCAGCAGATAGTTGGATCCTTACGCGAAGCCATAGCCGCATCGTGCAACTTGAGATTAATAGTGCATGGCTTATCTACGCCAAAGTGCAGCTCACACTTCTCATCATCGAAGTACAAGCCCTCGTTAGTGAGAGGCAAGCCCTTAAAGCACAGCTGTGGCACTTCCTCGCCCTCGCCATCCTTATCAGCATCCTCAAGATACTGAGGGCGTGCATACTCTGGCTTTAGGGTTGGCATCAGGGTCTTAAAGCCCTGATAGAACTCTTGCTTTAAGATGTTCAACCCCTCATCGCGCGTTACCCACACTGTGTACTTACACATGAGCTCTTTAAACTCACGCTCCCCCATCTCAGGCACAAAGCCAGCAGCACGCAGAATCTCGCGGCACTCCTCAGGAATTTTCTGAGCAAACTCACGCAGTCTAGTCTCTGCCGACACCGCTGCTACCTCAGCAGTAGCAGTAACAGAATCGGTAGCGGCAGCAGCCTTAGCCTTGGCCTCAGCCTCATCTGTAGATGCCTGAGTCTCTGTAGTTGCAGTAGCAGTAGCAGTAGCAGCATCAGTCGCAGCATCTGGCGAAGTAGCGACCGAGGAAGACTCTAATACTGGGGCTTGTGCCTTCTCAGCTTGCACCTCTAACGCTAAAGCTTTGCACTGAGCCATATAGGCTTTGTGCAACTCCATAAAGCGTGGATCATGCGAGCCAATCATAAAGTTACGGCGCAGACGCTTTCTAAAAGTACTCTCTAAGTCTAAGTAAGAGTTAGTGAGCTTCTTTAAAGCTACTACCTGATCATCCCTGAGATCGCTTAAGACAATAGGAATATCAGGCTGTACACGATAACGTGTCAGCTGTAACAGCTTCTCGCGATCTAAAAGCTCTTTTTCTACAGCACTATTAGCATTGCTATTGCTAGCACTAGCATTAGCGTTAGCGCTAGAGCCACCGCTGTTGCTGTTATCTGATACTTTGGAGTTTTGGCCACGGCGCGCACTGTGCGAGGTACGGGCTTTGTTGGCACTGTGTGAGGCTTGTTTTTGATCAAGCCATTGTGGACGGGAACGTAAACTAAGAACCACGACGATCTTCTTCCAGAAAGGCCACAGTGGAAAAATGCAGCAAGGAGGAGGAAAAACATGCGCAATTAAGATGAATTGACGGCCCTTATCTTAATAAAAAGCGCTCCTCTTGTCATGCCTTAGCGCATACGGCGATTAAATGAAGCCTGTGAAGTTGTGATTTAGCTCACGAATAATGCTCACCCCCTTATACTATGCCGTTCTTGGCATATTAAAGTGCTAATGTGTAAAACAGTGAAAGAAAGAGCTTAACCATGGCTAATGAGCAGGTTAGAGTTGGCCGACGCAAACATAGTAACTACGTAAATAGAGACGGGAGCGCTGCCGAAACACTAGAGAACGTCATAGAAAACAGCCTGAGAATGTGCTGGAAGGTTTATGCTAAGCATGAGCCTGAAGTAGATCCTCACACCTACATGGAGAATCTTACCGAGTCATTCTTGAGCAAGGTCGAGAAGCTCACTTTCCTCGATCATCTGGGCATGAGGATAATTGCGCGTGAAGATTTTGCTGTAGCTTGTAAGGTTTGCGCAGAACTGCCTGAGTTGATGCGAGTGAACATCAACATGACAGCTAAGCTAGCGGATGCATATCGTGACAGCAGAACACTCTTAGAGTACCCAATCTTTAGCGTGATCATGGTAACAGCATACGCTAAAGCTGCAGGAGCATGCACTGGGCAAGATGTACTTAACTTCTGGCGCATTAACTACAGCAAACTGTATGTGTTGATCCCTGGTTTATCTCTCACCTGTGATATTCCATCACTCCCTACTTACATCAAGATTCTCAGTCTTGCTTACGCAAAAGATCGTCCTGACAGCATCTATCGGTGCATGATCGATGCGGCAAATATCGAAGTTATCATGCAGTGTCGATATGACAACGGCATCCTTCCGAACCTCAAAGAGATTCGCGAAGTCTTGTATCAGTTGATACCAACCTACGCTATCGATGGCCAAGCATTAAATGGCACCTTTAGACCTGGTAGCTATGATCGTTCCTCTAAAGCTGGTGATGTCGTGCAACTATACGATTGCTCAAGAGGCGTGACGCTTGACCTGTACATGGCCTGCTTTAAGAACCACGAAAGGCTCACCATTCCTGATCTCCTTAGAGTAACCGATTCGGATGATGCTGTTGTAATGTGGGACTCCATCAACACTACACAAGCAACAATTGAGTATGTGCTAGAAGATGGTAAACACTACTTAGTGCCATTCAAGAACAACGACGTGAACAAGAGAATCTATACGCCTACGGTGAACTTCTTCAACGATCTTATAAAGGGCTCAATCAAAAACGAAGATGTTGGCGCAGTTGCCTATCGAACCCCAGAAAAGATCGGTCATGCTCGTCAAGAGCGCTCCGACTTTATCTTTGTTCCGGTGGATAAAGCCCCACCTGAGATCAAGGAACTATATCCTAGTGCCACTATGGTGGTCTGCCGCCGAAAGGAAACACGCCCATACATCAGTTCTTTCCCTAGGCTGCAGGTAGATATCGATAAGAGAGACAAGCTGTTGGGGCAGGGTAAGTTAGACACAAGCGTGACCTACCAATACTACATATCAAACCTAGAGGGGCCGCTTGCCCATATCCAAAGCATGGTGTCTATCAACGAGTACTGGCTGGTTGAGACGGATCATTACGTCAAGGATTGCATGCTAAGACAAGATGGAATGACTGCCAAGGATTTGGATTACATTATTGCAAATGTGGAGATAAACAACTTCGTTAAAACCTTACTCAGCTTTGCACGTTACATGAATTTGCGCCAAAAGGGTGGCTCGCGTCCAAGCTCCTATAGAAATGTCATGGAGGTGTGTAGCGATCCATTGCGCACTGCCTGCATAATGCAAGAGCTATTGATGGGAACGAACCTTGAGGGTGACTGGGAAACTGCCCATGAGCGACTTAACCCAACAGAGAGCATCTACAAGGGACGCAATGCGCGCTATGAGACGCGCAA
>CALXYZ010000131.1 GCA_944393075.1 uncultured Anaerobiospirillum sp. | reverse complement strand
CAGAATTTAGAACAGAAGGAGGCGGCGCTTCCTCCCCAGAGTTACCTCTGGGGTATCCGCGCCGATATTAGATGAACTGTTTCTGTGCAGAAATAGCGGAAATTGCGAAAATCGCGGAGATGAGACCTGTGGTATACCACAGGTATACCAAGAACATTAAGGAGTAAATACGCTTTTCGTTTGCATTTTGTTTGATCTGTAGACACTTGGGGCCACAAATGCCTTAAGGTATACATAACAGCACATGGCAAGCGCCGGACAAGCGCCGGACAAGGAGCCGTGGGCTCTTTGTAGACTTTTGTAGACTTTGCACCGCGCTTCAGCTGCGCTATTGTCTACACGCAACGCTAGGGTTTGTCTACCATTTGCGAACAGAAAATTTTTTGCATCTTTGTCTACAAACAAGACCGTGGAACAAAGAGCGATCGTAGACAAGGGTAGACAGATCAAAGCAAGTCAGCAAATAAAGGCACGATCTGGTCTTTTGCCTGATTGCAGGCAGTTAGAGCTGGAGCTTATTGATGAGTATACCCACGTTTGTATACCCAAAAGGCATAGTAGAAAAGCATCAAGCTCATGGCTCTAGATGGCAAAATATCAGGCCTGAGGGCTTTGCAGCAATGTCTTTTTGCTGTATGTATACTCGGTGACTTGTAGACAATTTAAATCTAGGATCACCACATTTGAGCTCGCCTAAGCTGTATGCGGCGATCGCAAGCTAAGCTTTAGTGCTAGTCTACAAACATGGCTTCTTCAGAAAGAAGAAGAAAAAAAAAAAAGAAAGAGGAGTAAGAACAGACAAAAACCAAAAACCAAAAACCACTAACCAACGCAAAGCCGGCCCAGGAAAGCGTGGCGACGCCGAGCGCGGCTTGTTTATCGCCATTTAGCTCAAGCTATCTTTTCCTTGTGCTCTAATTGGTCGCTCTGTGTCACGCAGTACAGATGAGGCAAAGACCTCATAGAGGCAAGAACCTAAGGAAAATGTAGCTTTGCATAGTTGCGCTGTTGCCCACCAAGCAACAACGCTATGGTGCTTTTTTGTAACGATTTTTTCACCAACAGACGACACATTGAGTATCAATAACCAAATGGCTTTCGCTAGTATACGAGCGTGCTAATGCACTCTCCCTACGAGCAGGTATAGGTAGCGCCTTAGTATAAGAGCGTGCTTATACCTACCATGGCCATGAGATCTACCTAAAGCTTTATAGCTTTTGGTCTTGGGGTATACAAAGCCCCGAGGACAAGAACGCGTGTACCTGTAACTGGCCTCGGTCTAGGCTGCACACAGCACAGCATTTTGTGCTTTGCGCTTGATGCTTGGTGCTCAGTGTCTAGGCTTGAAGCGGTGTCTGCACAACACTTGGTTTGAGGTACAAGCACAATAAAACACCTCTAGGGACAGCAGAGCTTGGCTCAAAACTTTGCTCTGATGCCTTAGTACTGTCTCACATCATCAACATTTTTGTTTCACCAATCACAAGAGAAAAGAAGTTAGTACCCAGTGCCTGTAGCTTGCTACAAGATGCATAAGTGACATTCTTTTGCCTAGCGGTGTTGGTTTTTAGACCATCACTGTTTAGCTCAAGTATTAGGAAAACAGTACCAACGATCACTGCAGCTCCAGAGAAAAAAGATTGAGTTGTATACAAAGTCACCAATCCTCTGTGAAGCTACTTAAGTGCTACAAAATTTGAGGCGGCAGAACACAACTTTAGGTTGCAAGCTCATGCCAAACATGGCTAACGCTGCAAGTAAGCATGCTTACTTACTTGCTTGCTTGCTTGGCAATGAGCCACAGCTATGAGCGGTTCCACTAATAGGCAAGAACAAAAACCCGAACCAACAACAAGCTCACAACTGTCCCTAGTTCCTGACGCTCTCAAAGCCTCAGCGCGGTATACAAAACTGAACAATGCAACTGCGCTGTGGCTACGCAACACGACAAAAGATAAGTAAAAGCTGCACAACACTTACGCAACCTTACACCCTGAAGAGAACAAAGAGGTAGATGTAATGCCCGTTATAAGACATCGCTAATCGGGCAGGGGCGTAGTGTATACCTAACAGAGAATTACCTTACTCAAGGCCCTACAAACAAGGAGGCACTTGAGTTTCATCATGATCGTGATGGCTGTATACGAAAACAACAAGAGCACTGCAATTGAGAAGCAAGGCTCCTTGGTACTGAACTCTTAGCACCAATGTGGTGTGGTATACCACGTCCCTCAGAAGGCACGGTATACCGAGCTGCAGCAGCGGTGATATGGAAACAAAAAGGCAGATCTAGAGGAGCTGATGCTCTGAACTCTGGTAGCTACTACTGCCAAGAGCACAGGAGAAGTATGCACGCTTGCTCTGCCTCGTGTTGATGATAGGAGGCCAACTTTAAAAAGAGATCAATGCTGTGTTTTATCAGGACTTGCTTGAGCAAAGCTATTTAAAGCTCACTACTCTCGAACACCGCAAAAACTTTGCGCAGTTTTTCACGCCACCAGCCATTGCGGATCTTATGGCCTCATACATCCTTGACAACGAGGAATGTAAGAGCGTCCTTGACCCTGCTGCCGGTCTCTCGGTCTTTGCCAGCGCGATCGACAAGAACTTAAAGTGGCAAAATGAGCTGCCACATGCCCACTCTTGCGCCAGCTTTGGCTTTTGCGACTATCAGTACAGCTCTAATCACTGTGAGCCTGAGCTTCTAGAGCGCGCTTTTACCCCCAATGGTCACCGCCGCCCACAAGGTGTGCAATACAACCACATCAACTATATCAGCCTCTTAGCCCACAATAGCGACGAGGCCCAGCGCTATTTTGCGAAAAAAATACAAGGCACTGCCACAGCGCCCGCCCCTACTACCCAAGCTTTAGACCTTGGCCTCTACACCCTAAGCCATAGGCTACAAAGCTTTTCTTACAATGCCGATAACAGCTATCAGCTCACACAGGGCTATGCGTGCGCAGATACGTCTTTGCCTTACACTGGCCCTACTGCCAATACAGCTTATGCTGCCGCCACTACTAGCACTGTAAACACTGCAAGCTCAGCTAACACTTTAGGCCCTGTAGATGAGAGTTGGCATAGCTTGACCTTGGGCAAGAGACAGCCTCATATGCGCACCGTACAGCTGACGGCCTATGAGCTTGACCCAATCATCACCGAGTTCAATCGCTTCTTTTTCACGCAGCATCCGCTGTCTTTCGTCAACTACGACTTAAGACAGAAGGACTACCTTAAAGCTAACTTCAAAGAGCGCTACGACGGCATTATCTGCAATCCGCCTTATCTGACCTTTAAGGAGTTTGCCAAGAAGTCACAGGCTATTACTCTGATAGAAAACCGTTTGGGACTAGAGCTTCCGGGGCGCATCAATCTCTACGCCTTGTTCTTACTCAAGTCCTTATCGCAGTTGAAGTCCAATGGCCGCTGCGCCTACCTCATTCCATATGAGTTCTTAAACTCCAGCTTTGGTATCAAGGTCAAGGAGCAGTTCTTAAAGCAGCGCAACTTAGCCTACGTCATCACCTTTAACATCAAAGGTCAGATCTTCGACAACGCTACTACCACCTGTGGCTTGTTCCTGTTTGATAACGCTAAGGAGCAAGAGCACATTGAGTTCATCACAGTGCACTCATTAAACGAGCTAGAGCTGCTTACTCACAGACTGTGCCCGCACCTCTACAAGCGCGCTGCCCCTAGTAGTGCCGACAACTACTTCCCTGGCATTGTCGTCTCTAAACCAAGCCAGAGCACAGCTGCCGAAGCCGCAGCAAAAGCTGCGCACGCTGCTAACAACGCCGCTGATGAGGAGGCTGAGACTGATGACGTAGAACTCGATGAAAGTCTGCCTCTGTTTGCTCAAGCAACAGCAGCCACTACTACTAACGCCAACGAAGCCACTGCTAATGCTAACGCTACAGGGACTTCAGCATCAGTAATCAGCAAGGAATTCTTTGACTCTATTAAAGCCGCTCCAGTACTGATTAATACCGTAAGTTATCTTGAGGTGGAACTGGCAGCAAAAGATACAGAAGAGTCCACAAAGACCAAAGAAACCACTAATACTAGTGATACCACTGATACCAGCTGCAAGTGCGAGTCGTGGCTCTGCGCTGATGGTAGTGGCTATAGACCACGCGTCACTATCAGTGGTGAATGGCAACAGCTAGTAGAAAATGCCATCAGTCACCACCTAGCTGGCAAATACTCAGGCTTCAATACTGATTTGGAGCAAGTGCAAGGACGCTTAGTCTCTTACCACAAGCTCAATGCTAAGCAAAAGTGGCATATCTACTACCAAGATCGTAACATCATGGGTAAGCTTCGTGACCATAAAGTCGGTTCTATCGATAAACTCTCGACTTTTGATAAGTTCATCAAGGTCAAGCGCGGACTTGCAACAGGAGCTAATGACTTCTTCTTGTTTAACCAAAGCAAGATCGCTGAGCTCAAACTCAAAAACGAGTTCTTTGTACCAGTGATCCCACGCGCCAACTTGGTCACTACGCCAATCTTTACGCACGCGGATTTTGATAAGCTCGCTGCGGCCAATGCCTCGGTGTTCTTACTTAATGCGCCTGATGAGGTCACAGATAAGGAGCTGAAGAAGTACTTGGACTTCGGTGAGAGCATGGACATTCACCGTCGCTATCTCACTCGGCACCGCTGCCCATGGTATGCCCTAGAACGGCGTGAGGTAGCACCGATCTTGATGTCTGTGTTTAACCGTGGCTCGATCAACGTGGTACGTAATGAGGCACAGATCTACAACCTCACTACCTTCCACTCGATCTTTGTTTTAGATCAGAGCAAGACAGATCTGATCTTTGCCTATCTCCTTACTCCGATAGCCAAAGACATCATCTTGCAAAACAGACGTGAGTACGGTGGTGGTTTAGAAAAGCTAGAGCCGCTTGATATCAACCACGCAGCCTGCGTCAACTTCAACACGCTCACGGAAGACGAGACCGCCAATATCATGAGCCTCTATGCTCAGTACCGCGAGCTCATTCTCCACAAGGGCAGCCACAGCAACGGTGAGGCTCAAAAGCTCATAGCTGCTATCTCGCAGGCTTTTAGCACCCTGCTATGACCGCAGGGTCAGCCACCGCAAGTAGATACCAAAAAGGCACGCAAGCGTGCCTTTTTGCTCTTAAGATTCGGGCCGAAACCACAACTTTGATTCCGGCCCAAACCTAGGCCCAATAAGTCATATTGGGCCTAGGTTTTTAAGCTATTAGCCTATTAAGCCTTGTTCTTTTGCTGTACGCCGTCGTCGGTAGCATAGAGCACAACATCAGCACCGCGGTGAGCAAATAAGCCCACAGTAACCACACCTGGGATGCCGTTGATCTTGTCCTCAAGGCTCTTAGCATCAGTGATAGTAAGGCCATGCACATCTAAGATCTCGCAGCCGTTATCGGTGATGCAGCCCTCACGCAGCACAGGATTACCACCTAACTCACGCAGTCTGCGAGCAACCTGCTCACGGGCCATAGGAATGACCTCAACAGGAAGTGGGAACTTGCCTAAGGTGGTGACTAACTTGGACTTATCGACGATGCAGACAAAGGTCTTAGCCATCGAAGCTAAGATCTTCTCACGGGTTAAGCAAGCGCCGCCGCCCTTGATCATCTCAAAGTCGTCGTTGACCTCATCAGCGCCATCGATATAGACCTCATATGGCTCGCAGCTGTTTGGGTCTAAGACCTTCACACCGATCGACTCTAAGAGCTCAGTGGTCTTGTTGGAGCTGCTAACAGCACCTTCGATCTTGATGCCTTGGGCAGCGATAGCCTGAGTGAACTTAACCACGGTAGAGCCAGAGCCCACACCAACAATACCCTTAGCAGGGATAAACTCTAAAGCCTTAGCGGCCACCATCTCTTTTAATTCGTCTTGGCTCTTAGCCATACTCCACCTCACTACAACTCAACTCACACAAACAAAAGCTAATGAAAAGCAAAAGCAAAAGGCGGCAGCTACTTGATTCCCAAAAAACCAAGCAAACTACCGCCTTATACTTGTCTTATGCGTGCTCAAGCCCTATATCATTAAAAGGCTTAAACCACGCTAACCCATTTACTACTTAATGGTGATGCGAGCAAAACGGCGCTTGCCGACTTGATAGACCTTAGTGCCTACAGTCACTTCAGCCTTAGGATCGGTGATCACTTCACCTTCGCACTTGACGGCGTTTTGCTTGATCATACGCATAGCCTCAGAAGTGGAGGCCACTAAACCAGCTTCCTTGAGCATGTTTGGTAAACCAATGCCCTGCTCAAAGGTGAACTCTTCGATGTCCTCAGGTAAAGCACCCTTAGCAAATTGGTTGATAAAGCCTTGTACAGCCTCATCACCAGCTGCCTGACCGTGGTAACGTGCCACGATCTCACGGCCTAACTCTAACTTAACATCGCGAGGGTTCATCTCCCCTGCGGCGCACTTGCGCTTTAACTCTTCGATCTCAGTTAATGGACGGAAGGAGAGCAGGTCGTAGTAAGACCACATCAGATCGTCGCTTAAGGACATGATCTTGCCGAACATGTCTTGTGGGGCATCATGCACACCGATGTAGTTATTAGCAGACTTGGACATCTTCTTGACGCCATCAAGACCGACTAATAAAGGCATCATCAAGACGCATTGTGGCTCTAAACCAGCGTCCTTCTGCAGCTCACGACCCATTAAGAGGTTGAACTTCTGATCGGTACCACCAAGCTCGATATCGGCCTTTAAGGCGACGCTATCGTAACCTTGGAACAGAGGGTATAAGAACTCGTGGATAGCGATTGGCTGGCCAGACTGATAACGCTTGGTGAAGTCATCACGCTCTAACATACGAGCAACGGTCAGCTTGGAGGCTAAGCGAATGGTGCCCTCGGCTCCTAACTTTGATAACCACTCGGAGTTATAGCGGATCTCGGTCTTCTCTTTGTCTAAGACCTTGAAAGCCTGATCGGCATAGGTCTGGGCATTAGCCATGATCTGCTCACGCGACAGCTGTGGGCGAGTAGCATTCTTACCAGAAGGATCACCAACCGAGGCCGTGAAATCACCAATGATCAAGATGACCTTGTGGCCTAAGTTTTGGAAAGTTCTGAGTTTATTTAAGATCACGGTGTGACCTAAGTGAATGTCAGGGGCGGTAGGATCCATGCCCAGCTTCACAATCAACTGACGGCCACTCTCAAGCTTTTGCTTGAGTTCATCGAGAGGAATAATTTCCTGAGCACCACGAGAGATCTCGCGTAATGCCTCATCAACTGAAATCATCAATACTCCTAAAGACGCATCTGTACCGCTGAGCTACTGGCTCTGAGCCCAAGCTAAAACTAAAGCTACAGGCAATGACAACAGACGCGAGGACAAAGCGCGGGTATCCGCAAAAAACCGCAATGAGTATAGCACAAAGGGCACAAATCCGCCCTGCGTGCACAAAGGCCGCATCAGCATCACAGTGGAATGCAACAAGGGAAAGAGCAACAGAGCTAGTAAGAGCAAGTAAAAGCGAGTAAGGGCGAGAGAAAGAGAGCTAAAGAGAACGCAAAAGGAGCAACAAGGCGAAAGGCATACAGAATAAGATCAAAAGCTAATTCTTCCCTGCCCCCACTCACAGGATAAGAGCCGGCACCGCTGACAGCATCGACCTCGCTGGCCGACAATTCGCCGTCAAAGCCAACAATAGACTCCACGACATGAGCCTTATTCTCAAGGCGCTCGTCGTAGGAGCCTGTTACCATACAAGCAAACTTGTGCACAAGGCCACCATCAATACGCGGATCACAGGTCTCAGGAGTAACAACCCTTATCCTGTTTAAAAAAACAATGACCGAGATTAGGTGTAGCTCTACAGAGTCTGGTCTAACATGGCGTTTTCGAGCTCTTCTAAGGTAGCTTGCAGCTCGTTGATTTGAGCCTGCTTTTCGAGCAGAGTTTGGTTCTCACCTGCGCTTTGCATCTCGTTGACTTGGGTCTCGGCTGCCTTGAACTTAGCCTCTAACGAGGAGTTTAAAGCCTTCTTCTGAGCCAAGCTGTCCTTGATGCCATAGAGCTCATCTTCGATTTGATCTAAGGTCTTAACACGAGTGGCGTATTCACCGCGGAGCTTAGCGCTCTCATCGTAGATGGAGCGGGTCAGAGCATTTAAGCGCTCGTTTTCGGCCTTCAGATCAGCGATATGCTGCTGCTTTTGCTCCACACGCTCACCATAAGAGCCAGACACCGTGCAGCCAATCTTATTAAAGAAGCCCACGTCCTGCGATGGATCGCACTCTTCAGGGGTTGAGGCACAACCAGTGGTCAACATCATAGAGCCAACTACCGTGCCGACCAAAGCTAACTTAGCAAAATGCATTAATGCATCTCCTTTCTTCTCTTGCACAACCACAAGCACAAACTAAACCAAGCTAATCCCGACAGCCATGCAAGCTGGCGTGCGGGCTAGCATGCCAGCCTGCCATGCATGTATGACTGCAAGGACTATCAGGACAGATTAGCCCGATTAGGCTGCGCTGTTTAGGCCATCTTTTCCACTTGCAGATTCAAGCTATTACGGCTTTCGGTGTAGCTTGCAAGCACAGTACGGATGGACTCAATCGACTTCTCTAAGTCAGCGATACGAGCATCGCACTCCTTGAGCTTTTTGCGCTCAATATCATTGAGCTGGCCTTGCTTAGCAATGCCATTGCGAGCAGTCTTGTAGCTGTCTAAAGACTTGGTGTGAGAGTCGATGTTCTCTTGCAAGAGCTTAATGTTAGCGTCGTATTGAGCGATGGTAGCTTGCAGATCAGACTTATGGGCTTGGCCATTCTTGATCTGCTTTTCTAAGTTCTTGAGCTTAGCCTGATCATCGGCATAGACGGACTTAGCAGCAGAGGCCATGGAACGAGCCTTAGCGTTATTGCTCTCCATAGTGGCGGCTAAAGCATCTAACTGCTGTTCTTCGGTGTGGTAATCCTTACGGAGGTTATCTAACAGAGCGTTACCACCCATACCGGCTAAGCAGCCAGCACCAGCAGCGGCGATACAAGCAGCGCGGTTGTTGCTATCGGCGATCAACAGGCACAGACCGCCAACAGCCAAAGCACCTACACCGCAAGCCACAGCATAGGAGGACTCGTCGACATTGAAGTCATCGTTAGCAAGACGTGGGTCAGCACCAGTGGAGCCAGAAGAGCCGCTATTAGACACGCAGCCCCCCAAACCCAAAGACAAAGCCACGGCAACAGCAACTGCCGTCTTAGACCAATTCATAACGCCCATAAAATCCCCTCTAAAAATAGCTTCGATCAAAAGGTATGCTCTATTGCTCTAAGCAAGCAACTGGTTTACTGATTGATATTCAGCTCAAAGCACAGTCCAAAAGCACAGTCCATGAGCCGTTTACGCCACACGATCACGACTTGACATCCTCCCCCAGCTTACGCAGGGGGATTCCGAGGAGGTTCCTACTGCATAGCATGGGTTTGGTTCCTGCTG
>CALXYZ010000130.1 GCA_944393075.1 uncultured Anaerobiospirillum sp. | reverse complement strand
TTGTTTGGGGGGAAGTGAGGCTATGTTGGTGTGGGGTTTATCTGTTTTTTTTTTTCTTTGCTGAGGTAAAAGGAGCTTGTGCGAGTTTTTTTTTTTTTTTTTAATGGATATTTGCATTTGGCATGGCCAAGGGCTTCGCCGTTGTAACGGCTTTTGTCGCAGCCTCATTGCCTCCCCCTTAGGTGCATATGCCTAAGGCCTTAGGCTTTAGGCTTATTCTTGCTACCTTTTGGACGACCACGGCGCCGTGGAGGTTGGGCTGCCTTGAGAGCTGCTTCTGCCTCACGCACTTCCTTTGGACGGTTCTTGCTACCCTTTGGACGACCACGACGACGTGGCTGTTCCGCATTAGCATTAGCATTAGCAAAGGCGCCGCCGTGCATAGGGGCTGGACTAGAGAAGGAAACTGATACAGATGCCTTTTGTGACTCTGTTGCGGCCGCCTCGTCCTCGTCGTCATTATCAAACACAGGCGCGACAAAGTCAGATGCCTTAATGGTACGAACACCACTTTCTTGAGAGGCCTCTAAGGTCTCGTCATCAGCATTGCTCTCGGCACTGACCTCGACCTCGGTCTCAGCCTCAGCCTCAGCTGCGGCATCAACCTCATCGGCCAAGCGCAGTGCCTCAGAAAACATGTCGTTAATGGCCTTACGCTTAGCTGCAATGACTTCAGGGGCATTACGGGCTTGCTTAAGCTCTTCACGCACAATGGCTCTATCGTCGCTGTCGACAATAGCATCGTTACCGACGATATCTTTGCTAGAGATGCCAGCCTGTTTAATAGACTGCTTTTCTGCGGCTCTAATGTTCTTTTTAGCCTGTTCCACCATCTCTTGCATCTTGGTATGAGCAGCTTTGGCGGCATACTCGACAGCGGCCAATTCTTCTGCGGACTTAGCTGGGGCTGGAGATACTTTATTAGTAGATTTATTACTCAGCTCTGAATCTGAAGTGGCAGCACTATTCTCAGACTTACGTTTACCTGTACTCTTGGTTTTGGTATTTTCCTTAGTGGCTGAAGCTGAAGCTGCCGCACTGCTAGCGGAGGACTGAGAGGACGCAGAGGATTTAGCTGCTTTCGCCTTAGGGTTATCCTTAGGCTTGATGATGGTTAAGGACTTAGCTAAGTCGTAAATGGAAATATCAGCGGTACTAGTAGAGGCATCAACCTCACTATAGTCAGGAGCTGAGGCTGCTGCCGCCGCGGCTGCGGCTGCTGCGGCGGCAGCAGATTGTGCCGAATCAAAGTCGCCATTCTCATCGATATCAATGTCGATATCGACGTCTGAGCCGGTGTACTCGTAGATATCGTCAGAGACACCTGCGGCTACATCCTCTTGTACCTGGCGCTCTGCGGCCTCAGAGGCACGCTTGTTAATGCCACCTAAAATCTCCTCATAATTGAAGATGGCATCATTGGCCTTTTGGGCTCGAGTCTTTGGATCTAAGCCACCAAAAGCTTCGCGATCTTGTCTCTCGGCCTCCATGACCTTAAACGACTCAGGCACGGCAAAGACCATATCGCCATAAACGGCATAGAGGTTTTTGATGACCGCCTTTTCACCGATACTGCTGAGAACGTAGGAGCGCTTTTCTGCGATAAAGCTAGAAAGCTCCGAGCGAGGTATAACCTTACCTGAGAAATAATCTAACACCGAGCGATAGCACTTGTAGTCGATAACACTCAACACCGAGAGATGGTGCAGAGTACCGTAAGGGACTACCCATACGTCACCTAGCTTTTTGCAGAACACACCGGGGATATCGTCGGTCTCTGGTGCCATGATCACCATAACATTGGTGAGACCGCGTGTCAGGCCAATACGGCGCTTGTAGTTGCTGATACGGGCTGCTTCAACACGAGTCGATGAGATATATTCGACGCGCTGACGGCGATTGCGTAATTCCTCACGATCATCTTGTGAGAGCTCGTTGTAGCCCTCTAAGAAATCTGAGCGGTCATAGGAGCGGTTGATAAGGAGACACACCATCTGAGAGACCGTGAGACCCCAAGCTTGTGCCATATGCTTTATGCGAAAGCGACTCTTATCGTCGAGGAAGATAGCAACCTGACGCTTCACTTCGTGCGGATCTTTTCGTGGTCGCCCCATAAAAATATCTCCAAATGCCCCACTGATATCTGAACCAAGAACCATAGGCTTAAATGGTCAGACACAAAAAATTTTTTCTCAAGATAATCACGGTTTTATCAATTTGTCAAGCATGAAGTACGCAAGCACCGTGGAGTGCGGCTCTTACAGTCTTACAGCCCTTGGCGCCACCGCTTCGCGACCGCGAACAGCAATTATCCTCCAACCAAGTTCCGGCCAAGTTCCGGCCAAGTTCCGACTTGGAGCCAGCTTAGCCTGCCAGTATGCCCTCAACCGGTGACTACCATCATGTCAGCGTCAGCTAAGAAAAAGCCCTGATCATACCTATGACTACACCGATAATCTGCAGATATTGCAGCTCATGCAGTGGGGTACGGTGCGCGATATCAGTAGTGGTAAGCGCAGGCTCGGGGTAGCGTAGATAAGTACGGATCACCACAGGCATGTGCACATCATCTTCAGCATCATCGTCAACGTCAGCAGCCCCAGCGTCAGCATCAGCATCATCCTGATCCACTGCCACACCATTCGCGCTGCTATGAGGCAGATAGTCGTAAGAGGAAAAAGAAAATGACGAGCATGCAGTCACAAAGCCAGCTTCACCAGCGAGCAAAGGACGCTGCTTCTTACGCTTTTTAGGACGATTAGAAGCCACAATACCCTCTTGCGTGGTGTACATACAGGCGACCAAATCACCATCAGATAGGGGCACATTGCGCTCTACCAAGACATAATCGCCCTCTAACAAGCCCTCATGGCGCATGCTGTCGTCACAGATCCGATAGCAATAGGTATCCTGCTTTCTGCGGATAAGGTAGCTGTTGAAGTTAAGACGGCTTTGGTAGGTGCGCCCCATAGTTTGGCGCTGCTCCTCCAAGCTCATTGGCTTCTTTGGCTTTGGTTTTGGCGGCGGTGGTGGCATAACCTTATGGCCTATCTGTGCCTTTGCTGTAGCTGCCGCAGTTGCAGTAGTAGCCTCGGCAACTTTAGCCTTAGCTTGAGCTTGAGCCTGAGCCTGAGCCTGAGTCTGAGCACTCTCTTGCGCCTCTGTGTCATCGAGGCCATAGAGCTTGGCCATATGGCGTTGTTGCAGTGCTTTGCGACTCAAAGCACGGTGTGCCGCATGAGGCAGGTGAGGTGGGTGCGGTGATAGCGCCATTGCAGGATGCTTGCTTGTTGCTTGTTGCTTGTTGCTTGTTAGCTGGCTTGGGGCATCTAGCTAAACATGTGCTTGAGACGAGCAAAGAAGCCCATGCTGTCGGTGGTCTTATCGACCATAACCTCATGGGTAATGCCTTGGAAAGAGAATTGGCTTGATGTCTTTTGGTCTTCAGGCATTTTATCGAACTGCTTTGCAATCGACTTGAAGTTAGCATAATACTGGCGCTGATAGACCAAGCTTTGTTCGCCGATGATCTCACGAATAGTCTGGCGAGTACGGGTCAGCGACACACTATCGTTAGGACGAGGCACGCCTGACAGCTCGTTCCACGAAAAGCCAGTGATGTAGCAGATCCACTGCTTTAAGTCCTCAGACAGCCAACATGGAGCAAATGGATTTCTCACCTCACGCAACAACGCAGTAATGCGATCATTGACGATCTGGACACATTCATTGCGCTCAGTTGTGGAGCCCATGATGATAAAGCAGCGATAAAGCACCTTATCGCCATTGCGAATCTCACGATAGCAAGGGATATTGCGGTTTGATGGCACAGTTTCCTCTTCGCAAGTAAAGCCGTTATCGGCAGAATGCTTGCGAATCTCTTCGAAATCATAGAGCTCTAGTGGCTGTTCAAAGCGCGATAAAAAGAGCTGCTTGACCAAGGCGGTAATGATCTGCTTCTTTTGGGTAGCCGAGAGGAAGTCATCTAAGTGCGAGATGATAAAGGAGAAAAAGACCTCCTTGACGGCTTGTGGCAAGGTGCTGAGATCTGATTGATGCAAAGCGACAATGCGCGCATAGTCCGTGCTCTTGTAGTACAGAGCATAGAAGGTGAGCACGAGGATGCGGGACTTAAGGTCGAAGATCCTATAGAAGATGAAGTTGATCATGGCGTCCTGCTCGGAGAGCTTGACGTCAGTACGACGATCACGACCAAAGATCCAATCGTGGCGGTAGATGCACAGGTTCGACCAATCGACATAATCAGGCAGGCGATCAGAAAAGTAATCGCACAAAGCCTCTGATGGGATGTCGATCAGATCATGGGCATCTGGGCTATACCAAGGATCAGGGACGCTATTTAAAGGCCAGTAGTTTTTGTAAGAGCCGTCACCTACGGTCTCTTTAGCCTCAGGCTTGATTCTGTAACGCTTGCAGTTATAGAGGTACAGCCAAATAGCCAAGATCGCATGGGCGCGCTTCATTGAAGCGGTGTAGCGGGTATTAGAAGGATCACGACGAGGCAGGCCCATGTACTCCAACATGTCCTCATAAGAGGTAAAAGCACCGACCTCATCGTCGCCCGAGAAGACTTCTTGCCACAGGCTCAAAATACTCCACTTCTCGGTGCAGTTTTGCACAAAGGATTGGTATGGCTCCCATGAGGTGCCAAAGCACATGGCATAGCGGTCTTTAAGGTAGTCAGCTTTGATGACATCACGCAGAGATGGCCAGAAGTTACTGCACACCATCTCGCGCTTAATGCCTTGAGAGGCAGCCTTTTTCCAGAGGATGTTATCGATGCTGTAGGCTACAGGCTTGATATAGGTGTGGACGTAGACCTCAGGGCGCTGAGTTGTGCTTGGAAGGCGCAAAATGGTCAGCTCTAAGGCGCTCTCTGGCTCGCCTTCGTTCGGCACATAAACATCAATCACATATAACGAACTATCTTGAGCCATAACCAACAGCTAAACGCTAAACCACAAAAAACACCAAAAGCCGCAAACCTACTGCCCAGCACCATGAAGATGCGACACAGTTTCTGCTGACAAGAAACAAGAAAAACGGTCAGAACAACAAGAGCTGCCACAAGCGACAAGAGCACCAAGCCACGAGGCCACTAAGCCACCGACACTAGAACCACAAACATCTAAGCACCTAAGCACCAAGTAACGCAGAGCCCAAGCACCCAAGCGCTAAGAGCTCAAGCTCACCGTTCTGAGCCCAAAAACACAAGCTTACAGATCATACAAGATGCCTTCAGGCAGCATCGGATACCGAGCCACATTATGGCAAGCCTTGTGATCAGCCTCATTTTATCACGGGGATGGCTTTGTGATAGACCTGCTGATACCCAACAGCCCATAGCAGCGCAACGCGCGCTATAGGCTGTTGGTATTAGAGGGGAAAAAACTCATCCTCAAAAAAGCGAGCTTAGTACTCGTTTGCTGGCGCTAAGAGTGAGCTTGGGCCATCATCTATGATGTAGGCACCACCGTTTTGGTCACTCTGTACTGGCGGCACATAGGAGGAGTTGTTGCTATTTGTAGCAGCGCCATTGGAGCCATAGGTACCAGTAGCGTTGTTACGGTAGCCCTGTTGCTGCATACGTGGGTCTTGGTAGCTGTTAGCATTACCCTTTACTGGGGTGACAGTGATGCTGTCATCAGCTTGTGGGCCATTGACGGTGTGGGTCTGTACCTCGATGTAATCGAAGATGTGATAGACCTTACGCACGCCCTCAATACCTAAGACTTCGTTAATAGCTCGCTTGCTCTCATCGCGGGTCACAATACCCATTAAGAACACATTGCCGTTTTCGGTGACAACCTTGAAACGGTTGGAGTTGATGTCTTTACCAAAGAGCAGCTGAGTCTTTACTTGCGAGGTGATCCAAGTGTCATTAGAGATCACGGAAGCAGGCACCGGCTTTTGCAGGGTCACGTAGTTGTAGACCTTACGGACGTTCTCTAACTGCTCGACTTGCTTGACCACCCACTTAATGTAGTCACGGTTGATGGTTTGACCGGTGAGCAGGACATTACCATTAAAGGAGGTAATGGTAACGCTCATATCCTCAGGCTTGGTGAGCAAGGAGTTGGTCTTTAAGATCTTGTAGGCTTTTTGCTCAATGGTCTCGTCGTCGATCATAGTACCGATGCTACGGCTATCTTGCGATACTTGAGTGGAGGCAGTGGTGGTAGCACCAGTGACAAACATTGCAGCACAACCGTTCAACATGAATGGTAAAGCCACAGCACACGATCCAATCAGGATCATCTTTCGTAAGGCCAAAGCTGTAGCAGACTTTTGCATAGCACCCCCAACGAGAATCAAAACAACAAAAACAGACAAGGCCACAAGTAAAGCACAAAAGCCTTACTGAGACGATGCAGATAGCCCCATTATGCAAGGCTTTTCTTTGCGCTCTATTAGCAGCACGAGAAAACGCACAATGCACACGCCAAATTCAGGCCACTATCTGCCACGAAAACACAGAACTTATCAGCACTCACCGTCAAAGCCTTGCCACTTAGAGCAGCAATGCCTGAGCCAGCGCCGGTACTAGAGCTGGGACTGGGGCTGGTACCGGAGCTAACGCTCCGGCCGCTTCGGCGCACATACCCCAGTGCACACAAGCACAAGCTCGTGCTCACCGCCTCAACACTAAGCCGTGCCCATAAACATGGCCTCAGTGCGAACCAAACTTTACTGTGCCGCAGAGCAATACCTGCGGCGCATTGCACCGCAGGTATTGCTCTGCGCTTGATGGCTCCTGCACATCAGCAGAACACTGAAAACAAATCACAATTTAATACAGTCATGTTATGGCGGGCGTGCGATCTAGGTTGGGGGTTTTCCCCATACAAGTCGGCAGAGATATGTTCACAAAAATTGACAATGTTTGGCGCAACTAACCGCAAGTTCTGTTTATCTATGAGCGTTACGTAAAAGTCCGCATAAGATGTACCATCGCCACCTTTCCCTAGATTTTATCAGCATTTGCAAAACATTAAACTACGCTAGTGACAACATTAAACATCTAGGCCACAAAACTACAATTTTTATCAAGTCAGAGTGCCAGTAAAAGCTCCGATATAAAATCAGGCAAACATATCATAATTTTTATAGTAATTTTTCCATGGTTTAGTAACCATTAAGACAAAAAGCAGAATGTCAAAATAATGTAGTTTTTCTTGTGCGCGGCGCCACAACGCTTTTCTTTGCTTTTCTTTGGTGCAAACGCACAACTTCAGCTCAGATTCTCAAGTTAGCTGCGGCTACAAAGCTGCTCCAAGCCGAGAAACGACAAACAGCCCAGCTCACGCCAATGGCGTAACCAAGCCATTTGTCCCGAGAAACAGCAAGAGCGAAGAGGCGGCAGAGAGCACACTTGCAGCTTGGTTTGGGCGTGGCAAGAAGGTGAGAAAACAGTTGAGAAAAAAGCGCGAGAAGTTGCAACTAAGCTGGCACAAACACAGCCCAAAAGGGGTAGCGACAGGGGCAGAAACAAGCGAAAAACAAGAGAAAGACAAGGAAGAATGGCTTATTTACGGGATTTTTTAGGAAGGCACAATAAAAAACCCCCGAGTCCTCATCGAACTCAGGGGGTAACAATCAAACAAACATAAGGAGTGTCTTTATTATACAAAAAACAAAGTTATTGACAAGCACTAAATGCAAAAATTCCATACTTTTTTCGCGAGCCCTTTTTTCACCTAAGGATCGCACTGCCGAAAAGACACTACCACCAACCGAGAATTTGGAGTGACAAAGCAGCAATAACTGCCAGCTCACCTGACAGCACATAAGCTCTTCACAGCAGCTTTACAGCGCCAAAGCCAGATTTTGCCTAGCATGGCGTGATTTTTCCCTTACATACCAGTGTCGCACATCTCGCTACATGGCCTCAGCTGGTCGCTACAGCGGCTTGAGTCCCACCTGCACACACCCCAAATCGACCGTAAGCGATTGCATGAAATTCGTTTTCAGCGAACAATGATGGTAGTGAAATCATTAATCATTATGCACACTAACGAAAGCAAAGGTTAAGACTCTGCAAAGCCACTTTAAGCAGCATCAGCACCAGTATCCGCACTGCCCCATGTAACTCCTCTGTCGCAGTACTACGAGCCTGTCTTTTTCGCCACATGTGACCCTACTCTGCCTACACCACCTCACAAAAAGCAAAAAAATTGTGGTGGCAACAACGGCAAAGACCGCCGTATAGCGCTGCTGTGCAGCCATTCTTGCCTAGGCACTAGCGTCAAGAATGCATGTTTATGATGGCTCTGCTCCTAGATCGTGGCGAATGAGTGACGATTGATCAAGACTAGTCAACTAGAAAAACACGCGCAAAGACCATTCTTACAGGCTTCTGTACTAGACGTTTTGATATTGGCCTTGCTTTTGCAAAACTACGCGCAAGTAGGTGAGGCCATTTGGGTAGGCCTTTCACTGAAGATGACCAAAAATAAAGGGATTCTCCCAAAGAGATTGAGAGACTTCCAACCAAGACAGGTCGTTCTAGGTTGCAGACACGTCCTATAGGACATTGCTATGAGGGTAAGAGACTCGTGGTGATGCCCTGTAGGGGTGAAGCAATCTAAACGACCTTTCTTTTTGCCCAAAATCCACCCACAGCCATCGCCCACGTCACGCCACTGAACTTAACAGGGGATCACGACACAGGCAGGCACCACCAACCCCCAAGCACGCGCACATACATGCACGGCTCGATCAGACCCTGCTTGCATCACGTTACCCCCTATTCCCGCTTACGCTACCCCCTACGTGCAACCTGTGACGCAACAGCGCAGCTTCTGCGGCTACACTGCCACTGCTGTACGCTGAGCACGCCGCCAGCATGCTCTCATCCAAAGGCTCCGCCTTTGGAAGGTGGCTACCGAGTCCGCTACGCGGCCTCGGCTCCAATCGCAGCCGCAGCCTCAGCACCATCCCCTGACTAGCGCTCAGCGCATACCTGCCACGCTAACAACACCAACGAAGATGCGCTTCTCATGCATGCTGCTGCTTCCTCCTAACACCCAACGCCAACAACATGCAGCAGCTCGTTTGCCTAGCCTTGGTTCTGCTTGCGCCCAACCACAGAAGATCGAGACATCAGGCACCAACTCGCCACCTACTCTAAGAGCACGCAGCTTACGCCATAGCACTGAGCACCTGCATGCAGGCCTCAGCACAAACAAGCCACAGGCATGCTCCTCCCCCGACCGGCGACAAGCAAACACAGCCATGAGCGCAAACTTTACCTACAGCTTGTCAGGAAAAATATGGTTTTACTACCATATTTTTGGAATTTGCTTGTAAAAACCAACATGTGCATGCACGCCAAATGAGCACCGCAAATGGCGCCAGACAGTGCATTGCAGCGCCATCTGAGTGCACGCAGCGTATCTGGTGCAAATAAGGTACCCTAGGCAGCTTTACATGTGTTTAGTAGAATCAGAACCGAAAATTAATCGACTT
>CALXYZ010000129.1 GCA_944393075.1 uncultured Anaerobiospirillum sp. | reverse complement strand
TCACAGGCAAGCTGATTCATTGCAACTAACATCGGCAGATCTCTTTTAATAGCATCAAGGTCAAACAGATCCATCATAGCAGCGCCACGGAACATGAGCAGATGCTCGTCAGCATCGCTGCAGCTTCTGCTGCTCTTTGCGCAGAGCGCGTTCTTGCGCTTCGGCGGCTTTAGCCTGCGCCTCTTGCTCTAGCTGGTGGCGCTCCAAGTCCTCATAGAACGCAAAGAGCTCAAAGAGCTTGTTGAGGATCTGTGTCTCGCTCGTGTCTGGCTCTAAGCCATAGGCTTGCAGCACCAACTTGTCATTGAGTGCATGTGCCTGACGCAGCTTCTCTGGCATGCACGATGGCTCATACAGCTGCGCAAGGCAGCCTGGTTCGTTCTTGCTGATACCACGGCCAGTGTATGGTTTGAGCTCGTGCTTGTAGTGCTGAGCATCGTCGCGTGCCTTGAGGATCTCTTGGCCAGCACGCTCTAATTCCACCTTCATGTCCGTGTTGATCTTGTATGGCCATGGGAAGTTGTTAAAGACCATCTCTAGCGAGTAGCTAAAGTCCATCTTGAGGCGGCCACTGACCGCACGTACCCATGCCATATGCACCGACGAGCTTAAGACGCTGAAGTGGTACAGTGAGGCCCCTAGAAAGAGCTTGAGCTTGTTGCTGCAGAGCACGTCTTCCGTGATAAAGTCGATAGGGATGTATTCTCTGTGGCTAGAGGAGACCTCTGGTATCACTAAAAATGGGTGGTTCGGCATATTCTCCACTGGAAAGCCTGTAGGTCTCTTATCAAGAGAGCGAGTCTTACCGCGCTTAGCGGAGTTGCGGTATTCGCTGACCAAGCGCACGCGCTCTTGGCACATTGGCATTTGTGCGAGCTCTTCTTCAGGGCAGTTGCCTAAGTAGAGGCAGAAGCGCTCCTTGCTGTAGAGCAGCTCTTCAGCACCAATCCACTTCTTGAAGTACTTCTGCGACTTTGGTTCTTGCTGAATAAACGAGTCGTATTGGTCTGGGGTAAAGAGGAAGTGTCCACCGTCAATTGGCTTATTACCGATGCCACCTTCAGGAATGCCTTCACACAGCGGGTGCTGTCTATTTTGGATAAAGACATCAGGGGCAGGTTGTAAGTAGCCGTTGATGTGGCTGACCTCAATGACCTCTTTGCCCGTGTAGATACGCTTTGGCTTATTGCGCCAGAATGCTGCTGTTCCCATGCCTCCAAAGAGCATGCTGCCGCTAGAGGCTTGAGCATGTGCCTGTGGGTGAGCGTGTGCTGCATGCGCATCTAAGCACGAGCCCGAGAGAATACCGTGACCAGTAGGGGCCAAAGCACTATCTTGGTCGTAGTCTGGTGCTTGTGGCTTGTGCTGCATACCCACGATGATACAGACCACGTTGGCTTGGCTGGCAGCACCGTTATGCCAGATAAACGAGCTATGTGCAAAGGTGATCTCGATGCCGTCATGGCACAGAGGGCCCCATAAGTTAGCCACGCTCTCGCCTTGACACAGAGAGTTGGTTGCCACAAAGGCAGTTCGGATGTGGTTGTTAGCAGCCATGATTTCAGCTGCCTTCTTAAACCAGCAGCACACGTAGTCCAAGTTACCGACATTACGCCATTTTGGGGTAAAGACCTTGAGTACGTCCTGCTTTTGCTCGCTGCTCATCTTTCTGGCGCCCACAAAAGGTGGGTTGCCAATGATGTAGCTGAGCTTGCCATGAGTGATACGGTGCCAATCAAGCTGTAAGGCGTTGCCGTGTCTGATATTTGGATAGGAGTTTAAGAGCAAGCGGCTTGGTGCTACTTGCGGCAGCAAGTAGGCAGTCTCCTGCGCCATGCGACGCTCGGCTATCCACAGTGCGGCTTTGGCAATGGTCACAGCAAAGTGGTTGATCTCAATGCCTAAGAATTGAGCCATGCTGACCTTCACTGGGCACTGATTGTTAATCTCAAACTCAAAGCCACGCAGATTCTTGATTTCGGAGATGACATCGTTTTCTAAGCGACGCAGGCACAAGTAGGTCTCGGTTAAGAAGTTACCCGAGCCACAAGCAGGGTCTAAGAAAGTCAGCGAGGCCAAGTGGTCTTGGAAGTTAAAGAGCTCCTTAACCTTGGTATCAACGTCCCAGTTGGCGTTCTTGATCGTGGCAAAGGCTTCTTTGAGGTCATCTAAGAACAGCGGATCGATGAGCTTGTGGATGTTATCGATCGAGGTATAGTGCATACCACCGATACGGCGCATCTCTTCGCTTAAGGTGCTCTCAAATAGCTCACCAAACAGAGTAGGACTAAGCTCACTCCACTTGTCAGTGGTACCTGCTTTATTGACCAAAAGCTCCATGATCTCTTCAGTGAGACGTGGAATCTTGATGTCATTGCCCGCAAACAAAGCGCCATCGATATAAGGCAGGCACAGCAATACCTCCTCTTCTAAAGGATCGCGCTTCTCTTGTGGGGTGTTGAGCACCTCAAAGAGCTTTTGCAGCAGTGCACGGGCGTGACGTACTGGCACACCGGCAAAGTAATCATGCAGCTGATTACGGTTGAGCGGGCGCTGTGCTTGACCGTTGGTGGTATTTGCAGGGGCGGGCGCTGTGGCTGCTGTGGTTGCTGTGGCTGCTGTGGCACTGATCGCACCGTCTACGGAGTAAGCGATACCATCGCCCGAGACGGTAAGCGCGCCATTACGAGCCAGCGCTAAAGCATGACCGCGCTCTGCTTCCTCACATACCGTAAGCAGACCTGCATCGTCAGCGTAGAAACAAAAGGCTAAGCGCATGCAGAGCACATTGAGGCTTTGCATGGTCTCTTGATCATGTGGCTGCGGATACTGAGTCAATAGCTTCTCGTAGAGGGTGCGCAGGCCAGATTGCAAGGTAGTAGTGGTGCTGTTATCCATTCTCCTTCCTTATCCTCTCTCTATGCCTTAGCACCTGTGCGTGAGCTTGGGTTTGGGGTTGGGGTTAAGTCTGTGGCTGAGCTAGAGTCATCGCCAGAGCGCGAACTAGCGCGTGGGCGTGTGCTTGTTTTTGAGCCTGAGCCTGAGCTTGAGCTTGAGGCTGAGCTTTTACTTTTACTTTTGCCTTTGCCTTTATTTTGGCTTTGGCTTGAGCTTGAGCGTGGGCCTTGGTCTGGGTCTTGTTGGCTGCGGCTCAAGTATTGTTTGTAGCGCTTGTAGAGCTCATGCAAAATGGTGTCGGCGCTCATGTCCGCTGTAAAGCCATAGGCTTTCATCACCAAGCTATCGTTGTTGCGATGGGCTTGGGCTAAGACCTCGGGCATGGTTTCTGGGAAGTAGAGGTACGCTAAGCTCTGCGTGTCAGTAGAGCCACTACGCTTACCACGGCCTTGTCCTTTGTCCTTGACTGTGGTGCCAATGGTCTCACGCAGCTCCCTCCTCGCTTGCTCGCGTGCATCCAAGATCGCTTGGCCTGAGGCTTCCATTTGCTTTTGGAGCTCTGGGTCTAAGTTCTCTGGCCACGGAAAGGTGTTGTAGACCATATCGGTGGAGTAGCGATAGCGCATGTTTAGACGACCGCCAAAAGCCTTCATCCAAATCATGTGAACCGACGAGGTCAGCACGCTAAAGTGGTAGAGCGTGGCTTCGGGGAAGAGCTTGACGCGGTTACTGCACAGTACCGTTGGTGGCACAAAGTCCATCGGGATATAATCGCGGCGCTCTGAGCACACCTCTGGGATGACCAGTGACGTACAGTTAGGGATGTTCTCCACCACAAACTTAGTGACGCTCGCGGTGTGGCGCGAAGCGTTCTTGCGGGTAGCTGCGACCTTGGCTATACGTTCACGACAGAGCGGTAGGTTTTGCAGCTCCTCTTCTGTGCAGTCGCCTAAGTACAGGCAATAGCGCACCTTGTTTTGCAACAGTTCTTGGGCGCCGATCCACTCCCTAAAGTAAGGAGCAGCTTGCGGCTCTTTCTCTAAGAACTCATCCATCTCCTCTTTGGTAAAGATGTAGTTGCCGTCGTCGATTGGTTTGTTGCCAATACGGCCTACTGGTACTGGGTACAGTGGCTTTTTACGGCTGGCGATAAAGATGTCCGAGCTCTCTTGTAAGTAAGCGTTGATGTGATTGACCACATGGCAACCAGTATCGCTATAGATGCGGTGAGAGGTGTTGTGGATCAACGTCGATGGCAGTTCCTTGGCTTGCTTGCGCAGCTTGTCGTCGATGTACAGATTCACACCGTATTGGTCTAAAGCGTCCATAAGGGAGGCTGGGCCTTGTGGGAGAGGTGGCACTTGCATGCCAACAATCACGCAGAAAACGTTAGCATTGCCGGTAGCACCGCCCTGCCAGTTAAAGGACTGGTGCGCAAAGTTGATCTCCACGCCGGCCTTAAACAATGGCTTCCAGAGATTAGCGACACTTTCACCTTGGCAAATCGAATTGGTCGACACAAAGGCGCTCTTGATATGAGGCTTTGCTTTCATGGTGTCAAAGGCCTTCTTAAACCAGCAGCTCACGTAGTCCAAGTTACCGACATTGCGCCACTTCTTGGTAAAGACATTGAGTACGTCCTGCTTTTGCTCGTGGCTCATGGTGCGGGCGCCGGCAAAAGGTGGATTACCAATGATGTAGCTGAGCTTGCCTGAGGTCAGCTCCAGCCAATCGATGTTAAGGGCATTACCACACACCAAGTGTGGGGCAGGACTGCCAGCGGCATTGAGTCCTGCATCAAAGTTAGTCACCGCGATAGCGGCAGCGTTAGCACGCTGCTGTGGGCCATACAGGTCAGGGTAGAGATACAGCGACTCCTGATCCATATGCTCTTGGGCAAACCATAAGGCGGTTTGTGCGACCATGAGGCTCATCTCATTGAGCTCTACGCCATAGAACTGCGCAATGCTGACACGAGATTTAGGGAGCAGGTAGAGCCCGTCGTTATGCGTTTCGTATAAATCAGAGTCCGAGATGAGTCTGACGTAGCACTCTAAGATCTCGTTGTCGAGGCGACGCAGGCAGATGTAGGTCTCAATAAGAAAATTACCCACTCCGCAAGCTGGGTCTAAAAACACCAATAATGTCAGGTGCTCATGTAGCTCTAACAACCGTATCAGCTTGATTTCGGCGCTGACAGCGCTTTCTTTGATGACAGTAAAGCTCTCGCGCAGGTCATCTAAGAACAGCGGATCGATGAGCTTGTGAATGTTGGCATCTGAGGTGTAGTGCACGCCATCTAAGCGTCTTTTGTCGGAGGTTAAGGTACTCTCAAAGAGCTCACCCACGAGCGTTGGGCTGATGTCCACCCACTTGTGATTGGTGGCAACAATAGTTCTGATGCTCTCTAAGATGTCATCGCTCAGGCGTGGGATTTGGATCTCGTGGCCACAGAACAATGGGCTGTCGATATATTGCAGCTTGAGAAGATCGGCATCTTCTAAGCTGTCACGCTGATCTAAAGGTGTGCTAATCACCTTAAAGAAGTGCTGCAATAAGGTACGGGCGTGTTGTGCGGGCACACCATCAAAGTAGTTGTACAGTGTCTGTTGTGGAGTTACTTGGGTATCAAAGTAGCTATCGATGCTCTCTAAGATGCCATCTAAGCCATCTATGTATTGATCAAGGGTCTCCTCGACGAGCTCGGTATGCTTAATGAAGGCGTCGTAATCAATGTCGCTACCATCGTCATAAAACTCAATGTCGTCATCAGCAGTGCTCTCAGCCTCAGCCTCAGCCTCAGTCTCAGCCTCAGCCTCAGTCTCAGCTTCAGCCTTATTAGTATTGGCGTCGGCAGCGGCCGCTGTAGCAGCGTCCGCAGCCACTGCTGCGGCAGCGCTGGTTGTGCTCTTAGTGTCTGGAGCAATGACGGAGGCAGTCAGCATTGCTACAATGCTGGCATTGATGGCAGCGTTAGTGACGCCCATAGAGTCCGAGCCCTGTGTCTTATTAGCAGGGTCGACGTCACTGCTGATGCTGCTGCCGCTGCCGCTGCCACTGCTGCTGCCAGTGTTAGGGCTTGAGGCAGTGTTTGAGCTGGAGCTAAGAGCGCTGTCGGAAGATGCAGTCTGCTGCGACTGGGCTTGTGCTTGGGCCTGATCCTGAGCCTGATCCTGAGCTTGAGTCTGAGCTTGAGTCTGAGCTTGAGTTAAAGCCTGAGCATCGGCATCGGCATTGGCCTTGGCCTCGGTATTGGCTTGGGACTGTGACTGTGCCAGCGCACGCGATTGCCTCTGCCCCTTGACGCGACGCTTGGCGTAAAAGGTTGAGGCGGCGCTTGGGCTTAGCGTGAGTAAGCCTAAGTCGTCGGCATACATGCAAAACACTAGGCGCATAAACAGCGCACAAGCGTGTTGCTTAGTAGCTTGGTCTTGTGGATCTGGATATTGGTTCAGAACCTTCTGGTACAGATCTTGGAGGCCTGACTGCATCGAGGTTTCCATGTGATACCTCTACAAACTGAGACAAAGCACCCTTTGACCTTGGAGTGGTTAGTAGCAAGAGTGCCATCGAAGCACATCAGCGCTCTCAATAGATAGCCTAAGTAGCATAATTTTAGTGGTGTAAATGCTAATAGGTGTTTTCTATATCGATATATTGATGCATTAGTAAAAAATACACCTGCATTTTTCTCGGTCGCATATACCTATGTGCAGGTGGTAAAAAATCGCGTTATACCAGTATATAACAGGATCTCAGAAAAGATTAAGCCCCTGTAGACTAGTATTACGAGCAAAGTCTCAGAGGCCGCATTTTTTTCAAAAATCAGATCACGATTTCTGGGCCACGAAAATAGTAGCGTAGTCCGAAGCAAAAATGTCGTCGCAGCTTGCAAAACATAGGTTTGAGGCCGCACGCACCCATCTCTCCCTCGCCGCAATCCCCGCTCAAATCAAGGCTCGTGCACCTCGTCGAGAAAACTAAGATTTAGGAGGAGGCCTGCTCCACACACATAAAAAGACCAGCGACTCGACCCCCTCAGACCTGCAAATGCCAAAATGGCTTGCTGACGCCATTTGGCCGGTTTTTAGGGGTAGATTGAGGTGGTCGTCCTGCTGTAAAGGAAGCTGTGTTATGCGTGCCGAGCGCTGCCGAGTACTGCCGAGTACTGCCGAGCGCTGCCGAGCGCTGCCGAGTACTGCCGTGTGTGTGAGCGTGCGGACGCCTGTTGGCGTATGTAGTGAGTTGCACTACGCCCCGATAATGACTGTGGAGTCTACTTGGATGCGGGCTTAGCTTGGTGATGAGTGAGGGCTAAGACGCCGCCCACGGCGCAGCCCGTGGGGCGGTTAGCGTTTTTCAGGTCGTCACTTGGGCAGAAGGGCTTTTTCGCAGGTCGTCGCATTTTGGGGTGCTTGGGTGGGTATTTGGGCGGCAGGGAACCACCAATTGCAACAAGTGCCCGCCTGCAAAGCTTTGCAATTGGTTGTTGCACTTTTTGGATGCAATGGTGAAAAATCGGGGCAGACCTCACCAAGGCAAAAAGTATGGGGCTGTGTGTCTGTAATTGGCTATTTCAGGCCATTCGTGCGCAAAATAATGCGACTATGCTGATAAAATTAGCAAAAATGACTTGATTAGGATACGCACCTTTTTAGCACATGGTTTATCGCACCTCATAAAGTAAGCTACTCTTAGCTCTACGCTGCGCTGCTGATTTTTTGCTGTGCTAGGGCGATGTAAGCGCTATCAATGGCAAAAACAAGACTTCAACAGAGGGCAAAGAGCAGACGCGGTGCTGTGCCACTCCATGGTTTCCATAGTTTGTACTCGTAACGATACAGAGCTACAGCCGATCTAGCGATCGGGACGTGGAGCGATAAGGCACAAAAGATACGCAGCATGCGCTGGGAGCCGTGAGGCTGGGTAGTAAGCTTCTGCTACTTACTTCAATTTACTTCGATGCTGTCAATGAAGCTTACACGTGTATGCATTGCTGGTTTTAGCTTTTGCTAGTTTCAGGTTTTAGTGTTTATGATCAAGGTTGCCATTGTCGGTGCAAGTGGTTATGCCGGTGGTGAGCTGGTGCGCTTACTCTCCGCGCATCAGGATGTGTGTCTGACTCATTTATATGTCTCTGCTAACAGTGCAGACGCTGGCGCTAACATCGCCGATATTTATGGCACCGTGCGCGGTTTATGCTCTCTGTGCTTAGAGCCTCTGTCTTTAGAAACTGCCTCGGGCCTGACTTCTGAAGATTGCGATGTGATCTTTTTAGCTACCGACCACAAGGTCAGCCATGACTTAGCTCCAATGCTCTTAGAGAACGGCATTGTGGTCATCGACTTGTCGGGTGCCTTTAGAATCACCGACCTCGATCTGTTTGCGAAGTACTACGGCTTTGAGTTTGGTAAGAAGCAGCGCGAGCTGATGGCAGAGCGTGTCTACGGCTTAGTTGACTGGGTCAAGAAAGAAGACTTACAGCGCGCCATGCTGATCTCCATGCCTGGTTGCTACCCAACAGCTAGCGAGCTTGCTTTAAAGCCTCTCATGGCTAACGGTTTGTTAGATACCTCGATGCCACCTGTGATCAACGCTGTCAGTGGCGTGTCTGGTGCCGGCCGTAAGGCCAAGCTGACTAACAGCTTCTGCGAGGTCAGCCTCAACGCTTATGGCCTTTTTACTCACCGTCACCTCATTGAGATTGAGGAGTACGTCGGTTGCAAGGTGATCTTTAATCCACACTTAGGCGACTTTAAGCGCGGCATCTTAGCCACCATTACCGCTCGCCTCAAGGATGACGTCAGCGACGAGGCTTTAGCCGCAGCTTACGAAAAGGCTTACCCTCAGTACCAGAGCGCAGTCAACAAGGACAAGGCAGCAAATGGTGTCCTGCCACACGAGAACTTAAGCATGGTGCGTGTGCGCCAAGGTACCGTCAAGCTGCACGATGTACAGAACTTACCTTACTGTGACATCTCCTATGTCCGTGACGGTAACTACATCGTGATCAGCAGTGCTATCGATAACCTGTTAAAGGGTGCAGCATCCCAAGCCATTGAGGCCATGAATCTGCACTTTGGTCTGCCACGCGCTCGCAGCTTGATCTAAGCGCTCATCGCGCAGCGCGCTTAGCGCTTAGCGCAAGCTAAGCGAGCGCTGCCAAGCCAAGACGCCAAGCAGTCACCAACAAGTTTTTTTCTTCTTCGCGGTCAGGTGCTACCAAGCCATAGGCTAGGCACCTGCCGCAGTGGTTTTTAGTTGTTTCCGCCGATGCCAGCGCACAGCGCGGGGGCGGGTTAAACGGGGCAGAGTTGTGCGGTTTATTGTCAAACTTTCAGGAAAAGCGTTACACAGCAATCAAGCTTTAGCGACTTTATTTGCCGAGCTGAAGTCTCAAGATATTGAGGCAGTGCTGGTACATGGTGGTGGTGTTGAGGTCGATCAGATCTTATCAGCACTTGAGTTTACGACCACGAAAAAGGACGGCATTCGTGTCAGCCCTCGTGAGCAAATGCCTTACATCGCTGGTACCTTAGCAGGTCAGTGCAACGAGCTCCTGCAAGGCGAGGCCATCAAAAACGGCCTTAAAGCAGTAGGCATGCTGTGCACCGACTACGATATGTGCAA
>CALXYZ010000128.1 GCA_944393075.1 uncultured Anaerobiospirillum sp. | reverse complement strand
TTGGCTGTCTTGCTCATGTGCTCATGGAGAACAAGCTTCGTCAGGGGCAAGCAGAACACCGTGTATGGATCCCTGATCCAGAGCACAAGGAGTTAGAAACAAAGTCGACCTACCGTCGAGTATCAAACTACTTCAATGACAATGGTCCTAAGGTTGTCTACTATAACGATGGCACAGCCACCGTTACTGGGGTTGATCAGACAATACTTTCCGTTTTGGCTTGCTTAGGTAACGAGTGGCTAGAACTGATACTTAGTGATCGGTACCGTATCCCCATTGACGCGCTGCCAAGAATGAGGCTTCCAACTATTTCAGTATTGTGAGGTGCTCAATGTCCGTTGTATGATGCGGTGTGGTAAATTATAGAGGTTCCCACAACATTGTTTTTTGCACTATTCCGAGTGCCCATGCGAGTTAGGGCACTGGAAACTACCTCGACTAAAACAAAAAGGAGTTGGCCCCTCAAGGTCAGCTCCTTTTGTATTATTGGGCGAAGAACTGCGCAATGCGCTCTAAACGCGCCGCGCCCATGTCATCGTTCTCCTCAAGGCTATCGTAGAGCAGCTTGAGCTCGGCCTCTACTGCTGACGCACGACCTTGCCATAACTTGCTGACATATTGCTCGTAAATACGATGCTGCCCATCAAAGACCACCGCTGGATGGTTCTCCACTAAAAAACACAAAAGCTGCTGCCTAAACTTAGTCTTACCGTTAGCAAGCTCTAGCATGTCCTGCTGCATGCGCAAGTCGTGGTTACTCATCTGCTGCCACCACTTAAACTCCTGCGGGCTGATCTCATGCAAATAGCGCTCGTAAAAAGGCATATCAATGGCGTTTAAGGTGATGACGCCGTTAGCATCCTCAGGTAAGAGATCAAACACATTAACCTTATCAAGGCGAGCTTTAGCTTCATCTAAGTTAAAGTGCAGCTCTTCTTGGCGTGCTGGAGTAAGGATGGAACTTGGTGCTACCAATGGCGCTAAATCTAGGTTAAGCGTCATCAAGCGTGCCTCGCTACCACCTAAGAAAATGCCTTTTATGATGCGCAAATCAGCTGAGGCCACGCAGATCTTAAACAACCCTAAAGCACCATGCTCATCAATAGTCACTACTGGCCTGTTGTTTATGATGTGTTTTTCCACTAGTTGTTTACGGGCAACAGTTGAGCTTTGCAAAAAGGCCATGATCTTTGGCTCATAGGAAAGCAACTGCTCATAAATAAAATGAGCCGCCTCCAAGCGCTGCTGCATACTCCATGGCGTGTTGAGCACAGCGCCCGCACCTAAAGCTGTAGCAGTAGCAGTAGCAGAGCTAGTGTCAGTACCAGTGTCTGTGCCAATGCCGGTGTTAGTAACGTTGGAGCCATTGCGCTTAAAACCGAGCGCGGTGGCAGCTTTGGTGAGGCTTTGCAGTTGAGGCAACTTGAGGCTGCGGAACAGCTCACTGACTCCAAAGTAATAGCAAGTATGGAGCGCTGTTTTGAGGTCAACAACATGCTCATAGCGCTGCAAGATATCGGCTGCATAGAAGTTTTGCAGCTCCATGGCGTTAAAAACGCTCAAGTGACGTAGCGAAAAAGAGATTAAGACATCATCTGGGCCTTGAGGGGTAAGCTCTGCGCGCACCTTTTGCACAAACTCTAAAGCCTTATACCCATGGCTTAAGCTGTTGGGATCGAGGCCTTGGATGTACAAATATGAAGGCGAAATAAACGCATGGGGTGCGATACGGCAGGCTAAGTACTTTTTGACTGGGGCATTATCGACCGTTACGTGCTTTGGCAGACACATCACGCCCATTCCCGCTAAACGGGCATTAAGAGCAGGATTACTCAAAGGCAGCGGCAACGCATAGCAGAAATTAGGCACAGCATTTGAGCTTGCTCTTGCGCTAGAGCTCACGCCTGAGCTGGCGCTTGGGCTTGGGCTTGTGTTTGTGCTTGCACCTAAGCTTGTTGGAGCAGTAACAGTCACGACGACAATTCTCTTCTTGGTGTAACAACAAAAATGGCGACTGTAGGCTACCACAAAAGATAGCCGCCATATCGCCATTTTTTATGCATCTGTAAGACCGTAGCTACTAAGGCTACGGCTCACCACTAACCACTTCTAACTACTTCTTGGCGCGAGTACGGCTGCGAGTTGTGGTGCTCTTAGTCGTGCTCTTCGTGCTCTTGGCAGAACTCTTAGTTGCACTCTTGTTAGTGCTCTTGGCAGTACTCTTAGAAGCGCTCTTGGTTGCACTCTTAGTGCTGCTGCTACCTGAGCTCTTAGCACTACTGCCAGCGCTCTTGAGAGTAGTCTCGTGCCAGCTGTTAGTCTCTGGGTGGTAGTAGGCAGCCCAGTTGGTGGCCTTACCATCTGCGGTGGTGGAGCTTAAGTACTGCACGCGCATCTTACGCGAGAAGCGCACCTCAGTTGGGTTGCCATCAGGGTCTGATACCGGAGCGTCGGCTAAGTAGTAGAACTTAGGCGAGAGCTCAGAGCGGTGAGCTCGCAGCTCGGCTACCTTGACTGGACGCGTCTCACGCACTGCTGGGAAGTTGTGAGCTGCTAAGAAGATACCGTTAGCGCTATCACGCAGCACATAGTGCGATTCTGGATGCTTCTCACAGATCAGCTCAGGCATGTCCACTGGATCCTCACGTGGTGGGGCGACCTCACCGTTCTTGAGGATCTTACGGGTGTTGCCGCAGGCATCGTTGGTGCACTTCATGTACTGACCAAAGCGGCCTTCCTTACGCACCATCTCATGACCACACTTCTCGCAGATAATGGTTGGGCCTAAGGCTTCCTTAGCCTCCTTTGAGAAGTCACCCTCTTCCAGCACATAACCATCGCACAGTGGCGAGTTAGAGCAGACATAGAGCTTACGGTGGGCGTCGATTAAGAAAGCGTCCATCTTGGCTTGGCACTTAGGGCAGCGCTTGCTCTCTAAGAGTAAAGCGGCCTCTAAAGCAGCATCCATTTCCTGATCTTCAGGGATCTTATGCTGCTCAATTGGTACTAAGTTGATGGTGCATTTGCAGCGCTCTTTAGCCTTAACCTTAGGGTCTTGGTAGCCCATGCAGCTTAAGAACGAACCAGTACGACCGGAGTGAATAGCCATGTGGTACTTGCCACACTGAGGGCATGGCATGTTGATCTCGATGGCACGGTTGTTTGGCATACCACCTTGCTCATATGGGAGCTGAGCTTTGGCTAAGTTGGTCGAAAAGTCTGCGTAGAACTCATCTAAGCTCTGCAACCAGTTACGGGTACCAGCTGCGATTTCGTCCAACGACTCCTCCATGGATGCAGTAAAGCTGTAGTCCATAAGGTTGGAGAAGCTATAGCGCAGGCGATCGGTAACGATCTCACCCATCTTGGTGGCAAAGAAGCGATTGCGCTCGACCTTCACATAACCACGGTCTTGAATGGTGGCGATGATAGAGGCATAGGTCGATGGACGGCCAATACCATCTTTTTCCAGCTCCTTAACCAAGGTAGCTTCAGAGTAGCGAGCAGGAGGCTGGGTGAAGTGACGGCTTGGCAGAATGTCATTGACTGTAAGCACATCGCCTTCTTTGATGTTTAGAGGTAACTTGACCTCATCGCCCTTAGCTGCTGGAATTAAGGCACGGAAACCGGCAAAGATCTCAGTACGACCTGAAGCACGCAGACGATAATCACCAGCACGCACGGTGATGGAGCGAGTCTCGTAGATCTGATCGCTCATTTGGCAGGCAACATAGCGATCGTAGATCAACTGATAGAGGCGCTGAGCATCGCGATCTAAAGTCGATGGCAAGCTCTTCATATCAGGATGCGATGGACGGATAGCTTCGTGAGCCTCTTGAGCCGACTCCTTGGAGTGGTAGAAGTTTGGCTTTTCTGGCATAAAGGCCGCGCCGAACTTCGACATAATGATGTTGCGGGCTGATTCGATAGCCTCTTGCGACAGGTTGACGCTATCAGTACGCATATAGGTGATAAAGCCGCTCTCATAGAGGCGCTGTGCTACCACCATGGTGCGCTTTACGGAGAAACCTAAACGCTGATTAGCAGTCTGCTGCAAGGTGGAGGTGGTAAATGGAGCTGGGGCGTGGGCAGTACCGCGCTTAGACTCGATCTTCTCTACCACAAATGGCAAAGAGGATAGCTCCTTGACGATAGCGGCAGCCTCAGTGGCGTTGTTGATCACCACTTTGTTCTTGCCCTTGGTAGCTAAAGCTAGAGCTAAAGGCTCGCAATCAGGAGCTGGGGTTTGGGTGTTGGAGGCAATAGTCCAGTACTCTTGAGGCACGAAAGCTTTGATCTCGCGCTCACGCTCGACGATCAACTCCACCGCAACCGACTGCACACGGCCTGCCGACAAACCACGACCAACTTTCTCCCACAGTAATGGGGAGAGCATAAAACCAACCACACGGTCTAAAAAGCGGCGAGTCTGTTGGGCATTGACCAGATCCATATTGATCTGACCTGGGTTAGCAAAGGCTTTAGCGATAGCAGCCTTGGTGATCTCTGGGTACTTTACACGCCAAAATGGCTTAGGATCACCTCTTTTTGGACTTAAGACTTCACGTAAGTGCCAAGCGATGGCCTCTCCTTCACGATCCAAGTCAGTTGCGAGGTAGATTTCATCACAATCTTTGGCAATGCGCTTGAGCTCGTTTACCACCGCGACTTTATCAGGCATGATCTCGTAGTTAGCCTTCCAGCCATTACGTGGATCTACACCCATACGGGCAAATTGCGCATCGACCTTATCAGCTTCACTCTTCTTAGTGCGCTTCTTAGTCGTGGTTTTGGTGGCAGCCTTGGTGGCAGCAGCACCTGCACTAGTAGCAGCGCTAGCAGTAAGATCAAGCTCTTCGCCCTCGGCTGCACCTGCAATTGCGGCTGCCTCTGCGGCAGTTAAGGCAGAGGCAGAGGAAGAAGTAGCCTTTTTGCTGCGTGTCGAGGTGGCGCTTGCAGGCAGATCGCGAATATGACCAACACTGGCCTTAACGATATAGTTATCGCCTAGATAGCCATTGATGATCTTCGCTTTAGATGGCGACTCCACAATAACTAACGCTTTTCCCATAAACAGTCCTTAACATCTCCTCAAGCGATGTCCGCAGTCCTAAGAGCCATACATACCACACAGAAACTCTTTGCTCTTAGAGAAACAGCTGCCATCCAACAAAAGCGTAATAGCGACAACTATCACTTATCACTGTAGAAAGATTGAAAAACCATGTCACACCTTGTGGCTACCTGTGGCCAGTAGCTACCCAATAGCCACCATGTGGCCGCTATGCAGTCGCCTCATGGTTGTTATAGTAAAACCACAAGACGAACCAAAAACGGCTTAGCAGCCTCAAGCAGCCCAAGCAACTCCAAGTAACACTTAGTGCTTACTTTAAACGCAAATAAGAGCTGGTCTCAAGCTCATCAAGATCATCTTGAGCGGCATCATGCACTGCAGCTAAGGCACCACCTTTACGACCTGCAAAGAGCTTGCTCACTGGCAAGTACTTGTTAAGCAGATTCTTTTTCGGGGTCTTTTGCCACTTGATCTGCAGAGCACTGAACTCAGTCACAGCCATACGCGAGGCAATATACTCATCAGAAGTAGCGATCTCATCGACCAAGCCTAACTCTTTAGCGTCTACTGCAAGCCAGTGCTCACCAGTAGCGATGCGCTCAATATCGAGGTTAGGGCGATAGCGCAGTACCTGCTCCTTAAAGCGCTGATGTACAGCCTCAAGCTCTTCTTTAAACTTAGCACGTCCTTCATCGGTATTTTCACCAAACACCGATAAAGTGCGCTTGTACTTACCGGCCGTGACCTGCTCATAGTCGACGTTGTACTTGTTCATGACACGACGGAAGTTAGGAATACCAGCGATCACACCGATAGAGCCGATGTAGGAGAAAGGGGCAGCCACAATCTTATTAGCCACACAAGCCATGAGGTAGCCACCAGAGGCCGCCACTTCATCGACAGTCACGGTCACAAAGATATTGCGATCGCGCAGACGCTGCAATTGCGAAGCGCAGAGGCCATAAGAGTTCACTAAACCACCAGGAGAGCTGATATTGACGATCACCTCATCCTTATCGGTAGCCATCTCCAAAATGGCATTGATATTACGGCGCAGATCACGCACCTCAGAGCCACGAGTTGAGCCCTTAAAGTCGACCACATAGAGGTTTTCTGGGCAGAACTGACCTTGGCTACGCAGATCTTCGATGTGTACGGCAAACTCAGCTTGCTCATACATCTTTTGCTCTAACTTAGCGCGAGTACCTTTACGCTGAGAGACCAAAGGAGTGTCCTTGACCTTGTGCTTGAGCTTATCAACTAAGCAGCCAGCCTTTGACATGGTCTCAACTGTAGCCTTGCCCTCAACTTTAGCTTCGGACTTAGCATTTGCCTTAGTCTTAGCCTTGGCATCAGTCTGAGCCTCGGTCTTCACGTCAGTCTGAGCCTCTCCCGCAACAGCGGCGGCAGCAGTGGCAGCGTCTGTAGCGGCAGCTGGAGCGGCAACAGTAGCTGTAGCAGCAGATGCAGTGGTAGCAGATGCAACGGTATTGGTAGTAGCTTGAGCCTCAGCAGTTTCGGCAGCGGCAGCCTTAGCAGCTTCTGCCTTTTGCTGTTCTAGCTTCTTTTTGATATCAGCACGGAGCTCTTCGTTGGTCTTGTCTAAACGCTCGCGCTTCACACCTACCTCTAAAGCCAACTTTTTTAAGATGGAGTTAGGGTGCGAACGCTTCAGCGCCTTTTTCATCATCTTATGGCGCTCACGCGACTGCTTTTTGAGGTCGATGATAACAAAGCGTCCCTTAGCCTTATCGCCTGCACCATTAGCTTTTTCGGATACTGCATTGCCCACAATGGCGACTACCATAAAGATAAAGAACAGGATAAGAATACCCTTCACCACGAAGTCAAGAATATCCAATAAAAAATCACCCATGAGATTCTTCCTCGAAAAAACCAGAAATCCACCACCGAGCGGTGGTCGTCTCTAATAGGGATTACGAATTCTCTGGAGCGTCAGTAGACACATCGGTATCAACAGGCGCTTTTACTTCCGATACAGCCTCCGCGACGATACTGGCAACACTCTGCAGTTGCAGGTGACCGCGGTTGTCGGCACGGTTAGAAACTGCTGCTAAAGCAGGAGTTCTGCCCTGTTTGGCCTTGTTGTGGCCATGGCTTTGACTTTGGCCATGGCTTTGGGCTTGATTGCGACATAGGTGGCCTCTACCTTTGCTCTGAGCCTTGCCCTTAGCCTTACTTGATTCAGATGGAGCTGTAGTCGAAGCTGAGGATGCATCTACACTTTCCTTGCCTTCGGCAAGCACAGCCATTTTCTTTGGCGTAGTGACCTTATCTAATTGACGCAGGTATTTTAAGCACAGCCCCTGAGGAAGCTTAAAGAGTGTATCTTGCGCCTTACGAGCACGGCGGCCAAGAGGCTGCACAATATTTGTGCTAGGCAAGAAAGAGTCACTGACATCACTATCGGTGCTTACGCCCTCGCTGTAGTCCACATAGCTACCAAAGGTACCGAAATTACCAAACCCACTCTGATCTAAATCAAGATCGCTCGTCATCGTGCTCGCAGCAATAGCCTCGTCAGTAGACATAGCACTCTCTTTTGCGGCGCCAAATTGCTGCTTGAAGTTCAGGTCAAAGTCGATACCAACAACTGTACCATCCATAGCACTAACAGTGCTTGCAGCCTCAGCTAAGTAGTCTTGCGAAGACTCCTGCACACAGCGATCGATAAAGGCTCTGCCAACATCGGTCAGATCAAGACCGGTATCAGTTGGGTTGACGAGACCACGGCTGTAAAGATAGCTAATGCCTTTCTTAAAGCGGAGCTTGGAGATCTTAAACTGAGCCTCAATGGCATCCTTATCACTCTTATCGTTGAAGTTGATGTGGCCATCTTCACGATACAAAGCCTGTAATATCTCAAAAGCAGCATGCTCAACACTAGCCTCACCGATCTCATGCAAGGTGATGTTGATCTTACCGTCAGGCAATACACTGCGCACATAAGCGGTAATGCGCTTACCTAAGACAATTTCCGCACGCTCTTGAGGCAACATCTCCGAGGCCAATAACAAGGCCCAGACTTTATCTTCGACGATAGCGCTGTAACCTAAAGGTGTCTTAGCAATGATCACAGCCTTAACACGCTTAGTTGGAGCGAACTCCCCCTCACGAGCGCAGTCACGGATATAGCTGTTAAAGAGATGAGTAGCAAAGAGACGACCTTGCACATCAATAGCCATCAAGACAGTGGTGACATCACCTTCTTTTAAATGGTGACGGCACTCAGGACGAGGCAAGATCAAGTCTTTAGGAATACCCAAATCTAAGTAGGCGGTGCCCGTCTCAATAGACTTAACACGCAGCATGCCGACTTGGCCTAACTCTAAGTAAGGGTGCTTACAAGTAGCAAGTACGCGATGACGATCTTGGTATAAGAACACGTTTACCAAGTCACCCTTAGCGATATCTAAAGAGAGCTGGCTTTGTGGCACAAACAGTGGGCCGAACTCACCGGCATCAACAAAAGCGCCCTTATCGGTAATTTCACAGATAGGGAGCTCCACCATACGGCCCAAAGCAGGCTTAGTTGGGAAGACATTGCGGACATCAATGATCTTACGATTTGGACCGAAGCCTTCAGCGCGCAACTTATCGCGAGGGTTACGTGGCTGGTTAGCAGTTCTGCTTTTACTGTTAACAGCGCCCGCCCCCTGACCATAGCCTTGAGAGGAGCGACGTGAAGAAGCTCCGTTATTATTAGAGCCACGAGCTTTACCCCACACACTACCCTTTCTCTCACCATCTTTTGGTGAACCGTGTGCAGAGTTACGAGGCATGCGACGCTGTGATCCACGCTGAGAGGAGTTACGTCCATGAGAAGAGCTGCTTTTAATATGGGAGCTAGAGGCAGCAGCATTAGCGGCATTAGCAGCATTATTGGCGGTCTGATCACCACTACGCTCAGTACTAGTTGCTACTTCAAAGTTCTTAGCGGTAGTGGAGTTTAAATCGAGATCTTGAGCATTCATAAAAAAGAAACCCTAGGAACAAACAAGCACGGTAGCTCGGCTCACCACTGAGCCTCATACCCAACAAGGCTACAGAGCTTGTGTCCTTATCGAGCGCCTACACCCTGATAGGCGAAGTGTTTTTTTAAATATAGGGGCATAGCAGCAAAAAATGCAAATGCTTTTTCGTGATCCTAAATAACAGTGCGTCAACGATCACAAAGACGAAAATGGTTGCGCGCTGGCTGCTCGCTGGCTTATTGCAGAAAAATATGGGCTGGAGTAGCACATTTAGTCCCATCACTCCCCAAAGGCGCCGAAGCACGAAAACACCTCACCGCCATGCAAAAAACTGCAAAAAGCTGCAAAACACACGAACAGCAACAAGAAGAAACAAGGGAAGAAGCAAGGAGAAGAAAGAAGACAAAGCGGCTTGATTAAAATCGCCTGCGCACACCCCATTCGTAAGAGTGGGGATAAGCAGGCGCTTAGTGCCAGATAATCCTCTTG
>CALXYZ010000127.1 GCA_944393075.1 uncultured Anaerobiospirillum sp. | reverse complement strand
AGGAACCAAACCCATGCTATGCAGTAGGAACCTCCTCGGAATCCCCCTGCGTAAGCTGGGGGAGGATGTCAACTGCTTTAATGAGGGCTTCTCAGCTGTAAGTGCGGTCGCTACCGTACTGATCGCGATCGGTACCTTGCTCATGATCCAAAAGAAGAAAAGCGGCGCCCGTAGCAGCACCAACACCGGCATCATCAGCAGCAACAGCAACAGCAGCAGCATGTGGTTGGTATATGCCCTACTCTCCGCTGTCTTTGCAGCGCTGACTGCGATTTTAGGCAAGATCGGCATCGACGAGGTAGAGTCCAACTTAGGCACTGCTATCCGCACCGTAGTCGTGCTGATCATGGCGTGGTTCATGGTCGCAGTCAGTCACAAGGGCCACTTAGTGCGCACTGTACCGAAAAAGGAGCTGCTCTTGATCTGCCTCTCAGGTATTGCCACCGGCGCAGCATGGCTATGCTATTACCGCGCGCTGCAAGAGGGCTTTGCCAGTGTGGTCGTGCCTATCGACAAGCAGAGCATTTTAGTGACGATCGCTTTTTCGTACTTGGTGTTTCACGAAAAGCTCACCTTGAAATCAGCTATCGGCTTAACCCTCATTGTGGTGGGCACCTTGCTGATGATTCCACATCTGTCGGACATCACCAGCGCGGTGGCGCAGCTATTTAGCTCTTAGCACGTAGCACGTAGCGCTTCCCCCTACTCCTGCTCGCGCTCGTGGTCTTCTTCGTGCTTCACAGCCTTTTGGGCCTCTTCAGCCTCCTCTTCTTCGTACTCCTTGCGGTAGGTGAGGTGCACGAGACGCTGCTTAAAGTCCTTGCTCATAAAGCGCTCGGCTTGAGGAGCTGTCCATACTGCTGGCAGGCTTGGATCAAGGTCGAGGTTCTGACCTAAATCGCGGTAGATGCCCTCATTGTGGAAGTCAGAACCGAGGCTTGCATAGAGCTCGTACTTCACGCACAGCGACATCAGATAGTCGCGGTCTAATGGACTCTGCTGCGAGTTGGAGACCTCCATAGCACCGCCGCCGCACTCCTTGAACTCATAAATGAGCTTGCGCAGACGCTGATTGGAGATGTTGTAGCGGCGTGGGTGGGCTAAGACGGCAATACCACCAGCGGCGTTGATGGCTTCCACAGCCTCAGAAATTGGGCCCCACTCAGTTTGCACATAGGCAGGTTGACCACGGCGCAGATACTTGTGGAAAGCCTCATCGATACTGTCTGCCAGGCCGTCTTCGTAGATTAAGCGCGCGTAATTACCACGAGTAATAGAAGCACCGGCTTGGGCCTTAGCGGCGCAGCGCTCATAGGCATTGTGGATACCGACGCGGTCTAACTTCTCGGAGATAGCCAGAGCACGTTCCATACGCGAGCTACGACGGGTAGCCACTAACTTGAGCAGATCTTCGTTGTAGATATCAACAAAAAGACCTGCGATATGGATTTGCTCATCACGCCAACCAGTCGACAACTCAATACCAGGAATCACGGTTAGCTGTCTATCTTGAGGCTCACGGTTGAGGATGCCGTTTTCGACCTTAACGATCTCGGCGGTTGGCTTGATATAGGTCTCTACAGGAGCTTCGCTGCTACCTTCACGCAATAAAGCATTGTAGTGAGCAGCCGCATCCACAGCTTCTTGCACACCGGCAACCAAATCATGATCGGTGATCGCGAGGACATTAAGACCACGACCATAGGCACGCAACACCACCTCACGAGGTGTAAAGCCACCGTCAGAGGCATTAGTGTGGCAGTGCAAATCAATATTACTAATCGTTGTCATAATTCCTCCTAGGGCACACAAAAACGAAAAACCATGCTGCGATCAGCGTTCACAAGGCACGCCTCTCTGCTTTAGAGATATAAAGCAAAGTGCGCGGCCTGAGGCGGTAATCACGGCCAATCAATACCAAGGCTGCAACTTGTCGCATGCAAACAGCCTAAGGCACCATGTGCCCTTTGCCATTTAGCTCCTGTTGCCTTGAGGCAAGATGCCTGATGGCTTGCGGTGTGCCTTGTACCTTGCGCTTGTTGCTTGGTTGCCTAGTTGCAAAATTGAGTTTGGGATTTCCTTGCAGATGTGCAAGCAGAAAAGCGATAGCGGATTTGAGACGGGAAAAGAAAAGATGTTATTGAGAATATGATCAAAAAGCAAATCCATCTATTTCGATCAACTCTACAGTTACTAGTATATTGATCATCTCAAGATAAATCAACTAGATTTTTTTTTTTTTTTATCACAATCCCGCGCTACCACCTGCAGCACTTCTCACAGATCCAAACAGCTACCCGCAGCTACTCGCGGCTACCCACGGTTGACCGTAGCAACTCGCAACAACACACACAACATGCTCAAGCAAGCTGAGCCTCACAAGCACCCTAAACTACAACGCAAACCCGCTTCATACAAGGCTTTTGCAAATTTTTCTTACAAAAATGCCTCGCTTTTCTCAAAAGAGTCTACGAGGCATTCTCTAGATCAGAGCCGCATGCAGTGGATGCTTACTCTGCCTTAGCCATCAGCTCTTCCCAGCGGGCATAAAGAGCATCAAGCTCAGTTTGCACAGCCGCACGCTGGGCATTGACCTTTTTGATCTCCTCTGGGCCCTTACTGTAGAGGCTTGGATCGGCCACTAAAGCATCGACTTCAGCTAGCTCAGCTTCCTTTTGCTCTACCTTTTCTGGGAGCAGCTCTAACTCATGCGCCTCGGTAAAGGAGAGCTTCTTACTGCTGTTGCTGCCTCCTGCTGTGCTTGCCGCAGACTCCGCAGCTGCGGCTGTGGCTGCGGCCTTGTCTGCCTTCTCAGCTTTCTCAACCTTATCAGCACCAAAAGCTGTAGCACTACGGCCAATACGCTGATAGTAGGCCTCGACGTCACGCCAGCCACCAACAATGGTTTCGATATGGCCATCGCCATCAAAGACCCAAGTCTCAGTGGCAAAGTGATCGATAAAGCGACGATCGTGGCTGATTACCAAGACTGTGCCAGGGAAGTTCTGCAAAAGCTCCTCTAACAGGTCTAGGGTCTCTAAATCCAAGTCGTTCGTCGGTTCGTCCATGATGAGGACGTTGCAAGGACGGGCAAAGATGCGGGCAAGCATCAGCCTGTTCTTTTCACCACCTGATAAGACCTTGGCAGGCGAGCGAGCACGTCTAGCAGTAAAGAGGAAGTTTTTGAGGTACGAGAGCACGTGGATGGTCTTTCCGTTGATCACCACGTCGGACTTACCCTCAGCGACGTTATCTGCCACTGACTTCTCTAACTCCAACTGCTCATGGTATTGATCAAAGTACTGTGCCTGCACGTTTGTACCGATGCGTACATAGCCGTGAGTTGGCTTGACCAAGCCCTTTAAGACTTTAATGAGAGTGGTCTTACCAGCACCATTGGGGCCGACAATACCAATGCGATCACCACGCATCACAGTTGGCGCAAAGTCTTTGATCACGCACTTACCGTCGTACTCGACGTTAATGCGCTCGGACTCAAAGACGATATTGCCCGAGCGATCGGCCTCAGTGATCTTGATGATGGCGCGACCTTGGCGATCACGACGCTCAGCACGCTCTTTACGCATGGCCTCTAAGTTGCGCACACGGCCTTCGTTACGGGCTAAGCGCGCTTTCACGCCACGACGGATCCATGCTTCTTCTTCGGCAAGCACGCGATCAAAGTTCTGGCGCTCTAATTCCTCTAAGCGCAGACGCTCATCACGGAGACGCAAGTACTCATCAAACGAGCCTGGGTAGCTATAGAGCTTGCCGCGATCCAGCTCCACGATGCGGGTGGCTAAATTGTCGGCAAAAGCGCGATCGTGGGTGATAAAGATCGTGGTGCCCTTAAAGCCCTTGATGTATTCCTCAAGCCACGCAATGGTGCTGATATCAAGGTGATTGGTTGGCTCATCTAACAGCAGCACTTGTGGCTCGTTTGCCAGCGCAGCAGCCAAAGCCACCTTACGACGCCAGCCACCAGAGAGGCTCTCTAGAGGCAGCTCTGAATCGATATCGACCTTATTGAGAATCTTGTAGATGAGGGCATCTTTCACCCAGCCATCGTGATGCTCAATAAACGAAGCCAGCTTCTCCTGCTCGGCAGGATCAGTGCTCTCTTTAAAGCGCGCTAAGGCTTCGCCTACCACCGCAATGCCACGGGCCACCATGGAGTACACCGTACCAGTGGAGTCCTGAGGTGGATCTTGGGCTAAGCGATTTACACGCAGGCCGTCTTTGACGATCATACGACCTGCATCAAGCTCGATCTCGCCTGCAAGCAGCTTCATCAGCGTCGACTTGCCGGTACCATTACGACCGACCAAACAGACACGCTCGCCTTCTTCTAAAGCAAAGTCAGCATCTTGCAGCAGCGAGTCATCACCATAGGCTAAAAAACCTTTCATCAGCGTAATCAGAGCCACGATTAGATCTCCTTGACGCCATTAGGGCCCCACACGCGCACCTGACGTGGAGCCTTGCGCTCAGTGCTAGCCCCGCCACGGCGATCGTTACGACGATCATCACGGCGGTCGTCACGGCGCTCAAAGCGCTCAGAGCGCTCACCGTAGCCACCACGACGCTCGCCACCGTAGCTGTTGCCACGGTCGTAACCGCGATCATCGCGATCGCGGCGGCCAGTAAAGGTCTTGCCACCAGCAAAGCCTGAAGCGGCGCGATCGCGCTGCTGAGCCTTAAAGGTGAAGCTCTCTTGCGAGCGAGTGCGTGGGCCACGCTCGCCACGGCTTTCGCGGCGCTCATTGCGACGGTCATCACGGCCGTAGTCGCGGCCATAGTCGCGGCCATAGTCGCGACCGTAATCACGGCGCCCGCCCTCAAAGTCACGCTCGCGCTCACTTTGCTCCAAGTTTTGCGACCAGCGTGGACGCATGGTGTTGGTCACTAAAGCCTCTGGCTCTAAGGTACGCTTGCTCTCATCGTAAGTGAGCATGAAGCAAGTGTGGAGGTTTTGGTCGCGCTTGAAGTCTGGGTCAAAAGTCTTAGCGGTGATGTTTTGCACGCTAAAACCGTACTGCTCCAAGCCCTCATCTAACTTGAAGTGGCGCTTGTTAGTACAGAAGATGACCTTACCGCCATCGTTTAAGTGACGGGTGAGGTTGCCTAACATCTTTAAGTGGTCGCGCTGCACATCAAAGCTCTTCTCCATACGCTTGGAGTTAGAGAAGGTTGGTGGATCAATGTAGATCAGGTCGTACTTTGCGTTTTGGTCTGTAGACAGATAAGCTAGGCAGTCAGCCTGCACAAAGCTGTGCTTATGGCTTGGTACTGCGACCACAGCACCTGACTTGTTGATCACCTGAGCTGCGGACTCATCCGTGAAGGTGGCATTGAGGTCAATGTCGTTTAACTTAAAGTTATCGCGGCCCCAGTCTAAATAAGTGCGGCTCATATCAACCGAGCAAGTACGGGTGGCTCCACCTAAAGCTGCCATGACTGAGGCGGTGCAGGTGTAGGCAAAGAGGTTTAAGAAGCTCTTATCTTTGGCCTCTTGCATAATGATGCGGCGAATTGGACGGGCATCTAAGAACAAGCCAGTGTCCAAGTAGTCGTGGAGGTTGACCTTAAAGAGCACCTGCCCCTCGTGCACGGTCATAAAGCTCTCGGTAGCGTCGTCACGCTTTTGGTATTGGGCATCACCCTTTTGCTTTTCGCGGCTCTTAACAATCAGCTCCTCACCTGAAGCACCAGTCACCTTTAAGGTAGCGGCGATCATGTTAAGCAGACGCGAGCGAGCCACATGAGGCTTAATGGTGCTTGGAGCTTGGTACTCTTGGAGCACGTAGTAGTCGTTATAGCGATCGATAGCAGCGTTGTAGTCAGGCAGATCGGCATCATAGACTCTAAAAGCACTGATATCCTCGCGCTGGGCCCACTTCTCAATGTTCTTGAGGTTCTTGCTCAAGCGGTTGGCAAAGTCTACAGCGACCTCAGCCTTGGTAGCAGTAGCGGCACCAGTGCCCTCAGCAGCGCCGTCTGCGCCTGCGGCAGCTGCGGCAGCAGCCGTAGCCTCGCTTACCACATCAGCGCGCAGCTTAAAGACACGCAGCTGGCACTCTAAGGCGCCATTAAAGAGGCGATAGCGCTTGTCAGCAGCAAGGCGCAGACACGAGAGCAGTTCCTCAGAAGAGGAGATAACGGCGGCAGTACCACCTGCAAAGTGAGTACGCAGCTTTTGACCTAAGAGATCATAGAGGGCAATCAGCTCATGGACATTGCCCATACGCTCACCGTATGGTGGGTTAGTGACCACAACACATGGCAGATCATTTACACCTGCGCATGGGTTATCTAAGTCTGCAAGCTCACGACATTGCACAGTGATGAGGTCAGAGAAACCAGCGTGGGCGGCATTTTCGTTGGCATCCTGTACCACACGCTCGTCAGCATCAAAGCCAAAGAACTTCACGCCCTTGGCTTTGAGGGCAGCGATGCCCTGCTCCGAGCGCAGTTGAGCTTCACTCTTGAGCTCTAACCATGCAGCTTCATCAAAGTCGCTTAAGTGGAAGAAGCCATAGTTGTGGCGCTTTAAGCCTGGGGCGGTATCAGAGGCTAAAGCTGCAGCCTCAAGTAAGAGCGTACCGGAGCCGCACATTGGGTCAATAAAGTTTTGGCTACCATCAAAAGTAGAGCGCACCACCATAGCGGCAGCTAAGTTCTCTTTTAATGGTGCGGCGCCAGTGCTGCGCTGATAATCACGCCAGAATTGCGCACTGCCCGAGAGGTCTAAGGAGATAGTGCACTCGCCTTTACGTAAGGTAGCGACAATACGCACTTCTGGGTCATGACGGTCGACGTCAGGACGATGCAAACCACTCTCCACAAAGCGGTCACAGATAGCGTCCTTAACACGCAGAGCACCGTACTGTGTGTTGCGGATGGTGCTGTTGGAGCCATTGAAGGTCACCGCAATGGTCTTATCGCAGCTGAAGTACTTTTCGTAGGCGACACCTTTAGCGCCTAAGTACAGATCAGTGTCATCCTCGCAGTTAAATGTGACTAATTCCATCAAGATACGCGAGGCCATGCGGCTGTATAAGCAGACGCGCATTGCAAGCTTCATGTCACCACTAAAGGCGACGCCTGCTACTGTCTCTTTGACAGCAGCAGCATTAAGCTGCGTCAGCTCATTAAACAAAAGATTCTCAAGACCCTTTGGACAGGTGGCAAAAAATTTTTGCATGACGTCTACCTTATAAGCTAAAAATCGCCCCACATTATACACACTCAATGCAAAAAACCCCTGATTCGTGGCGTTTTTTCGCTTAAATCAGGGGTTTTTTAGCACTTGCTCGTAGCCGCTGCCCACAACTGCATCCACAGACACAGTCACATCCACAGTCACATCCACAGTCACATCCACGGTCACATCCACGGTCACATCCACTTTTGCCTTTGAGCTTTGAGCTTTGAGCTATGGGCTATGGACTATGGACTATGGACTATGGGCTATGGACGATGTGGGCTGGGCGGCTTGAGCTGACCTTAGTTAGTTGCGAATCTGGAAGTCGAGGTGGTAGAGCTTACGCACCTGCTCGGCTGTAGCGCACTTTAACACCATGGTGTTGAACTCATGGCGCTCTTCATAGTTCTTGCGCAGGGCATCAAACGATGGGCCATCAAAGCACTGAGTGCGGAAGAGGCTATCGTCACGACGCACATCGTACATACTAAAGACGATGCGGCTTAACAGCGAGTTAGTGACCACAGCATCCTTACTGAGCTCTAAACGAGAGATGTCACTGCTGCTTGCAGGCACCTCATAGTCGATGTGCAGCTGTAATTGCTCGTTCATGGCAGCGGCAATCATCTCAGTACCACGGTTCTTTGCCTCTAAGGCATAGCCTGCAATGTGGGCGGTGCAGCCTTCGAGGTATGGAATGAGGTCAGGGACTAAGAGATCTGGCTCGTTTTCAAATACGTCTAACCAAGCGTGGATGTAACCTGGGCGCTCACGCAAGATATCGTACAGAGCTTGGTTGTCGACCACAGCACCACGAGCGGTGTTGATGAGGATTTGTCCCTCATGCATCTTGGCTAGCTGCTCAGCATCTAGGAGGTGGTAAGTTGGGTAGTAATTGTCTGGGCCTGGGTAGCTGATTGGCACATGGAGGCTGACGATGTCACATTGCAGCACCTCATCTAAGGTGTGCTCAAAGAGGGTTGGTTCAGCCAAATCAAGGCTGCACAAGAAGTCATCCCCCTCACTTAAGATGCGCAGAGCTGCAACCTTTTCATCGACGCCATTGAAACGAGGATCGCCTTTACCCTGCATCGACTCTAACAGCGAGCGCAATTCGCTAGCACGCAGAGGATCGCAGCAGACTACCTTCATGCCTAAAGCTTCAGCACGACGATACACACGGGTACCAACGTGACCTACACCCACAAGACCAATCGACATCTGTGAGAAGTCGAGATTGTAACGTTGGGCTAACACCATCCACACGGAGAGCACGTAATCAGCAACCGAGCGGGCATTACAACCATGGGCGGCGGCATAGGCAATCTTGCGTTCTTCTAAGGCACGGCGATCGATGTGATCGATACCAGCAGTAGCAGTACCAACAAACTTAAGATCATTAGCCTTGGCAAGCAGATTGTCATCGACCTTAGTCACAGAGCGCACAATCAGTGCCTCAACCCCCTCTAAGTCATCGGCGGTAATGTCACGCCCATACTTGAGCTCCACTTCACCGAAGGCCGAAAAAATCTGCTTGGCGTTAGGGATTGCTTGATCAGCAAGGATCCTCATACTCTTTCCACCTTACAACGTTGACATTTCCCCGCACGACTTTTAGCTCAGGGGATCTTCCTGCAAAGACCAAGAAGCACGGCTTTGCAAGACCAAAAACACAAAACACAAAACACAACAGTCCGCTACTCTTAATAGCTCCTATCAGCGCTGCTACAGCACAGCTAAAGCACTGAGCACAGCTGATTTCTGCCTCTTCGCTATCTTACACCCGAAAAGGCCTCTTAAGGGCATCTAACTGGCAAGTTATGGGCCGTTCATTCCGCTTCCATAGCGGCTAACACACAGAAAAAGGCCGCAATCATTGTAAATAAGCCATATACCACGAGCAACGTAATCTCCGGTCTTTGTCGGCCAGTTCAAATTTTTGGAAACACTTGGGAACCTCTATAATTTACCACACCGCATCATACAAGGCTAAGAGGCAATATCCTTGATCACTCATGCCTGAGGCTTTATTAGGATTAAGCGATGCGTATTGTGTAAGGCAGTTGCCAAGAAGCAGTGGTTTTGATTTGTTGTTGGTTAGACGCTAACATAGTGGGATGAGGCCTTGGTTGTTATAGATTTATAAATGGCCTCATTCTATCAAAGCAGCCCACCGTTCTAGCCTCCTAGACATCTAACTCAGCGACATACTCTGCTATCGCTAGCCCTCTTAGTTTAACCATCATCAAAAGTCAAGACATGTTTTTAAAGAGCACAAACGGCGTAAATAAGCTGTTTGTTTTTAGAAATCAACTTGGAATTTCAAGTTAATAACCCAAAGGCTGATCTCACTACCAACCAAGGCGAGAGTGCCATTAAGAGTGCTTTCTTGGGACACAAGATC
>CALXYZ010000126.1 GCA_944393075.1 uncultured Anaerobiospirillum sp. | reverse complement strand
GTCATCGACGAGGGCTTAAGTAAAGTGTTACAAAACTTTCTCTACAGCCAAGAGCTCAACCACACCTACAAACAGCAGCTCGAGCAGATGCGACCCCTGCAACAAGAACAAGCAGCCGTGACCGCGGCTACAGTCGCAGCGGCTGCAGCAGCCGCCATGCTTCACGGAGCACCAGAAAAAACAGCGCCCGCACCAAAATCTGAATCTGCAGCTGTATCTGCCGCAACAGCAGAGTCGACCTCAGCAGGTACAGAGACACAAGCAGAGGTCAATGCCGCTAACTTAGAGTCTATTAATACTCTTGGTGCTCTTGGTGCTCTTGGTGAAGATCACATCACAGGCGCCAGTATGACCGAGAACTTTTCTATTGCCACGGCGCCCGCTCAGATCATTAAGTTTGGGCAGCGCCACAGCGCTCCTAAGCGCAAGCGCAAACGCACTTAACCTCGCCAATAACCACTTTTGCGATATTAATGCGGTTTTCTCAGATCGCCTGCATACTAAGCTCTTTACAAAAAGATGTGTACTAGGATGCCATGCATCCCTATTAATGCCACACAGAAGCGTCTTACCGGCTTAGCTTCTGTGGGGCATTTTTAGTTGCAAGTTGTGGCGCAAGGTCTTAATCTGTGCTTAGAGCAACTAAACTCCAAAGTCAAAGTCAAAAATAAAAGCATTGCGTTTTGTTTCTCGCAGCGCCTCTGTTGCTCCAGAGTGACAAGCCACGGTCGTCATAACTCTTTGCAAAGGCAACAGTGCTTGCTAATATCCACGCGGCGTTTTACGCACACAGCTCGCGGCACTAGCGATATTAGAGAGAAAGCACCATACCTTTGCAGAGATGAGAGTAAGGCACTTCAGAAATAGGCTACCGTGAGACTGCGACTATCACGCCACTTCGCCCAGATCTAAGCTGCTGTAAAGTCTCATAGCAAATGCTTAGATCTCCGCGGCTTTGGAACATCGTTTTTGCAGCTTAAGGACCACCTCTCCATGGCTACGAAAGATCCACTGCACACCTCTTCCAAAGGTGCTAAACCTACCGCTACTGCCAAAAGAAAAACCGAAAAACCTTTTGACAACATCTCTGAGTACGCGCCCGATCTTGAAACCCGACCAACTATCACTAGGTCAGCTCAAGTAGAAAAGCTTCCAGGAAAGCGCAGCGCCGCACGCAGCAACCTCACTAGTGCTTACAGCATTGCTCAAGCCATTGAGAACAGCCGCAATCTTAATGCTCCTAGTGCAGACCAAGAAGACCAAGAAGACAAAGAAGACCAAGTTGCAACTCCAGCTAAGCGCAGGGGCAGAAGCAAGGCTGCGGCCACCGCTGCCACCGCTGCAGCTGCGGACTCAGCTGCGGCAGCATCCGCATCTGGTAGCACTGCAGGTACTGCTACCAAAAAGCGTAAGGCTCCGGTATCGACGGTGGATGAGGCTTTAGCGGCAGCTGCGGCCGAGCCTATCAAAGATGTGGCTATGACCGTGTCGGTTAAGCAGCCTGACGGCTCACGTGTGCGTGAGCAGATCACTATTGATGATCACACCTTAAGCGCTATTGTCAGTGGCTATATTGAGGATTACGGCACTCTCATTAACGACATCATTGATAACAGTAACGACCGAATCTTAGTAGAGCAGCGCTTAGCAGAGATCTTGACGCGCTTTAGAGGCTTGTTTGTCTCTGAGGCCCGCAATTTCTTCTATACCATGCTGTATTGCGCCCCTAAAGTGCTCTTTTTCATGATGCGCTTTGATGATATCCGCCAAATCTACTTACAAGAGCGCGACTTGGTAGAAGAACTCGATCTGCACCGCAAGCTCATTATTGCAAACGAAGAATACGCCCAAGCTGTAAAAGAGTACGACGCCTACTTACAAAGACAGCTTGAGATGTACGGTAGTGACGCTTTTTTCAAAACCAAAAAACGTGCTTTTACTACCGACGATGTGGCTCGTATGGAGCGCCAGCAAGAGTATGAGCGTCTTTTGGATTTGGGCCTTGAGGTGCCAGAGAGCTTAATGCGCGCTATCGCTGAGGATTACGACAAGCTAGAAAGGGCACGTCAATCCAACTTTAGTGCTGTAGCAGAGCGCTTAGCACAAAACCGAGGCTTAGAAGACGAGCTCGAAGCAGGCGATATTACGCTCAACCTCAACGCTGACTCGGCTGTGTTTGCTGATGCCAGCGGTAGTAGTGATGGTGAGTATGGCCACGACTACGGTGCCATTGCCACTGGCGTAGATGGCGCTGACACCAATGCTGACGCTGATTATGACTACGATTATGATGATGACTACGACGATGACTACGACGATGACGATGACGATTTTGAGTCTGAGGTAAAACCAAAGTCGAAATTCAAAGCCAAGTCTAAGTCGAAATCGACGTCCAAGACGAAAGCAAAGACCAAAACCAAGGTCAGCTCTGCCACAAATGCTGAGGGTGTGGCAGAGGGCAACGAGCAGAAGCAGGTCAATCCGAAGAGAAGAGCAGGCGCTACCACGCCGTATAAGCCTTACGTCGTGAAGGTGCGCAACTTCAGCACCTGCACTCATGTGCTCAACCACTTGGCTCTGACCTCAACCACTGGCCCAATGAATCTGCGCATGCTGCGTGCTGATATTCCCGAGCGTTTTGTGCGCCGTCCTAACCAAGTTGTACGTCCACAGACCTTTGAGGTACGCCGCCATATCGATAGTCTGGCTAACTTTGTGGAACAAGATCGCCGCGCTATACAATCGAGCTTTGCATCCTTAGTGGCCAATCAGCTCAGATTGCGATCGATTTTTGGCGATCGAGTAAAGCGCTTTAATCTCTCTGATCCACGCTTTTTCGACCGCTGGCTGTGTTTAGAGCGTGCTGATCAGCCTTGCTTTATTCTCTTTATTGGCGCTTCCATTGAGATTCGCCACAATGGCATTCGTCGTTTTGTGTTCCGCCAAGACAAGGTCAACAACAAGTACCTAGTCTTAAATGGCATCGACTTTAGAACAGATGAGCTGCCTCGCGAGAAGTGGAAGCACATTGCTAAGGTCGTCAAAACCGGATCTATCGCGGAGGACGACAATGAATCGCGCGATAAGCGCCCTAACATTATCACCCCAGACAAGATCGGCGACTACGAGCTGCTCTACATCAAGCTCTAACGCCCCCCCCCCAAGCACAATAGCCGCAGGAACAGGCGCAGATCTGCCCCTACGGCTATTTGTGGCGCTAATATAAAGTAGCGACTACCCCCAAGCACCCCAGCCCCCCAAGCGCCCAAGTACGAAACATGGCGCTTGGGGACTGGGTTGATTAGGCGCTTGAGCCAAGTGCCACAGCTTTCAGCCCAGCCCCGAGCCCAACCAACCAAAGCTAATGCTTTGGTTGTGGGAGTGGAGGGCTGGGTAACGATAGCAGTGCTACTTGAGGCGCTTGAGCTGCTTGAAGAAGTCGACTACTTCTTGGACGGTGGAGACGCGCTTCATTGGTGGCAGCGACTTAAAGAAATCGTTCTTATAGCGCTGGGTCTCAAGACGTGGATCTAAGATAATCAGCGCACCATAGTCTTTTTCGTTACGGATTAAACGACCGACGCCCTGACGGAGCATGATGATAGCCTCAGGCAACGCAACGTGCATAAAGAAGTTGCCGCCATTGGCTTCACACTTACCCTTTCTTGCGACTTGGATTGGCTCAAAGACCTGCTTAAATGGCAGCTTGTCGATGATAACCAAGGACAGAGCCTTGCCTGGCACATCAACACCTTCCCAGAACGATGAAGTACCGACCAAGATGGCGTTACCGTCTTCTCTAAAGCGCTCCATCAAGCGACCAACACTCTCATCACCCTGCACTAAGACCTTACGATTATAGCCATAGCGACGCTTGATCTCTTCTGCGGCCTGACGCATAGCGTTATAGCTGGTGGTGAGGAAGAACACGCCACCTGGGGCTGCCTTAATTGCCTCATCGATCATATCAAGGCTCTTGGAGATACGGCGTGGATCGCTGCTCGTTGGGAACTTGTTTGAGGCCAGCAAACAAGAGTGGTCTTCGTAAGAGAATGGCGATTCTACGACCTCCATCTCGATCTCATCTGGACTTAAGCCGATGTCGTGGCAGAACTTATCAAACTCCTTTTTGACCGTGATAGTGGCGGAGGTAAAGATAATCGAAACACCACGATCACGCAGCTTACGCAGCTCTGCACCAAAATACTGACCGATCTCAATTGGGGCTACTACAAGCTTAAAGGCCCCCTCATGCATCTCAATCCAGCCGGCGTTATCCCACTGCAGATCACCACGCTTATTGCGATCGGTGGTCATAAAGTCAGCGATAAAGGCCAAGAACTCATCGCACTTGGCGACTAATGGCTCTACCTTTTCGCTATTAGCTTCAACGTTGGTGGTGAGCAAGTCCTTAAGCTCACGCAGCGACTTGAGCATGTCGATCATGAGAGCGCGGAACATTGGGTCTTGTTCAGGGACACCTGATGCATCAAAAATGACGTCAGCCATCTCATCTTGGACAGCTGAGGACTTGTAGCTACCACCGTAACTACCGCCATAACCACTGCCATAACTACCACCGTAGTTACCACCGTAGCTAGCGCTACTTTGTTGCAGCTTGAGGAGATCGTTACGGCGCTGCTCATAAGTTTGCAGCAGAGTCTCGATCACACCTTTTTCGCCACGCTTGATCTTGCCAGCAGCAGCGGCCAACTGCAGCACAGTCTCGGTAGCACTACCAGCCTCAATATCACCAAAAAGATTGACGGCACCGACACCAGTAGCGCGAGCTTGGGCATTTTCGGCCTCGCGCTTAGCGGCGATGGCTGCTTGGCAAGCAGACACCAAAGCAGAATCAGCACTAAGCTTTTTGATCTCATGATCACCTAATAGGTCGGCCCCCAAGATCTGGAAAGGCGACTGATTGAAGTTATGACGATACTTAAACTCAGTGACACTGAACTTACCATCATCGCCGATCATGCTTAAGGCACGCTCTAAGATCAGCACTGTGGTAGCAAACTTACTGATCTGCTCTTGGAAGCGACCTGAAGAAGTGCTGATAGCAGTGCCCTTAAAGGCTTCGTGAATCAGATCAGGCAGCTCCTCTAAGGCAAACTTAGAGACATCGCGAGTAAAGAAGTTACGACCAATCTCAGGGAGAGTATGGGCCTCATCAAAGACCAAGACATCAGGCTCTGGTAAGAGATTAGAACCCTCTTGCTGCAAGCTAGCAAAGAACAAGGCGTGGTTGATAGCCACAATATCGCGCTCTTTAGCCTCTTGGCGGCTAGCAAAGATAAAGCAGTGCGAGCCATCGATAGGGCCGGCATTCTCGCCCTTCTTCAGGTAGTCACGGCGTGTCTTAGCATAAGGACACTGCTTTGACATCTCCGAGCATAAGAACGAATCGCAGCACACCACCGAACGCTTCTCCTCAGAGAGACGGTACTTAAGCTCACCAAAGGTAGCTTTATAGCGGTTGTGGTCGATATCTGCGGCGCACTTTTCAGCAAAGCGATCTAACTTTTGGTAATCATCGTGAGGCAGGTATTGGCGACCATTGCCATCAAGGAGATAGCGGCAGATGTAGTTGGAGTGCCCCTTAAGTGCCATGTAATGCACATGAGGCAGCCCCAACATCTCCACCAAGTTTGGCATGTCCTTAGTTAAGAGCTGATCTTGCAGGGCCTTAGTACCGGTGGAGACCATGATCTTACGGCCAGCAAGCAGTGGTGGCACCATGTAGGCAAAGGTCTTACCAGTACCAGTACCAGCTTCCACCATCAAAAGCGAATTGTGGTGTAAAGCATCAGCAACATCCTTGGCAAACAAGATCTGACCTGCGCGTGGAGCATAGTGCGGTAGCTTTTTGTCAAAGATACCCCCCACGTCAAAGACCTTGAGGATGTTGAGCTTCACCAAATAGTTCTTGTCAAAAGGCTCCAAGCCTAAAGAGATCATAGCCGCCTGATAGCTTTGCACGACCGAATCGGTTACCACGAGACCAAACTGCTCCATGATCTCAATGGTCTTTTCTTGGCGTAAGCGCTTCAGCTCTTTTGATGACAGCTTATCCAAATCCACATCAAGAGGAGACACGCGTGGCACTAACACGCCGCTAGAGATGGAGGTCTTAGACTTAGACTTGGCAGTATAGCTACTACCGCCACCCACCTCATCTAAATCGATGGCGTCCTCGTCATCATCAGCAGCTACAGCAGCAGCCGCAGCCGCAGCCGCATTGCCCTTGCCAAACAAAGCCTTATGGGCAGCCTGAGCTAGCGATAGCTCGTGTGCATCGTCGTATGTAGCCTTTCGCATAGAGCTGCCATTCTCCTTGTTATCATCGTGAGCAAAATCAGCATCTGCTGCTGCGCCACCAAAATCGTGCCGTGTGAAGTCATCAATAGCATCTCTGGCATTACGGTTGCGGTAAGCTGCGGTCTTGCTGGCAATAAAGTTACTGTCTTCGTCGAAGGAGTCATCGACATCGGCGATGTAAGAGGAATTGTGATTAACAGAGCCAAAAGCCTGACGAGAGTCATCCGTATCGGCAGCGGCTTGAGCTGCCATCTCAGCCTGCACTCTTGACATTAAATAACTAGGCTCAGATGAGTTCTCTGGCTCTGGCTCATCCTCAGCATCCATCTCCAGCTCAGGATCTGCCATGTTTGGAGCAGCGCTCTCAGAAGCGGCTGCTGCTTTGGCAGCCAGCTCGGCACGCACTCTTGACATTAAATAACCAGGCTCAGATGAGTACTCTGGCTCTGCCATGTTAGGATCAGTACTCTCAGGAATGGCAGGCGTCGCAGCTGCAGGAGCAGCTGCGGCTTGAGCGGCCATTAAAGCCTCAAGCTCTTTGGCTGCCTTAGCCTCGGCAGCAGCCACAGCTTCAGCTGCCATAATCTCAGCCTTAGAGCGACGACCACGACGCTTTGGCTTCGCTTCAACATCGGTAGCCTCTGTGACCGCTGCTGCCTCTGCGGACTCTGCACTCTCTACCACTTCACTTGCAGCTGTCTCGGCTGTATCAACCGTCTCTGTTGGCTCTACAGCATCTTCGCTAGGGGCTGGGGCAGGAGCAGAGACTGAAGTAGCATCCTCTTGTGCTGCCTTTAAAGCCTCAAGCTCTTTAGCAGCTGCGGCTTCGGCGGCGGCCACAGCTTCAGCAGCCATGATCTCAGCCTTAGAGCGGCGACCACGACGCTTTGGTTTTGCTGCGACCTCTGGTACTTCTTCAGGTGCTTCTTCAGCTACTTCCTCTGATGCAGCATCAGATGCAGGCTCAGACTCCACCGCAGGAGCAGTGGTGTCAACGCCATATACGGTCTCATCGTTAGCAGTAACCAGATCTAACTCAGACTCCTGTTCTGGCTGAATAGAAGTAACATCAGCCACGTCCACAGCCGCAGCTTGAGCAGCAGCTTGAGCTGCGGCTTCAGCTTCGGCCGCTTCAATCTCCGCCTTGGAGCGACGACCACGGCGCTTTGGTTGGGCATCCATCTCAGCTGTAGCTTCTGTCTCGGTTACGTCTTCATCATTAGCCGTAACACTAACTGGCTCGGTCTCGGTCTCTGGTTCTGACGCAGATACAGGCTCAGACTCAGACTCAGCGACCTCAGGCTCTACAGATGCAGCAGCTGCTTCTTGGGCAGCTTTTAGGGCTTCAAGCTCTTTAGCTGCTGCGGCTTCGGCAGCGGCCACTGCCTCTGCAGCCATGATCTCTGCCTTGGAGCGACGACCACGACGCTTTGGTTTTTCTGTAACCTGTGGCTCTGCGCTATCAGCGCTATCAGCGCTATCTACGCTCGCAGCACTCTCCTCAAGGCCTGGGGCGAGTCTGTACTCTGAGTTTGATGTAACCGGCTTGATCTCTAAATCAGGGAAGACATCTGTAGCTTCTGCACTACCATCACGATGTAAAACATTGATGCCAGTAGAAGCCTCTACGTCGGTATCGGCTTCGGTATCAGCAGACTCAGCTTCAGCTTCATTCGCGTCACTAGAAAAAGCCCCAAACAGCTTTTTAGCAGCTTCGCTCCTTAGCACCTCGCGTGGGATGTAGCCACTATCGGCAGTATCTTCTGTCTCTACATCTACAGTCTCTAATTCACCCTCATCACCGATATCAGTGTAGTTATCGGTGTCGGTGTCGGTATAAAGATCGATGTCGGCATTCGCATCTGCATCATGCTCGTGAGTGGCAAATTGGCTGTTGATCTCGTCTTCAAACTCAGCCTCACTACCGCTACCGTACTCATGCTCCAGTTCGTTAGCTTGGTCTTGGTCTAAGCGACGCTGTAATCTGCTATGGGCAGCATGTTCTGCTGCCATGTGCTCTAACTCATCACGGGCAGAGTCAGCTGAAGTAGCAGCGTTGACGACCGTAAAATCTTTTTCAGCCTCAAGCTGCATCTGTTGGTGTTGGTGTTGCTGCTGCTGTTGGTGTTGCTGCTGCTGTTGATGTTGCTGCTGCGCGGCGTTGAGGCTTCTTGGATCCTCATAAGAGCTGTTGCGCATGCTCTTGCTGCCTAGTCTTTGTAATCCGGCAGCGGCCGCCTCAATAGCATCGTCGTAACCAGAGACACGAGGCTCTTCTTTGAGCTTGCTGACAAAGCGTGAATCCGTACCAGTAAAGTCTGGCTGGCGTGGGGTACGCGAGTTATGGGTATTGCCCTGAGCTAAAGGACTGCGACGGGATGGGGCTACTGCACCTACCTCAACCTCCACTGGTGCTGCGGATACAGCTTGTGGATTGTTGATCATACACAAGCCTTGGCCCTCAACATACAGGCTCACACCAAAAGGCATGATGCTGCAATCGAGAGCTACAGCCACATCATCGCCCATAACCTCTTGCATAGCGGCCACGGCTTGTGGAGCATCATAGCCTTGGCTGCGCGCAGCGGCTGCGGTCAGGCGCGATTTCTCTTTAGCACGCAGTTGTTTGGCTCTGATGATCTCTTGGTTCTTCTTTTCTGGCTCGTAGTACTTTTGGATAAAGGTAGAGAGGTCTAAGGACGAGCCATAGCGATCTTGCAGCGTGCGCTGCACGCGCACTACGTTGCTACCGTAATCACCAAAGCCTGCTGCTCCTGCCAACCCACCTAAACCCATACGGCTAATAAACTCGTCGCTAGGATCAGAAACCGCTTCTTGACCGCGTAGAGCTCGCAGGCGAGCACATATCGCCCCCTCATCTAAATTGGCGGCAATAACCGGCAGATCGCTGACTTGTATCTGACTTGGGATGTTGTCGTAGATGGCGTAGTCGCCGCCTTCATCCAAGCTCTCAACAGAGATCTCGCTGTCCTCTAAACCAGATGAGGCATCACTTGGGCTGCGCAGCTCTTTAATACGAGCTTTGAGAAGCTCGATCTCCTCACCAAAAGCGTAGCTGACCACCGCAACATCAGAGTTATCGCTGTTGCGCACAAAAGTCTGCTTACCCTGAGTCAGGATATTGATGTGCATATCAGCACTTTGCTCCATAGCAGAAGCAGGAGCTGCGGCTCTGGCTCCACGTCCGCGTCCGCGGCCGCGACCAGTGGTCTGGGATTGCTTTGTTTCTTTTGGCATGGCGCTCTCGGCTATTGGTGGGAGGAAAAGAAAGCGAAAGGAAGTATCGATCCTTGCAATTTGTACCTAGCGTACTACTCTGAGAACTTCTACAAATCAAGCCCTATGGCTTGTTTGTCTCATTTGTTGGTTCCTGATAGGAACCGGCCGACTGTCTACACCTTGGGCTTCGAAAAGTAC
>CALXYZ010000125.1 GCA_944393075.1 uncultured Anaerobiospirillum sp. | reverse complement strand
AATACTTTATCCAAACATGCGACCTTATCCCCACTCTCACGAGTGGGGTATTGGTCGCTATAAGTCAGATAAAGCCTCGTTATGAGCATGATCAACCCATTTGCTTCTGTCACTAAGCTGGCAAACACTATAAGATCACAAAGTATCGCCTCAAGCTCAGCTATTAACTCTTATGGCGATCTAAGGGAGGCCGCTAATTACTTTGCCTTGAGCATGTTAGATGGCATGACTGAGTTCTACGAGAAAGGAGCGGCTAAGCAAAAGTCCTACACTGCACAAACTCAGGGCTCCGTCCCAGTGTCTGCTCAAGTACAGCCGCAAGCTCCAACAGATGATGCGACCGCTGCTGCCGTCGCTTCTGCTATAGCTGAAACTGATGCCGCTGTGGAGAGTTTGCTTGTGGATATCGAAAGCGCTGCTGCGCTGACAGTAAAGGCTCAGATTGCAAAAGAGCAAAGCAAGATGTCGGTGGGTGAGCTCAGTGCGCAAGAGGAGCTGTTAGAGCGTGCTCAGGAGTTAGAGCAGGCACAGGCACAGGCACAAGCTCAAGCTCAAACCTTTGCTAAGGTCTAATCCAAGCTCGTTTTTGTCTTTTGGGTTTTAGGCTTGGATTCTAGCTTTGGCTTGGTTAATCAAATGAGGAGGTTTTATGAAGTATGTCGCGATAGTGTTAAGCTTTGTCTCCTTATTTTTAATCTATGACCTCATCTATGGCCATAACGGCATCAAAGAGATGCAAGAGGTCGAAGCTCAGCTTGAACTCGCACAGCAGACTGCTCTGCAACTTCAACAGCGCAACCAAGTTGTGGTTGACCAAATTAAGGATCTGCAGCAGGGTTCCATTGCTGTAGAGGAGCTTGCTCGTAGCGAGTTGGGACTCATCAAGCCTAATGAGCGTTTCTATCGTGTGCTCGCCACCGATGACAAGATCCGCTCCATGCCAATCATCTTTAAATGAAAGCCGCGAAATTCCCCATGCGTGAGCGTGGGATAGTTCATATGAAAGCTTCGTAGAGCTGCAAACTAGCTTTTCTTGCTTTATGCGGCCGCTGGGCTCATTGTTGGAGCTCGTGGCCGTGCTTGTTTGCCGCCAGTCGGCTTTTCTTTTCCTCCAACCTTTCTTCAGCAGCCTGAAATAGGGCGTTTCGGCCCTGTTTTTGCCTAATGTGCTACATTAGGGGCAAGGCGCAGTCTGTAAGCTCGCTTCTTTTGCTTTGTTTTTTGGTTTGCATGGGGCATACGCGATGTATGTAGAGGTTAAGAAAATTGTCGGTGGTAGGAAGTACGTCTACCTTAAGCGCAGCGTGCGCGAGGGCAACAAGATTCGCCACATAACCGTTGCACGCTTAGGTTTGCTTGATAATCTCTTAAAGCAAGATCCGCAGATTATCGAAAAGCTTAAGCATCAGTGTGCCTCTGGAAACCACGACTTTCTCCAGCGTGAGGTCATCATGCGGGAACAGAGCCTCAACACCAAGTTGCAAAACCAGCTCACAGTTGATAGTTACCTAGACCTCGGCCATGATGACACGCCTTCGTCTTATTCCTCTTCTACCTCCAATTCTACTGATGCCTCTATGAGCAGCAAGGCGAGCACTGCCTTTTCACAGTCAGCCTCAGCCTCAGTCTCGGTTCCTGCCTCAGTCTCAGCCTCTTCATCGGTCTCAGCATCTTCTTTAGCCTACTCTGCACCTACTGTGAGTTCGGCTCTTTCTTCGTCCCTAGAAAAACCTGACAATGCCTCCATCTGGCTGCAACCTCTTGGCAGCAAGCTCGATATCAAAACTAAGGCTCTGTTGCGTTCGGTGTACAGAAACGATTATGCCAAGCCAGTCAAGAGATCCTCAAATGTCTCGTCGGTCGCGTTTATCGATGCGGTGGTGGTGGCCGCAGGTGTGGGTAAGCGTATGGGGGCACAGGTACCAAAGCAGTATCTGCCTTTAGATGACAAGTGTGTGTTAGAGCACACTGTTTTGAAACTGCTAAGCTCACCCTATATTGCCCGCGTTATCGTGGTGATCAGTAAAGAAGACGAGTACTTTAAGAACACGTGCTTAGGTTCTCTGCCACGAGTAGAGACTGTGTATGGTGGTGCAGAGCGTGTCGACAGTGTGCTCTGTGGCCTTAATGCGGTCTCTAGCCTGTGGGTTTTAGTGCATGATGCCGCTCGCCCATTAGTGAGCCTTGCTGATATCGAAAAGCTCGTCGTCAAGGTTGCCTCAGGAGTAAATTCCGGTTTTTGTGGTGGCATTCTGGCCTGCAAGGTCGCCGATACCTTAAAGCTTGGTGCAACCCCTGACAAGGTTGCGGTGGCAGCAGCTACAGCCGCTAAAGCAGAGTCAGCTGATTCAGCTGAGTCAGAAGACACGAATACAGCGGCCACCTCGGTAGGCGTCAGTGCTGCTAAGCCTGATCAGATTGCTATTGAGCACAGTGTGGATCGCTCGCATATGTATCGGGCTCAAACACCACAACTCTTTCCATACTCTCTGCTGAAAATAGCTATTACCAAGGCTCTAGATCGCAAGAGTGCTCTTACCGATGAGGCGTCAGCTATGGAGCTTATGGGCCATAAGGTGCTTTTAGTGGAGGGTAGTGCCTTAAACTTTAAGCTGACTGAGCCTAGCGATTTACTCCTTGCACGTGCATTATTGGCTTATTTAAAGTAATCTGTATGGCTTTTGTGCCATACTAGGCCAGCCTTTGAGCTGCTGTGGTCGCTCGTTCTGTAGTGCTCTGTAATGCGCTGTAGAGTGTTGTAGAGCGCTATGGTGGCTTGCTCTTGTTGTTTGTGGTAGTGACTTTGGGTGTTTGATGGCTAATTTTCGTATTGGACACGGTTTTGATGTCCACCGTTTTGGTGGTGAGGGCCCTTGCATCTTAGGCGGCGTTAAAGTGCCTTATGAGCAAGGCTTGGTGGCTCACTCTGATGGTGATGTGGTGTTACACGCTGTCTGTGATGCGCTGTTAGGGGCTCTTGCCTTAGGCGATATCGGTCAGCTCTATCCAGATAATGACGATAAGTTCTTAGGTATCGACAGCCGTGTGCTTTTACGTGATGTCTACAAGCGTGTGAGCGAGTTAGGCTATGTGGTGGGCAACCTCGATGTCACCATCATGGCTCAAGCCCCAAAGATGCTGTCTTACGAGTTGCAGATGCGTTCTAACATTGCCTCTGACTTAGAGGTAGAGCTCTCGCAAGTGAGCGTAAAAGCTACCACCACCGAAAAGTTAGGCTTTGTGGGACGCAAAGAGGGTATCGCTGTTGAAGCAGTGGTGCTACTCTGCAAAAAGTATTAGGGCTAGGTCTAGGTCTAGCCTAGCCAAGGCTAGGCTAAGTAAGCTTAGCCTAGGCTCAAGCGACTGCTTGAGTGGCTCTTTACTTTCTTTTCTTCTTACTTTTTCTTCTTCTTTACAGCCGCGAGCTAGCCTCGCAGTTCTTAATTGCGCCGTGTTGTAGGGGCCGGCAAGCTTTGTTTTAGCAATCTTGTGTGGCTAGTGTGTTGTGTTGTTTAGTTTGCTTTGTGATTTTGAGCTTTGAAACTACATCTCTTCTCCTACCTCTATGAGGTCTGTATTAAGCTGGCGCAGCACCCGCGTGCGCCTTTGTTTTTAGGCATCAACAGCTTTATTGAGTCGATCTTCTGGCCAATTCCACCTGATGTTATGCTCATGCCTATGTGCCTCGCACGCCCAAAGCGTTCGTTGTACTACGCGGCCTTGACTACCGTGACCTCAGTTATGGGTGCCGTCTGCGGTTACTATTTGGGTTACTTCATCTATGACCCTTATATCGCTGACTTTATTGCGTGGCTCAATTATGAAGATGCCATGCAGACCGTGCGCGACTGGTTCGTCATGGAGTACGGCATCTTAATGGTCTTCATCGGTGCCTTCACGCCAGTGCCTTATAAGGTGATTGCGGTGACTACAGGTGTGGTGGCCGCCGAGAGTATGGCAAACATCGGCACTGTAGGTCAGCTGACCTTGCTCAACTTTGTGTTGGTGTCTTTAGTGGGTCGTGGTTTGCGCTTCTTCTTGGTCGCTGGCATCATCATGTTAGGTGGTGAGCGCATGGAGCATGCTCTGCGCAGATACATCGACATCATCGGTTGGGCCTGCGTGATCGCTGTGGTGATTTACATCGTCTACGAGTCAGTGATGCCTTAGCTCTGACTAAGACTCATGTAGGATTTTGCAATGCCGTATGCTGCGGCGTAGTAGAGATAGGTGCCTGTATATCCTCCTTCATCTGCTGCGTTTGCGGTATGCGGCATTGTCGTGCATGGCCGCAGGTGCGCTAATGTGCGGCTGTTTGGCTGTGTGAATGTGCTAAGACTCTGATGCGCTAATGTGTTGTGGTAATGAGGCGGGAATATAGGGTGCAGTGGTTTTGCCAACAAAAGTCACGATAATGCCTGCACAGCAGGAGTAGCATCAAACGTGCGTTTTAGTGCAATGGCATGCTCTAAATCATGTTTGGTGGCAAAGATTTGAGCTCTAGCGCCAATAGTTGTGTGGTTCGTGTGGCGTCGTGGTCGCAAATATCGTAATCTAGGTCTCTAGAGTTGCTTGAGTGATTGTCGTGTAAGGAGTTGGCGCTCCAACTTGGCAGGCATCCCTGCGATGTTCGAGGTTTCCGCGCTAAATTGTATTGATGAGAATGATGTTTTCTATAACCTTATTATCAGCTGTAGTGTCGATGCTGGTAGGTTGCGAGACCTCTAGCACCTATAGCTCTACTTCAAGAGTGGTTGATGCCACTAGCAATAGCTCCTCTGCTGTGCAGACTAGTCCTTACAGTGGTGGTGCCTCTCGTGCAACTGCTGCGCAAATGACCACTGTTTCTGATATGGCAGTGCCACAGTCAGCCTATCCTAGCTCGGGAACTACGGGTGGTACTGTAACCTTAGGCTCTATTAGCGATGAGCCGCTGCCTGGTGCTCCTGGTGCTCCTAGTGCTCCTAGTGCTCCTGTTTCTTCTGATGTGTCGCAGCAGGTTGCCTATGATATGCAGCCAGATCCAGCTGGTAGCCTCATCGGCGGTGTACCTGATGAGCCGATTATGATGCCTCCTGCCACTACCACCACTACCACTTCCTCAAGTAGTGTGGCTACCCCATCGTCTTCTACAGGCAACTGGCTCTTAGTCGATAGTGAAGAGGCTCAGATTGATGAGACCACTACCGATGCGCAGCTGCTTGCTAGTGCCCGTGCTACCCCAAACCCAAATCAGGTTTTAGATAGCAGCTCGGCTACCGTTTACCAAAACAAGATCTCCACTACCGCCGGCCCTGATAAGTACCGTGTGGTCAAGGGTGATACCCTCTACTCAATTGCCTTCCGCTACGGCCTTGATTACCACGCCTTAGCCAATATCAACAAGATTGCTCCTCCATACAACTTATCTGTTGGCCAAGTCTTATTGCTGAACTTAAAGGCACAAAAGGCTCCTGAGTATGTGGTAAAAAAGGGCGATACCCTGTACTCGATTGCTCGTAAGAACAATCAATCGGTCTCGGTCTTAGCTAGTGTCAACAACCTTGAGCCTCCATATAACCTCAAGATTGGCCAGAAGATTCTGCTCTCCCGTGACAACGCGGTGACTGCTGCTAACTCTAAGGAAAATGGTGAAGTGCCTGTGGCTGGTAATGCTGCAAAGGGCAACACCACTGCCAGTACCAACACCTCAGGTTCTAAGACCACTGCTTCCACTAGCACCTCCAGACCTGCTAACACTACAGCTAATAGCTCTAAGCCTGTAATCATCAACACCGCTTCGCGTAAGGTATCTGGTGTGACTTGGTCGTGGCCTACAACTACTGGCCGTGTGATTGAGCAGTTCTCGACCTCAGAGCAAGGTAATAAGGGCATCGATATCTCGGGCCAGCGCGGTCAGGCTATCTACAGCGCAGCTGATGGTCAGGTGGTGTATGCTGGTAATGCTCTGCGTGGCTTTGGTAACCTCATCATCATCAACCACACTAATGAGTACCTCTCGGCTTATGCCCATAACGAAGCGCTGCTCGTAAAGGAAGGACAAAAGGTTAAGCGTGGTCAGCAGATCGCTCGCATGGGTAACACCGACGCCAGCTCAGTGCGTCTGCACTTTGAGATCCGCTACCGCGGTCAATCGGTCAACCCAATCAGCTACTTACCAAAGTAGTTTGAGCCAAGATGCTCTTAACTCTTAGCAGCAACACCTAGCTCAAAAACACAAACGCCCGCGTTTCAGAGCATTAAGTGCCGAGAATCGCGGGCGTTTGTTTTTAGCGAGAGTGGCAGCCACTAGGATGGGCGCACGCTGCACGCCGCACACTGTGTGCTGTGTGCTGTGTGCTGTGTGCTGTGCGCTGTGCGCTATTGTGGCTTGCGTAGGAGTTCCTTGAGCTGGCTTAAGGTGTTTAAAGCCTCAAGAGGTGTGAGCGCATTGAGATCTAAGGTAGCAATGCGATCTACCAGCTCCTGTCTAGCATTGAGGTCGTGTTGCAGGCTTACGACCTGTGCCTTTTGCTCTAAGACCTGAGCTTCAAGCACAGAAATGTGCTGATAAGAGTCCTGCAGAGCCTTGTTGAGGGCATCATCGTTACCTACATTAGCGTTGCTGCTTTGTAGCTCGGTGCCGCTGGTAACGCCGGTGTGGTTGGCGCTATCCACTCCATCATTGCTATCGTCCATCCCCATCCCCATATCCACAGTCGCAGTGGCTAATAGTGGTGGGGTAAAGAGATTTACCGAGTCGAGATCCTTTGCGCGGGCATGGAAGAAGCCCATAGCGCGTTTGGTGATCTTGGTTGGGATACCTGCTAATTGGGCGACCTCAATACCAAAGGAGCGCTCTTGGCGACCAGGTTCAGCGTGGTAGAGGAAAACGATTTTGTTTTGGAACTCTTTGGCGTTAAAGCAGATGTTAAAGGCATTTGGGTAGTTCTCCACTAAGGCTGTTACCTCAGTGTAGTGGGTGGAGAACATGGTCTTAGGACGCAGCTCTTTGGCCAAGTACTGCACAATAGCCTCAGCTAACGCAGCACCTTCAGCACCAGAGGTACCACGACCGACTTCATCCATAATCACCAAGCTCTTTTTGCTGGCGTTGTTTAAGATCGTGGCTGTCTCTTCCATTTCCACCATAAAGGTCGAACGGCCCGAGGCCAGATCGTCAGAGGCACCAATTCTGGTGAAGATGCGGTCAATATCGCCAATGATAGCCTCGTTAGCAGGTACAAATGAGCCCATGCGCGCCATGATAGCGATCAAGGCTGTCTGGCGCATAAAGGTCGACTTGCCACCCATGTTAGGGCCAGAGATCACTGCAAGGTTACGGCTTTCACTTAACTCCACTCCATTGGAGATGAATGGAGTTTTGTTTAAGTACTCAACCACAGGGTGACGGCCTGCCACAATTTTGATGTAGTTGTCGGAGTTGAGTTTTGGGCGCACATAATGGTTGGTTTTGGCCACACGCGCAAGCGATAAGCTCACGTCTAAGAGAGCAGCGTTGTGGGCAAAGGCACTCAAGCTAGGCAGCGATAAGATTAACTGCTCAACCACGCTCTCAAAGAGCTCTTTTTCGAGCTGTAAGCAGCGAGTTTGGGCCGAAAGAGTCTTTTCCTCTAAGGTCTTGAGTTCGGTGGTGATGTAGCGCTCCGAGTTCTTTAAGGTCTGACGACGAACGTAGTCTTGAGGCACACGCTCAGAGGCGCTCTTACTCACCTCAATGTAGTAACCGTGAACGTTGTTAAAGCGCACCTTTAAGGTAGAGATGCCGGTACGTTCCTTTTCACGGTTTTCGATATCCATAATGGTCTTTTCAGAACCATTTTGCAGATCACGCAGCTCGTCTAACTCAGCACTAAAGCCATCGGCAATCACACCACCCTCGCGCAACATTAAGGAAGGGAAGTCATCAATAGCTTGTTTTAAGAGGTTGTATTCCGTGTCAAGTTCAGGGAAGAGCTCAGCTTTAGCCTGCAACAGCGTGGCATAACGTGCAACCTTGCTCTCACCTTTATTATTGCTGTCGTCATCTGCTGCATTTGCTGCATCTGATGCAGCTGCAGCTGTGGCTGCGGCATCAGTGCTAGTTGCATCGCTGTTTGTAGGCACTTGCCATGAAGTGGTGAGCAAGTGCTTGAGCTGTGGCAGAAGACCTAAAGAATCACGTAGCTTGCTGAGGTCGCGAGGTTTGGCTGAGCGTAAGCCAATGCGGGCCACAATGCGCTCTAAATCACCAATTTCGTCGAGCAGATGGGTGATTTCTTCGCTGTTTGGACAGTCAATTAAGGCTTCAACCAGATCAAGACGCTGCTCTAGTTCGATATTGTTGCGCAATGGATTGATCAGCATGTTGCGCAACAAGCGTGAGCCCATTGGGGTACAAGTCTTGTTTAAGACATGGAGCAATGAGCCTTTAGCTTCCCCCTTTAAGTTGGCGAGCAGCTCTAAGTTACGCTGGGCATTCTTGTCTAAGAGCACAATTGCCGAGTTCTGCTCGTGGTAGATCGAGGTGACGTGCTCAATGTTGACGTTTTGTGTGGTCTTGACGTAGTTGAGTAGGGCACCGGCGGCACATAAACCGGCGTGCAGCTTATCCACACCAAAGCCTAAGAGGCTCTTGGTCTTAAACTGGCTACAGAGGCTCTGATAGGCACTGTCGTAGTCGTAGTCCCATAAAGGCAGAGCTTTACGGCAGAAAATGTGCTCTAAGTTGGAGTAGTGGCTAAAGCGCTCAGGGTAGAGGAGCTCTGCTGGGCTGATCTTGTCAATAAGCATCATAAGGTCATTGATGTTGGAGACCTCAGTAGCGCTAAATCTGCCCGTACTTAAGTTCAAAGTAGCAAAGCCGAAGTTGAGCTTGTCGCTGTAGACTGCAGCCAGAATATTGTCCTGATTGTCAGGGATCATGCCCTCTTCAGTGGCAGTACCTGGAGTAATGATGCGCGTTACCTTACGCTCAATCATATTGCGACCGGCACTTTGTTTATCGCTCATCTGATCGCAGATCACGACGGAGCGACCAAACTTAAGAAGGCGAGCAATATAGTTATCGGCTGATTGGAACGGCACACCTGCCATAGGCACAGGCTCACCGCCATGCGAACCACGACGAGTGAGAGTCAGGTCAAGCAAGTTAGAAACTATCTTGGCGTCATCAAAGAAGAGCTCATAGAAGTCACCTAGGCGATAAAAGACTAGGGTATCAGGGTATTGTTGTTTTACCTCAAAGTACTGACGCATCATCGGTGTCAGCTGTTCTATTTTGATCTCAGCCATTGACATCGCCCTTTTGCAAAGACCCAACAGAGGGTGTGTTGTAGAAAGAAAACCGACTTGCCCAAGTGTCACTATGCGACCGCGTTAGTGGTGGTAACAGTAGCTCGGGACACCAAGCAACATGCATTGTGCAACATGCACTGTGCAACAGGCACTGTGCACCGTGCTATCACCTCAGCAGAAGATTGGTCGTCTCCTCGCAAAGGTGATGAATATGCCCTTTAGGCCGCGGGCATTATAGGAAAGTGCGTGATTTGTTGCAAAGCAAAAAGATCTGCATTGTAGTATACAGCTCACTTTGTGAGCACGGCTGTGGAGATTGGAGTAATTGCACTGTTGAGCAGAAAAGCTCACATTGCCAGTGAAGCAAATTGAGTAAAATGGTGGAGCCGGTTTCCGCTTGGTTGGGAGTGTACTGAATTAACCATGTATGTTTGTATGTGGTTTTGTGATCATAGACTTCACGTGAACCTAAACTATGATAAGTGGTATAGAAAAGCCTATATCCATGCTAAGGTTTTACAATTAGC
>CALXYZ010000124.1 GCA_944393075.1 uncultured Anaerobiospirillum sp. | reverse complement strand
GCATAAAAACCATCAAAAAATTTTTTTCTGCAAATATGGCTTGTTTCTTAGGTTTGGGGAAAGATTGGAAGCTTACACCAACCTTACCTCCCTCAAGCAGCAACTAACTCCTTGCGCTCTTAAAAAAAAAGCCTTGGGGCAGTACCTATCCCAAGGCCTTTTTCTGTTTCACCTAGCCTGAACTGCAATGCGCTTAGCCATTGTTAGCTCATGCTGGTTGCTATCTTGAGGATTTAGGAGACTAAGCTCTTCTCAGCCTTTTGCACCGTCTCTAACAAGATGTAGGAGTCAGAGCAGCCACGAATAGCCTCACGCTCCTGTGGGTTGTTGAGAATGATGCCTAAACGGCCAATCAGCTCTAAGTGAGCATTGCCGTCATCTGGCGAGGCGATTAAGAAGACTAAGTCAGTTGGCTTGCCGTCAGCTGCAGCAAAGTCCACTGGCTGCTCTAACTTAGCAACAGCAATTAAGGTGCGATCTACCGCAGCGCACTTAGCGTGTGGCAGAGCAACACCGTCTGCGATGCCAGTTGAAGCTTGGGCTTCACGAGCAAAGACTGCCTGTCTTAAGGCCTCAATATCCTTGACGTGTGGGTTGTCCTTTAAGCTGTCGATGAGGTTGTTGATGACCTCTTCCTTAGAGGAAGCCTTAGCATTCACAAAGATGCGGGACACATCCATGGAGTAGCGGACGAAGAACTTGCCCTCGCGTTCTTGGGTCTTCTTCTCACGGGAAACTTCCAGTGCATCGAGCATGCGCTTGTAGAAGTCGCCGTTCAGCTTGTAGTAGCGGACATAGATGAAGATCATGACCACGATCAAGATCGAGGAGGCCACAAACATCACTAAGCGCAGACCTAAGAGGGTGCTCTCAGTTTGAGCCACATTAGGCACGTAACCGACGATAGCTAAGGTTACGGAGGACATGAAGCCAGCTAAAGCATTACCGAACTTCACGGTCATGGTCTGCATAGAGAACACGATCGACTCAGAACGGGTGCCTAACTTGAACTCACCGTAGTCCACAGTATCAGCCAACATCACAGTGGTGCAGACTAAGGATAAAGCCACACCGAAGGAGGCAATACAGAAAGCACCACCAGCAACGATCAGCGAGCTGTCAGCCTTAGAACCGAAGGCAAACATTGAGAGGTAGCCAGCGATCATGAGGCAAGCCGACAGGATATACACGAAGCGGCGGGAAGTATTCTGCACTAAGCTTGGGAAGATGATGAACGCGACGAACTGAGTGACAGCACCAGCGGCCATGAAAGCGGAGTAGTACTCTTCGTGTGCGATTGCATATCTGAAGTAGTAGATGATGGTACCGTTGACTAAGTTCTGGGCGATCTGCTGAATGATGGTCAGGATAATGATGATCACCAGCTGATCATTGCGGCCTAATAAGGTCAGCACGTCCTTGATCGAAATCTTCTGACGCAGAGGGGTCTGCACGTGCTCACGAACGTTACGCACGCAGATAATTTCGCAGACGATGAAGAATGCGACCACAATCAGGGTGAAGCGGAAGAAGCCGTCAGCAGAGTCACCACCCATGCCAGTGCCTAAGAAGGTGATGATTGGCAGACCTAAGATTAAGGTCAGCTGACCACCGATCATGGCGCCTGTTCTTGGGATCACGGACATCAGGTCACGAACCTTGGAATCAGAGCTGAAGGCAGGAATCATCGACCAGAAAGGAATGTCCATCACGGTGTACGACATACCCCAGAGGATATAGAACACGCCGCACCACACCATCACGCCTACTGGGCCAAACCAGTCGGATGGGTCAGTGAACAGCAAGATCACGATGACCGAGTTGATTAAGGTACCGATTAAGATCCAAGGACGGAACTTACCCCAACGGGACTTGGTGTTATCAACAATCCAACCCATGATTGGGTCGTTAAAGGCGTCCCAAATACGAGCAACCAGGAACAAGAAGCCGATATAGGCTGGTGACAACTTCACGGTGTCGGTGAAGAAGATCATCAAGTAGCCGGCCATGATCCAGTAGCCCATGTCCTTACCGACAGCACCAATGCCGAAGGATACTTTCTCCTTAAGAGAAATTTCAGAGCTCATGGAAGCTAAACTCCTCAATGTGAAAGAAAAGAACTCCCCCACTTGCACTTTAGCGATCTTTATCCTTCTTGAAGTGCTGAGTGACTCTATGACCTACAAGGCCTATGTGCCTATTGCCCAAATCCTCATACCTCATAAGTTCCACCGAGCCTAAGTCGCGTAAATCCTCACAAAACAGCGACAAACGGACATAAACCACCAAAATGACAGGGCGGTTATATCCTAGCCTATTTGAAAAAATTTTCTATACATCTAGATCGTTAAAATGTGAAGAACAGCATGTTTATCACCTTTTTGGGGCAAAAATTTTTTCATAAGAACCAAAATCATCTCTCCAGCTCAACCATGGCAGCTTTGAGCCTATCCTCAAAAAACTGCAATTTTGAGCACACTTCCAAGCATCCATCCTCTTCAAAGCTTATTTGACACCACCAAAATCCATTAAAATGGATCTAATTTGCTGTTTGCTGCACCGCTGCTAAGGCCTAACTAAAGAAAGACAGCAAGCAGAACAGCGGCATTGCAGCACTGCAGCACTGCAGCACTGCAGTCATCGTCATCAACGAATTCATAAGGATGTCTATGGCAGAGTTTGATCTGAGTGTTCTTAAAGATCCTCGTGTTTTTGCTATCAATCGCTTACCAGCTTTCTCCGACCATGCGGTCTTTAGATGCCCACAGGAGAAGCTCAATGGTTGTTCTTCACTTAAGGTCAGCCTCAATGGAGAGTGGCACTTCCACTATGCGCAGAACCTGAGCCTGCGCTGCGCTGACTTCATGAAGGAAGACTTCGACATCTCTGGCTTTGATTACATCAAGGTTCCTGGCCACTTTGAGACTCAAGGTTTCGGCAAGCCTCAATACACCAACACCGTCTACCCATGGGAGGCATCTGAGGATGTCAACCCAGGCGAGATTCCTGAGCGCTTCAACCCTGTTGGTCAGTATGTGACCTTCTTTGATAAGCCTGAAGGCTTCAACGATGTCTTCATCAGTTTTGACGGTGCTGATAGCGCCTTAGCTGTGTACCTAAACGGCAACTTCGTTGGCTACAGCGAGGACACCTTCACCCCATCGCGATTTGACCTCACCCCATACGTCAAAGAGCGTGACAATCGCTTATGCGTCGAAGTCTTTAAGTACTCCTCAGGCTCGCACCTTGAAGATCAAGACTTCTGGCGTCTCTCCGGCCTCTTCCGTGGTGTGTATCTCTACACCAAGCCAGCTTCACACTTAGAAGACCTCAAGGTTGTCACTGATCTCAACGACAGCTTTGATCAAGCTGATATCAAGGCCGAGTTATCGTTATCGGGTGCAGCCTGCACCGTTAAGGCTGTATTGTGTGATGCCTCGGGTAATGAAGTCGCAAGCAGTGAATGCGCTAGCAGCGATGGCAGTGATGGCAGTGATGGCAAGGTTGCTCTGTCCTTCCACCTTGATCAACCTCAACTGTGGTCTGCTGAAAAGCCATATCTCTACAGCCTCAAGATCTGCTTAGAGCAAGATGGTAAGAGTGTAGAGTGCACCGAACAGGCTGTGGGCGTGCGTCGCTTTGAGATGAAGAATGGCCTGATGCTGATCAACGGTGAGCGTATCGTCTTTAAGGGCGTCAACCGCCACGAGTTCAGTGCCCGCAATGGCCGCTGCGTTAGCGATGAAGAGATCTACGCCGACCTTCTCATCATGAAGCGTAACAACATCAACGCTGTGCGCACCTGCCACTATCCAAACTCTTCTGCCATCTACGGCATGTGCGATCGCTTAGGCCTCTATGTCATCGATGAGACCAACTTAGAGACCCACGGCTCGTGGCAAGAGTTGGGCACTGACAAGCTTGATGACTGCACCCTGCCAAAGGACAAGCCAGAGTGGCGTGATGCGGTGTTAGCTCGCGGTCAAGCCATGTATGAGCGCGACAAGAACCACCCATCGATCATCATTTGGTCGTTAGGTAACGAGTCGTTTGGTGGCAAGACCTTATTTGAGCTCTCTGAGTACTTCCGCAGCGTCGATCCACGCCGCTTAGTCCACTACGAAGGCCTCTTCCATGACCGTAGCTACAATGGCTCTTCTGATATGGAAAGCCAGATGTACTCTACTGTGGCCTTTATTGAGAAGTTCTTAGCCGAGCACCCAGACAAGCCATTAATCTGCTGCGAGTACACCCACGCTATGGGTAACTCCTGCGGTGGTATGCACCTGTACACCGACCTCACTAAGCGTGAGCCACGCTACCAAGGCGGCTTCATTTGGGACTTCCGCGATCAAGCTATCGTCACCAAGAACGTCTTAGGCGAGGATTACTTAGCCTACGGTGGTGACTTTGGTGATCGTCCTTGCGACTACAACTTCTCAGGCAACGGCATTGTCTTTGCTGACAGCGCTATTACGCCAAAGATGGCTGCCGTCAAGGCCAACTACCAGAGCTTCGATATCGCTATCAGCGACGCTAGTGCTGATGAGATCACCGCTACCATCACCAACTACAACCTCTTCACTAACTTAAACGAGTATCAGGTAGTTGTAGGCCTCCTCAAGGATGGTAAGGCCATTGCCTCACAGGCACTCCCTACCGTCGAAGCTGCCCCAGGCAAGAGCGCTACTGTAGCTCTACCAAAGTGCTTCAAGGAGCTCATGGTCGCTGCTGGTGAGTATGTAGCCACCGTCAGCATTCGTCTGCCCCAAGCTACTGCCTATGCTGAGGCTGGTTATGAGATTGCCTTTGCCGACAAGGTTATCGCTAATGTAGCCTGCTCTTGCTGCTGCGGCAGCAGCTGCGGCTGTGCTGCCACCACAGCAACCAAGGCTCCACGCCTTGTGATCACCACCACCAATATCGGTGTCCATGGCGACAAGTTCTCCTACCTCTTCAACAATGGCCGCGGTGCTTTAGTCTCCTTTAAGTCCAATGGCCAAGAGTTGCTCGCTGAACCTGTCAAGCTCAACTTCTGGCGTGCCCCTACCGACAACGACATCGGTAACGCTATGCCATACCGCTTAGGCATGTGGAAGAATGCAGGCCTCTACGCTAAGTGCATCAGCCACGACGCCAAGATGGAGGACAACAAGGCTGTTATCACCTACACCTTAGAGCTGCCAACCTACCCAACCTCCACTGTAGATGCGGTCTATAAGGTCGATGGTAATGGTGTGATTGAAGCAGATCTCACTCTTCACGCCGACAAGTCCTTACCAGACGTACCAGAGTTTGGTCTCTTGATCCGTCTCTTCAAGCCAGAGTACGACTTAAGCTACTACGGCTTAGGCCCTGAGGAGAACTACTCTGACCGTCTGCCAGGCGGCAAGCTGGCGGTACACACCTCCACTGTGGCCGAGCAATATGTGCCATACCTCAAGCCTCAAGAGTGCGGCAACCACAGTCAGGTTCGCTACTTCAAGGTGGCAGGCGACAAAGCTGGTATCAAGCTTGAGTCTTGCGACTGCAATGGCCTCAACGTCTCGGTGCTCAACTGGACTCCATATGAGCTGGAGAACGCTCGCCACACCTACGAGTTGCCTCCAAAGACCCACACTGTTATCAAGGTCTCCAACCTGATGATGGGCGTTGGTGGTGACGACAGCTGGGGTGCTCCAATCTTAGAGAACTTCCTCGTCCACGCTGGTACCCTGAAGTTCCGCTGCAAGCTGCAAGCAATCTAATATTGGGGGTGCAATAGCCACCCACAACCAAAAACAAAGGCAAGAGAGACCAAAATCCCTCTTGCCTTTGTTTTATGCGCCATGCGCTATGCGCTAACGCTATACGCGATGACTGAGCTCTTAACGGCGGAAACCGCGGCCGCCAAAGCCACCCATGCCCATACCGCCAGGCAACATGTTACGCATGCCTTGCATGCCGCGCATCATATTCATCATGCCCTTCATGCCGCCCTTCTTACCAAAGCGCTTCATAACCTTTTGCATGTCGCTGAATTGGTTTAACAGACGGTTCACGTCTTGAATCTGCACGCCAGCACCAGAGGCGATACGCTTCTTACGTGAACTCTTGATGATGTCTGGGTTGGCACGCTCTTTTGGCGTCATCGAGCTAATAATGGCCTCAATGTGGGCTAAGCTCTTATCGTTGATCTTGTCCTTGGCCTGAGCCATCAGGGCACCACCAACTGGGAGCTTGTCTAAGATACCGGCGACACCGCCCATCTTGCGCATTTCCACTAATTGATCGCGGAAGTCCTCAAGGGTAAAGCCCTCACCCTTCTTGATCTTATTGGCGATCTTTTCGGCCTTCTTAGCATCGGTCTTACGCTGTAACTCTTCAACTAAGGAGAGCACATCACCCATGCCTAAAATACGCGAAGCAATACGCTCTGGGTGGAAAGGCTCTAAGGCTACGACCTTTTCGCCTAAACCAATGAACTTAATTGGTTTACCAGTGATTTCGCGTACCGATAAGGCCGCACCACCACGGGCATCACCATCAGCCTTGGTCAGAACCACACCAGTTAATGGCAACGCATCAGCAAAGGCCTTGGCGGTATTGGCTGCGTCTTGACCGGTCATGGCGTCCACGACGAACATAGTCTCGGTAGGCTCGCAAATCTTATGGAGCTCCTTGACTTCGTTCATCATGTCTTCATCGACAGCTAAACGACCGGCGGTATCGACAATCAGCACCTCAATAAAGCGCTTTTTAGCCTCAGCCATTGCAGCTTGAGCAATGGCTTGTGGGGTACTTGTAGGATCCGATGGGAAAGACTCAATACCAATTTCTTGAGCTAAGGTGTGCAGCTGATCGATAGCGGCTGGACGATAGGTATCGACCGACACTAACATCACGCTCTTCTTTAAGCGCTCTTTGATGAACAAGGCCAGCTTAGCAGCCGAGGTAGTCTTACCAGCACCTTGGAGGCCTGCTAATAAGATCACAGCAGGAGGTTGGTGAGCCACATTTAAGGCGGCGTTTTGTGCGCCCATGGTCTCGACTAATTGGTCGTAGACGATCTTAACGAATTGCTGACCTGGGGTGAGGCTTTGGTTAACCTCTTGGCCAAGGGCACGCTCTTTGACCTTAGCGGTAAATTCTTTGACTACAGGTAAGGCGACATCAGCCTCAAGCAGAGCTGTACGCACCTCACGGAGGGTATCGCTGACGTTACTCTCGGTAATACGACCCTGACCTGAGATATTTTTCAGAGTCCGACTTAATCTATCGCTTAAATTCTCAAACATTGAAGAGCTAATCCTCAGTTCAGATTCGTAATTCCAGCAGCTCAAAAGGCCGAAGACATCTTGTCTTCTTGCTTGCACCTCTCATGCGCTGGCACCAAAACATCATTATAAATGAAAAAGCCCCTACAAAACGCCATTTCAGCCGCATCTGCGGAAACGACGCCTTGTAGGAGCCTTATAGAAAACAGAGAGCTAAAAGATCCTCAAGAGAACCTTTGTAGCGGCATTACATGTTGTAGTAGCCGTCACTCATAGCGCGAGCCACGATGTTAGCAGGCATCATCTTGCGCATTTCACGCTGCAAGAAAGCACTCTTTGCGCGCTCATACTCACTAAAGTAAATCGAATGGTAGAGCCAGCTAAAGGCCTCCTCATAGTAGGCAGGAGCACCTAAGCCGCGCACTAACATGTCGGCCCATTGTAATCTTGCGGTCTTAGATCCTAAGGCGGCAGCTGCACGCATCAAGGTCACAGCCTTGTCCTTATTGCGTGGCAGTAAATGGCCCTGCTCATAGTACTCAGCCAAGCGGATCATGGCAGGAGCATAGGCGTGATCGACCGACTTTTGCAAATAATCAAGACCTAACTCGGTATCGCGCTGCACACAGATACCGCTGACGAGCATATCGCCCCAAACGAACTCAAAGGCAGGCATGCCAACGATACGGGCACGGTCTTCGATATCAGGGGTGAACTGGCACTTATCACGGTCGCGAATAATCTGGATGTAGACACCAGTCTCAACGTAGGTGTTGAGCTCATCTACGGTGTAGACGTTGACCGAAGTGTTATCGTCCTTGTACTTTTCCAAAGTACTCTCAATGGCCTTACGAGCCACCAAGGCTTGGGCATCGGTCACTCGATCATAGGTAGATGACACAGCTGCGCTCGCAGGGCTTGCAGTAAAAAGCCCCACGACCATAGCAAATGCCGCTCCTAACATTACTGTAGGTAAGTGCTTCATCGCCAAAAACCTCAAATACCAATACCCCTAAAGGAACAAGGAAATCTTTTAAGAAGACGGATAAGCCAAACAGCACACACGTTTGGAGTACCTGCCTGACTTTTAGTTTATCGACGCAATTAGGACTTTTTGAAGTACAGCATGGTTGCATCAATCGATTTCAGAAAATATTTCATGCAACCTCAGTACCAATCGGCACAAATATGGGCTTGTCGCTACCAGCCACTCACAACATAAGCCCCAAAAACAGTAGAGGGGAAGCGTCCACGACGTTTCCCCTCTACCATGAACTGTCAGTGATCCTGACAGTGAACAAATCTTAGCTTTGCTTAACTCAGCCTAGCTGAGCTAGCTCTGATGAGCTTGAAGCTCAGAGCGATTACTTGTTCTCAGCAACCCACTTCTGGCCGAACTCAACACCCTTCTTGATGTTGCCGGCTAAGACTGGCTGTAATTCTTCTAAGCACTTCTGCTCGAAAGCGGAGACCTCACCGAAGTCGATAACACGGCACCAGCCACCAGTACCGAACTCAAGACGCTGTGCGAAGAACTGGCCATACTTAGAGCCACCCTCAACATAGCCGTACTCGGTAACACCTGGCTCGCCTAATAAGCCGCGGACAACCTTCAGAGCGAAACGAGCACCAGCAGCAGCCATCGATAAGGTAGCGGAACCAGCACCAGCTTTAGCCTCAACGACCTCAGTACCAGCGTCTTGGATGCGCTTGGTTAAAGCTTCGATACGCTCAGCTGGGATAACCTCAGAACCAACAACCTTGGAGAGTAAAGGTAAGATGGTGGTGCCAGAGTGACCGCCGATCACTGGAACCTGCATGTAGGCCTTGGATAAGCCTAACTCTTCACCTAAGAAAGTCTCAGAACGGAGAACGTCTAAGGCAGAAACACCGAATAAGCGGTGTGGATCGTAAACGCCTTCAGCCTTTAACACTTCAGCAGCGATAGCCACAGTGGAGTTCACTGGGTTGGTGATGATGCAGATGCAAGCCTTAGGGCAAACCTTAGCGCAGTTCTTCACTAAGTTAGCAATAATGCCAGCGTTGATGTTGAATAAGTCATCGCGGGTCATGCCAGGCTTACGGGCAACACCAGCAGGGATCACGACCACATCAGCACCCTCAAGGGCCTTAGGGAGGTCATCACCGGTGAAGCCATCTACGCAGACATCGGTTGGAATGTGGCTTAAATCTTTAGCGACGCCTGGGGTGAATGGGGCGACGTCATAAAGAGAGAGGCAGGAACCAGCTGGTAATTGGGTCTTTAAGATTAAGGACAGTGGCTGACCAATACCACCTGCTGCACCTAAAACGGCAACCTTCATAAAATCTATTCCTCTGCGTATTAACTAATAAGCCTGATGCTGTGGTGTAGAGCCGCCAATACGATCGAAGATCTAAGGTATAGGCTGCGCCTGCACTTGCGCATTAGCAAAAAAACCTGAGAGCACAACCTCTAGCACATCGCTCATGGTGCAAAAGCATGGCGCTCACCTTCGCGGCGCTAAAACGCTCGCTAGCACGAAACGCACACTAGAAGTCTCAGAGCTTGACATCCTCCCCCAGCTTACGCAGGGGGATTCCGAGGAGGTTCCTACTGCATAGCATGGGTTTGGTTCCTGCT
>CALXYZ010000123.1 GCA_944393075.1 uncultured Anaerobiospirillum sp. | reverse complement strand
TTACAGAGGTTAATGCCTTACGGTATAAGGGGCTAGAGGCTGATTTGTGCTGTACGCACAGCTCGACCATTTTTTTCGGATTTATGATTAGATCACAAATGTAATCAGAGCATTGAGCCGCATTGCAGTCCAACAAAGCTGAGCAATACTTTATCCAAACATGCGACCTTATCCCCACTCTCACGAGTGGGGTATTGGTCGCTATAAGTCAGATAAAGATGGATCAAGAAATGGCAAGTGGGAATCATAAGGCAGGAAGCAGGAAGCAAGAAGATCGCTCACTAAACCGCCCACCCTTGCACGAGGGTGGGAGATTTGGAGGAAAGCAGCTCAAAGGACTGCTTTTAGGGGCTGGAGCAGCCTGAGCTTAGACTAAGCCAGCCTCAGCCATGATCTCTTCTGGGGTCATGGCGCGCTCAGCAGGCTTGAGATCACGAGCTAACTTGAACTCGGTGTGATCCATAGCCATCTCTAAATAGAAGACGTTGCTGTTAGCTGTGAAGAAAGTGATACGCGAGACCTCTGGGTGATCTAAGGTCATATTGATGCTGATCTCCACTTGGTGTGGTAAGGAGAGCATCTTTGGCTGCGATTGGTTGATGCGGCCATTTAAGGTGGCGCTGATCTTGGAGGTGAAGTTACCTACCATCTGATTCATCAGCTCACCTAAGGTATTGCTCACTTCCTCAGAGGTATAGTTGGTGGCTAAATCAGACTCAGATAAGCCCATCAGCTTCATGTAGCTGCTGTAGAGCTCCATAGCGGTCTCTTTAGGGAAGTTGAGCACCACCATGCCCGAGAAGGTGCCAGTAAAGAGCACAAAGGTACCGATATCAGGACGCAGTGTGGTGTTGTTGATCTTTTGGATCATTGGGGTGTAGGTGATCTTGTCTGAGGTGGCAGTGGTCAACACATCACAGACGCTGTCGCACAGCGACAAGAGGATGTCGTCACAAGTAATCACTTGCTGCTTGGCAATTAACATTGATCTCGCCTCGATAAAACTTCCGGTGCAGCTCACAAGCGCGATCTGAGGCTTGCAACACTGCTATGCTCAAGGCTCAGTCCATCTCCTTATGTTCCTTATGTTAGAGACATGCTCTGATCTGACATATCCTCAAGACCTACAGTGCAGGAACTGCAAGGTAGCAACACCTTGGCAACAAGTGTCGCTTCGACTCTTTAGATGGGGCCTAAAAGCTGAGAAACAAACAAACAAAAAAAAAAAAAAATTCAATTATGTCAGCCCACTTAAAAAGCGAGCTCTCTGACCATTGTAGCTATTAGCACACACATTACAAGGCACACTAGAGCAACAGTGTGCGCCCCCACAAATAACAACGCCCAAGCTTTCGCTTAGGCGTTGTTATTTGGCGCGCTAATCAACTGAGCATCAAAGCATTAGCGCATCAGAGGCTGTGGCTACGGCCACGGCCGTGGCCGTGGCCGTGGTAGAGACGACCGCGTTAGCTGTTGATGTTGAGCTCCTTGAGCTTGCGAGTCAGGGTGTTACGGCCCCAACCTAGCAGACGTGCCGACTCTTGCTTATGGTTGCTAGTAAATGCTAAGGCGGCCTCTAACATCACGCGCTCAAACTCTGGGGTAGCCTCAGAGAGAATGTCGTGCTCACCTGCACGCAAACGACCATCGACCCAATTGCGCAGCTGTTCTTGCCACGAGGTTGGCTCCTTGGAGGTGCCAGCAATCGAGGTTGTGACTTTGGCCTGCTGATTACGAGCTTGGATGTACTCGCTAGGCAGATCGCTCATCTGAATGTCGCGACCGGTAACCATGATGGTAAGGTAGCGGCACAGATTCTTGAGCTGACGAACGTTGCCTGGCCATGGCTGACGGCATAAGAACACCAAAACCTCAGAAGTAAGCTTCTTTGGCTCTTGGTTTTGCTCTTTAGCACTTTGAGCTAAGAAGTGCTTGGCAAGCATTGGAATGTCGTTGTTGCGGTCACGCAGAGGTGGCATGTTGATGTTGATGACATTGATGCGGTAGTACAGAGCTGCAATGAACTTACCCTCATCGCTTAACTGCTTTAAGTTATGCGAGCTAGCAGCAATCACACGGACATTGGTCTTGCGAGTAGTGCTTTGGCCTAATGGCATGTAGGCATTGCTCTGCAACACAGTCAGCAAACGAGTCTGGGCATCCATTGGCAAGTCGCTGATCTCGTCGATGAACAAGGTACCGCCTTGAGCTCGCTCAATAGCGCAAGGCTTACCATTTTCATTGCAGAAAAGCTCATGCTCGATGGCATCCTGAGGTAAGGAGGACACATTCACAGGCACAAACTTACCCTTATCGCGACGATCAGAGTGGTTGTGCAGAGCTAAGGCTACTAACTCACGGCCAGTACCGCTTTCACCATAGATGAAGACAGGCACATCAGTCTTCGACACACGGCCGATAAACTTGAAGACCTCCTGCATAGCAGGGCTCTTACCGATGATCTCTACATCCTCGGTCTCCACTGGATCTGCTGGCACTTCCTCTTTTGGCTTCTTGGTCATGTTGACGCGGTGTACAGCAGCACGGCGGATGGTGCTAACAGCAACTTCGATATCAAATGGCTTTGGCAGGTACTCAAAGGAGCCGCGCTCATAAGAGTTGATAGCCGAAGAGAGATCGGAGTTGGCAGTGATAATGATGAATGGGATGTTAGGATCGACTTCGTGTACCTTGTTGATTAAGGTGAGACCATCCACACCAGGCATATTGATGTCAGAGACGATCACATCAGGGATTTCGTCTTTTAAAGCTGCAAGTGCTTCATCACCGCTTTTGAATAAGCGGTGATTGATATTGTTAGAACCGAGGGCACGGTCAAAAACGAAGAGAATACTCTCTTCATCATCAATCACCCAAATCAGTGGATTCATAGAAGGAACCTCTGCTGCTGTGGTGGTATAGGTGATATTGATAGCTTTTGTGTAGAGAGGATTATGGCAAGCTCCCGCATGCACAAGAACTAACCCTAACCTTGCTTCACATGCCAAAGCACAGAGCCCTACATGAAAAGCGATAAGGGTGTGACAATGACAACTACACAAGCACAAGGCACTAGCTCTTTGCTCCCAGATCAGAGTGTCTTACGCCTACTCTAAACTACTCGTCTACCAAAACTCACGACTTCCACGTCAAGCTCTGCTACTGCATGTGCTTTGCAGCTTGCACCCTACGTGGCAGCCTACTCTCTACTCACTACTAAAACTCTAAAACTAACTGCAAAAAATATCTTTAAGCCCAGAAGGCCAAAACCAGATCAAAATCGCGTAAAAACACGCGAAAACAACAAACAAATGCGAAAAACTTCGCAAAAACCCGAAAAAACCGCCCAAAACCCCAAACCAACTGTCACAACCTACATCTGGCATCTGGCTCAAATGCCAGAGCCAGACATAAAACACCAAAGGGTCTTAGGCACGAACACCTTTCTTAAAACCTTAAGCAAGGCAAGAAAAGACGTGTAAGCTAACTTGGAGCTTACTTCAACATTATTGTGTGACCGACACTCCCGCCAAAGAGAGAATACTGCCCACTTAACTCAGAGTCACCACTGTTGCCGTTTGCACCTTGCTCATTGATGATTGGCAAGATGATCTTAAAAACGGTGCAACCAGGTACACTCTCACACTCAATGGTGCCTTGGTGATGATCCACAATGTTTTGGGCAATCGACAAGCCCAAGCCATGACCATCAGTACGGGTAGTGACCATTGGGTAGAACAGCGTGTCTCTGATCTTCTCTGGAATGCCAGGGCCGTTATCAATAATGTCGACCTCAATTGACATGGAGCGCTTCACGCCATTGACGAGCGCGCCCATCAACGCACGCGTTCTGATCTTGATGATTGGGCGTGGCGTATTGGACTCAGTTAAGGCCTGTACGGCATTGGAGACGATGTTGATCAGAGCCTGCTGCATCGCGTCTAAATCTAACAGCAGCTCAGGTAACGATGGGTCGTAGTCCTTATCAAAGCGAATCTTGCCCTGAGTAGCCATGATCTCCAACGACAGCACCTTTTCGATGACATAGTGCACATTGGTCATGGTACGAGGGTTTGGACGCTGTGGGCCTAACAACCTATCGACTAATGTCTTTAAACGGTCAGACTGCTCAATGATGACCTTGGTGTACTCCTTGAGCTCATTGTCTTTGCTATAGACCATCTCAAGAAGCTGGGCCGCACCACGAATACCACCTAAAGGATTCTTAATTTCGTGGGCGAGGCTACGAATAAGGTCACGGGCAGCTAAGTTCTGCGTGCGACGCTGCATATCGTCATTGAGCTTTTGTTGGTAATCGAGCCTGTGGATCTCCACCACCAAGCCACGAGCACGACCGGTGTACAAAGAGATGTACATATCGGCATGGAAATGGATGTGAGGATCAGGGCTAAAAGTAATGTCAGTGGCAGTAAAGCCTTGGAAAGTAGGCGAATTGGAGTTTTGCAGCGACTCTAACAAATTCTTTTCGCTGCTAGCGATGATCTCGGTCAGCTTCATTCCTTGAAGCTTAGAGCGAGACATCGAGAACAACTGCTCAGAAGCTGTATTTGCAAAGGCGATTTTGAGCTGAGAATCAGTCACCAAAATGGCCGTCGAAATACTCTCAATAATAGTTTTTGCATCGCATTGCATAACAGCTACTCTTAGGCTCAAAAAGCTACAGCACGGGTACTGGTATGGGGACTCAAACTACGTTTCTTGAAGCTTGCAGCCTTCTACCACACGCACAAACACAAACACGAATTCCGATTGAAATCTTAAGATCGACTCACCACTAGGTGTTACCCACCAAGCTCTAACTCCCCTTGCTATTTATGCTTGTAGATCAAAGCCTAACTTCACACGGCCAGCAAACGCAGTTAACTCAGCACTCTCAGCTCACAGTAAAACGGCAAAAACGCCAAAAACACCTGCACCGTATATCACGGAGGTGTACTTCTCTATTCTCTCTATACTTGCTTTGTGTCTTGATGACTGTTCTTGAGTGTCAGCCATAGACATTAGGGACGAAGCTGGCTGCACCCAAAAGCATGTTCAAATCTCTGTCTGTGGCCCTTAGTCCACATGAACCCAGCGTTTTGCTCTTCACTTCTCAACACAGGGTTATGCAAACATTGCCTACAGCACATGACACGAGCAAGCAAAGCTCTTGTGAGCTCGAGCACTACCAACCTCCAATCTCTTTGATCCATCCAGGGTTAGGATGGGTGGACGGCTGGCGTTGCTTGCAACCGGTATTGGCCATCATCAAGGCCAAGCACAGCAATCACAACAGCATTGCACCCTACCTTTGATCCATCAAAGATCAAAATAGTGCACAGTGCCTACAGCGTCCTGCGTGAGGAGAGGTCTTCACCTAAAGCAAAGGCGATAGCAAAGCCACTTGCAAAGCCACCTGCAAAGCCACCTAAGGCTTTCAAGCCTTGCTTTACTTTATTGGGGATCACAGCGTGACTGTACACAAAAGCGCCTATTTATAGGCATGGAGCACAATCACAGCAATACAGTGCATTTTGCACCTCAAAAATGTGATCGAAACTTAATTTCTGTTCCATTTTAGAGCAAAGTGCCATAATTTAAAGAAAAATCTCCAACTCGCCCAATTATAGTGCAAAAAATTACGATTTTTGCACCACAAAACTACACGCTTTTCACTCAACTTTATCTAAGTTACTTGCAAAGAGCCTTATAAAAAGCCACTTTACAAGAACTTGTCTCTTTTTGTTTCTTAAAAACAGCGCACTAAAATCGGCCGCCTCGCACTAGATTCATATTCGCTAGTCGGCACCGCCTTAATGCCAAGGGCTCCTCTAGCCTTTTTGAGGCCTTGAATCCTTGAGGGTATAACTGCACCACCACACCACGCCTCACCACGCCTCACCACGCCTCACCACGCCTCACCTCACCGCTCGTTCTAGCGTGGGCAGAAAAAAGGGCCAGTGCCTGATAGCACTGACCCTCTTTTCCCCTATTGGGGCCGCATGGTTGAAGCTCCCGCCTCAAACGTGCAGTTTAGACCGCATGAAGAACTACTTCTCTTCCTTAGCAGCCTTACCACCGCTAGCACGGAAAGCACGTACACGCTCAAGCTCAGATAAGAACTTCTTACGAATACGGATCGACTTTGGAGTGACCTCAACTAACTCGTCTTCGTTGATGAACTCTAAAGCCTGCTCTAAGCTCATGTGCACAGCTGGAGTCAGGATGATGTTGTCATCAGAGCCGGCAGCACGCACGTTGGTGAGCTTCTTGGTCTTGAGGCAGTTGACGGTTAAGTCGTTGGAGCGGTTGTGCAGACCGATGACCTGGCCCTCATAGACCTCTTCACCAGCATCCACAAACAGACGGCCACGCTCTTGTAAGAACCACAGAGCGTATGGCACCGACTTACCAGTGTCGTTAGAGATCAGCACACCATTGGTACGCTCACCGATAGAACCACCAACAAACTCGTCGTAGCTATCGAAGGTGTGGTACATGAGGCCAGTACCAGAGGTTAAGGTCAGGTATAAGCTCTGGAAGCCGATGAGACCACGTGCAGGGATGCGGTAGTCTAAACGCACACGACCCTTACCATCAGGGTTCATGTTCTTGAGCTCACCCTTACGACGGCCTAACTCCTCCATCACAGCGCCTTGATTGTTCTCATCTAAATCAAGGGTCAGAACCTCGTAAGGCTCTAAGGTCTTGCCGTTCTCATCCTTGTGGAGAATAACCTCAGGACGGGACACACCTAACTCATAGCCCTCACGGCGCATCTGCTCAATCAGAACAGAGAGGTGTAACTCACCACGGCCGGAAACACGGAACTTATCAGCCTCAGCAGTGTTCTCCACACGTAAGGCTACGTTGTGGACTAACTCGGTACGCAGACGCTCTTCAATGTTGCGCGAGGTAACGAACTTACCTTCCTTACCAGCAAATGGCGAGGTGTTCACGCAGAAGGTCATGGCCACAGTAGGCTCGTCCACAGTCAGAGCTGGTAAAGGCTCAACGCAGGTAGGAGCACAGATGGTGTCCGAGATCTTGAGCTCGCCTAAACCGGTCACAGCGATGATGTCACCAGCGCTAGCCTCTGCCACATCAGTACGGTGCAGACCTAAGTAACCTAACACCTGACCAATCTTACCTTGGCGGGTACTGCCATCTGCAGCCACGATGGTCACAGCCTGATTTGGCTTAGCAGTACCGCGAGTCACACGGCCCACACCGATAACACCAACATAGGAGGTGAAATCGAGCGAGGAGATCTGCATCTGGAATGGGCCATCTAAGTTGGCCTGAGGTGGGCTGACCTTATCGATAATGGCTTGGAACAGAGGCTCCATGGTGTCACCATGGTTGTCTGGATCCTCGCTAGCCCAGCCGGCTAAAGCCGAAGCGTAGATCACAGGGAAGTCTAACTGCTCATCGGTAGCACCTAAGTTGTCGAAAAGGTCGAAGACCTGATCGATAACCCAGTCAGGACGAGCACCTGGACGGTCGCACTTGTTGATCACCACGATTGGGCGTAAGCCGCGGGCGAAAGCCTTTTGGGTCACGAAACGGGTCTGTGGCATTGGGCCGTCAACAGCGTCGACTAATAACAGCACCGAATCGACCATCGACATCACGCGCTCTACTTCACCACCGAAGTCGGCGTGGCCCGGAGTGTCAACGATGTTGATGCGGTAGTCTTGCCAATTGATGGCGGTATTCTTCGAGAGGATGGTGATACCGCGCTCTTTTTCAATGGCATTAGAGTCCATAACGCGCTCTTGGCCGAGTTCGTTGCGGTCAAGAGTGCCTGATTGACGCAATAACTTGTCAACTAAAGTCGTCTTGCCATGATCGACGTGAGCGATGATGGCAATATTACGAATCTTTTGAACATCCATCGAAGAGAAAACCTACAAAAGCTAAGGCTAACAAAAGCTAGGTCTAAAGCTATATCACCCTCTACTGCTTGGGCTAACAGCTTTAGGTAGTAGGGAAGAGTCCCACACACCACCAGCCTGAAAGAAGAAAAAATGAGATCTTGTGCGCGCTTTGAGCACAAGAACCTTGAAGTAAAAGCCCCGCTATTTTAGCTCAAAACAGGTAAAGCTTTCGGAAAATTGCAAGACCGCTCCGTTTTTTTGCGCTTTACTCAAGCACTTACATACCAGTTGCTACCAAATCAGCTTATATAAGCCATTTGTTACCACATCAAAGCAAAGGCCATTTCAGTCATAACGGTCACCACAGTTGTATGGCCACCACCGGATATATGTGGTCGCAACAAGTTTTGTTGCAGATCGCAGTCCGAACCTACAGATCTGAGCGCGGCGTAAAAATCGCGTACAATGAGGGGCACATGAGTCTTGAAGCTACTAGTGGCTCACTATGGCTTGCAGCGGCTCACAGCGGCTACGTTTTTTTTTTTTGGCCGTGGTCGTTTTTTTCTTTCTTTCTTTGTTTGTTTTGTTCGTTTGTGATTGTGGTTTAGGTTCGGTGTAGCTGCTGGCCTACCTGACAAGAGCTGTGAAGAAGGAGGCCGTATGCGCGAACTAATCAAGTTCTTTGCATGGCGAATAAATCGTGATGGAATCGGATTAGAAGCAGCAGCGCTCGCTTTTACTTCGATCTTGGCATTGATTCCAGCAATGACCATTGTGGTGTCGATCTTTGCCATGGTGCCTGCATTCACTCCTGTCAAAGAAGAAATGCTGCGCTTTGCCTCAGAGAACTTCTTACCAGTATTTACTGATGCCATCAGTAATGGCATTTCCTCTTTCGTCTCACACGCTGCCTCGATGACTCTGACCGGTTCTTTGATGCTTTTTGTTGTGAGTTTGATGCTGATCCGCTCTATTGATCGCACCCTCAACCGTATCTGGCGAGGAGCTAAACGCCGCATCACCCAGACTTTTGCTATCTACTGGACCTTGCTGACCCTAGGCCCTCTGTCGTTAGGTATTACAGTATGGGCCACGTCCAAGATCGTGTCGGCAGCCATTTTTGAGCAAGAAGAAATCGCAGTAGCTCTAAAGACTTTCTACTCCGTCTTGCCATTCGTCATTGAAGCAGGAATGATCTTTGTGCTCTACACGGTCTTGCCTGTCACCACGGTCAAGCTGCAAGATGCTTTGGTAGGAGCAATCTTAGTCGCCATTTCCTTTGAGATTTCCAAGCGCGTATTCTCAGCCTTCATCTTAAACTTCTCTGACTACGAAGCCATCTACGGAGCTTTAGCAGCCCTACCAGTACTAATGATCTGGATTTATATCAATTGGTGGCTGATCTTATGCGGCGCTGAATTTACCGCGGTCTTAGGCGTCGTTCGTGGAGGTAATGCTAACAATGTACCTAAGCTCATCCAAAGCTTGGTCAACCTGCTTTCGGCAAAAGAAGATCCCAAAGAGGTTATTGCTAAGTCAGTCGAAGCCTACAGCAAATACGAAGATGACTATGGTGCCGATTTTGATTACCAAGATCGTCGCAGTGCTTCACGTGCTGACTTTAATAGTGGTGCCACCGCAGACTCAATGGATGCCTCCAACTTAAGCAATAGCACCGGCGTTGGCTTTGGCCGTGGGTTCTTAAGCTTCGGCAAGAAAAAAGCTGAAGCTCCAAGTGAGCGCAAAAAGAGCATCCACGTACATGTCTCACCTAGCCGCCACAACCCAAACGACAAAGACAAAGATAAGGACAAGGAAAAGTCCCAAGGCGCTGACATGGACTAAGACGCAACTTACAGCGCCCATAGCGCCATAAACGACCAACGGCCGATACCGGTTCACTCGTAAACTATGGGGGATGGGGAGGGGGTCAATAAATCACAAGCTGTAACAATACTCCCTTTTGATAAGGCCGCTTATGGCCATGGTAACGCAACGCTGGCTCGCGAA
>CALXYZ010000122.1 GCA_944393075.1 uncultured Anaerobiospirillum sp. | reverse complement strand
CAGCATTGACAGCATTATGAACTGCTGCATTGCTTGCTGCTTGATCATTTTGGGCAGAGGCTTGGGTATGAGATTGAGCCTGCATGGCTACGCCCTGAGGGGAGGTAGAGGCTGAGGCTGAAGCTGAAGCTGAAGCTGCATTGCCTACAGTGGCTGCGCTAGTTGAAGCCTGCTGCTGTGGCGCGGCCTTTTGCACATGGCTGCCTAAATAAGGCATGCTCGATGGACGGTGACGTGCAAATAAAAGATCGCTATCGTCATCTAAGGCGCTGAAATTACCAGCATCAATAGGCGCAGAGCCACTATTGGTGTTAGCACCATTAGCTCCATGATTCTGATTGGCTGCGGCGCTAAAAGGCGTAGCCTGATTGTGCGGCAGCGTACCATTGACGCCATCGCCAAAAGTAGGTTCACGGCGCTCAAATGCGCCACCTTGCCCGCCATGCTTATCCTGCATCACAACCAAATCCAAACGACATCTGACACGAACAACAAGGCCTAAATATAGCGCTACCTCTTAGGATCAAGGTGCTGCCAACTGGCCTATACCACGGTCAGAAGAAATGAAAAAGAAAACCAAATTCCAAAAGCCAAAAGCTAAAACCACAGGCCACATTGTGACCAATGTATCTTAGCACCCCAAACTTAGCCGAAAGTCAGGGCCTAAAAGTGGCCGCTATTATAGCAAAGCACACTAATATGCGTGGCACGTGTGCGCTTTGTTGCTAAGTGTTATCTAGGTTTTATGGCAGTTTGTGCTCAATGCAATGCAAAATGCATGATTTCAAGATTGGCGCTGCAAATTTGCGACATAAGGCAAACCTCATAGTGCAAATTAGCCATCTTTCTCACATGGCAGCAATGCAATACTTGCGACAGTACTTCAATTTGTGCATAATGCGTGGCTTAAAAAATGATGAGTGGTCATTGGATTGCGCGTATAAAAGCCGCGCAACGGGCTTTTTCATCACTGCCATAGCAGCAATAAACAAAAGCAAAATGCCAAAGGTGTGAGCGCATAGTGCTTAACACGTACTTAACTTTTGCTTGCTATCTTGTGGCGCGGCCTAATACTAGGCAACAAAGCAAACAGCTGTTCGCCGCATGGCCTTTTCCGTAGGTTGAATAATAAAAGCCAGAGAACCTAAGCCCTGTACTTAAAGCTAGTGCAGTTGCACTGCAATTGCACTGCAATTGCATCGCAAGTGCTGTAAGTGCATAGCGATCTGATCAAACCTGAAAACAAGCTTAGGAGCTCGTGGCCTTATAAGGACTAAGTATGAGCAACGTCAATGATGCAGATTTAGAGTCGATGGGTCCATTAGCCATCGCAGGTGTGAAACCTTACCAAGAGAAGCCAGGTGAGGAGTACATGAATGATGCTCAAAAGGAGCACTTCCGTAAGATTCTCACCGCATGGCGTGATCAATTACGTTCTGAGGTTGACCGTACTGTAGGTCACATGAAGAACGAGGCTGCTAACTTCCCAGATCCAGTAGATCGTGCTTCACAAGAAGAAGAGTTTGCTTTAGAGCTGCGTGCCCGTGATCGCGAGCGTAAGCTCATCAAGAAGATCGAGAAGACCTTACAGAAGCTTGACCACGACGAGTTCGGCTACTGCGAACAATGCGGTGTCGAGATTGGCATCAAGCGCTTAGAGGCTCGTCCAACTGCAGACCTGTGCGTTGATTGCAAGGCCTTAGCTGAAATCAAAGAGAAGCAATTAGGCGACTAGAAAAGCCGCTCCCTTCGCGGTAGGTGAACACTCTGAGCAAAGAATCTTCGTGTGTTGAGACGCAGAGATGAGGCACCCTACCGCCTGCTCATTAGGCTTTTTGACTAGTCACCAACTACGGTCACTGCCCATCGATTGCGATGGGCAGGTGTAGTTTGCACCTATAAAAATAAACAATACTCTCCCAAAACTTTCAGCCTTACCTTAGTGGGGCAGTCATTGCTTCCACACCGACCTACCACTTATCCACCACTAATCCACCACCGATCAACCACCGATCAACTGCAATCCCGTGCTCCTTGCATCACTGCACCTGATTTTGTACAGTGCTACTGCGTTCTTGCACGTAAACAGCGAACTATCGCTTACGGCTTTTTTTTTGTTCATCCCCTCATCTAAGGCAGATCTTATGGCTTATCGTGGGCGCTTTGCGCCATCGCCTAGTGGGCGCTTACACTTTGGCTCATTGCTTACGGCCTATGCCGCATTGCTGCGTGCTCGCGAGCAACATGGCAGCTTTATTGTGCGCTTAGAGGACTTGGACTTTCCACGCTGCCCTAAGGTCAATACCCCTATGATGTTAGAGGAGCTCTCGCTTTTTAATCTCTATTCTGATGAAAAGCTCCTAGTGCAAAGCCGTGACCTCAGTCCTTATCTTGAGGCCATTGATTACCTTGTGCACGAAGGCTATGCCTACTACTGCACCTGCACACGGGCGCAGATCAAAGAGCGTCCATGCCCTTGTGAGCACTTACACCTCAAGCGAGAAGACTTAGAAGCTCAAGGCACGCACTACGCCATCAGAATCAACTTAGAGCAGCATCTCAAGCAGTTGCCACTGTTTTATGACATCAACTTAGGTGAAGTACGCCAAGACAAGCTTGGATACGACCTCCCTAGCTCCTTAGTCCTACGCCGCAGCGATGAAATCATTGCCTACAACTTAGCGGTAGTAATCGACGACCACCGTCAAGGCATCAGCGAAGTGGTACGCGGTGCGGACATGCTTGACGCAACTTTTTTGCAATTAGCTCTATATGATCTCTTTGGTTGGAAAGCTCCAGACTTTTGCCATGTACCGCTCATCGTCAACCAAGACGGTAACAAGTTCTCCAAACAAAACCACTCGCCTGCGGTCATCTACCAAGCCACACCGTATCAGGCCCTCAAGCAATGCATCTGCATCTTACAGCCATACTTAGAGTCTCTGATTGCCTACAGCGACGCTGCACTTGAGTTAGAGGATTGTGAGCTACAACTGATACAGCTGCTGAAGCAAGTGATAGTGCCACATAGCGTGCCTTTTTATGAGACTGCGCTCAATACCCTGCTCTATGCTTTAAGCCACGATCTCTCTAATGAGCCTAGCGTGCACTATAAGGCTGATGGCTATGCCGACATCGCAGGCAATACCAAACCTAGTAAAGCACTACCATTAAGCCTCTTTGAGCAAGGGCGTATGCTTGCAGTACAACTTCCTACCACCAATGATATCGTGCAAACGCTAGGTGCGCGCTATTACGATGCTTTGAACGACTTTATCGCATTTTTAAGCCCGCGCTTTGAAGTGCAAGCCATGCCTAAAACACCTGTTATGCTATAATGCGCGTAATGTCAAAGCGCGCACAGATCAGCGACCTGAGTAAAGCATCTCGCTACTAAGATCCAGTAGAGCATCTTATGTCTGCGCAGGGGACTTCCATCAAAGCATTGGAAACAGTGTTTTCATGGAAGTCCCTTTCTCAGGTCGATTTAAGTGGCGCTAAGAACAGAGGCCACCAGAGCAGTGTCCAGTTTGCAAACATCATCAGTTTCGACAAGCTGCATGCACTCAGGCAAAGCAGGTAAAACATTCTTAGAGCAGATAAATGTGGCATCCACCATCTCCTCAAGTAAGCTCTGTTTTACCCGATCGATTACCGATTTTTGGCCTCCACACTAGCTCTTCTGATATCTAACTCAGACTACTTTCAGCTAAGACATGTCAGCGGCCACCACATAGGCAGCAGCATTGATAACGAGGCACAAAGATTAAGTAACATACTGTAAGCAGTACTGTAACTGTAGGCTGCCATCAGCATAAAGGCTCAAGCTCAATTCAAAGCCGAAGACAGAGCCAGAGCCAACCAAGCAAGCAAACCAAACTAGCAAGGCTAGCAACTTGGAATTTTGAATGTTTGGGAGCTTTGTAGCTAACGGCTTACGGCTTACAGCTTGTTACGAGCCCGTTACTTACCTGCACCTGTAAGTGGCGAGAGAGTCTAAGTTAGATATTAGGGGAGCTGCTCTTCTTGTTCGAGACTTGAGGTATACGAAAATTTCTACCTTACTCCCAGATCTTGATGATCTTCTAAAGAAGAACAAAGCCTTAGTCGTCAAGCACGGTCAGCAAAAGCTCGTGCTCAGCGCCGAGCAGCACCGCTTGCCTACCAACAAGATCTCCAAATACGCCATCAAAGTCATCAAGCGCTTAAAGCAAGCTGGCTATGAGGCTTACTTAGTCGGCGGTGGCGTGCGCGACTTACTGTTGGGCAAGACTCCTAAGGACTTTGACGTTTCTACTAACGCTACACCAGAGCAGATTCGTCGTCTCTTCAACAACGCCCGTATCATTGGCCGTCGTTTCAAGATCGTCCACATCGTCTACAACAGCGACATCATTGAGGTTACTACCTTCCGCGGAGGTAACAGCTCAGTGCTGCACGTTGAAAACGCAATCCCACGCATGGGCAAGCGCTATGAAGTGCAGGCCAACCCAGATGGCATGTTAGTGCGTGATAACAGCTACGGTACCCGCATCGAAGATGATGCTATGCGCCGTGACTTCACCATCAACGCTATCTATTTGGACATCCAAACTGGCGAGCTTATCGACTTCCATGGCGGTTTGTACGACCTCTCTCATGGCATTATCGATATCATTGGCGATCCTGAGACCCGTTATCGCGAAGACCCAGTGCGCATTCTGCGCGCTGCCCGCTTCAGCGCTAAGTTAGGCTTTAAGATCTCTAAGCGTACCGTCGACATGATTGCACCATGCGCTGATCTGTTAAGCGCAGTGCCATCTGCTCGTATGTACGATGAGGTCAACAAGCTGTTTTTGACCGGTCACGCTAAGGCTACCTTTAAGGTTCTCTTAGCCTTAAACCTCTTCAATCGCCTCTTTGAGATCTCGCCAATGCTCATAAATTCGAGCATGTGCCGCGAGTTCTTAAGCTACGCTTTTGAGAGCACCGATCAGCGCTTTAGTGAGAACAAGTGCAACAAACCGCACTTCCTCTACGCCATCATCCTGTGGAATGAGTTCATTTGGAACTTCTACATGATGCGCGATGATCTCATGCTCAGCGCTAACAACATCGACTACAAGGACATGATCTCCTACCTTGCATCTAAGGTTGTGATCCAGCAGTACCAGATCACCGCCATGCCAGAGCAGATCATCCGTTCGATCGCCTTGTTATGGCGCTTACAGTTCCTACTTGAGTCGAAAGATCCACAGAAGTATGTCAAGGAGACCACCTCCTACCATGCTTTCCGTGCTGCCTTTGATCTCTTTAAGTTAAGAGCTCACTTTGATCCTAACTTAAAGAGCCGTGTCGAGTTCTGGCAACCTTACTACGATCAGTGCAAGGCAGACGCAGAGCGTCGTCGCCAAACCATTGAAACTGGTTCTGAGCGTCGCAACAACAACGACAACAAGTCCCGTCGTTCGCGCAAAGGCAAGAACAGCGGCCGCGACAGCGGTAACGGCAACAGCAACTTTAACGAGAGTGCTGCTGATCGCCAAAACCGCATCAACAAGGCCCGTGACTGGCGTAAAGCCATGAACTTAGAGCCTTAAGCCAAAGCTACTTAAAGCTACTCTCGTCCTAGTGCGTTGCACAAAGACACCACAAGGCCCAAGCCCGCACCGGCGCTGCCGCAATGCGGGCTTGGGCTTTCACATAACAAGGTGCATATGCGAATAAAGCAACAAACACACACTGCTGTCATCTCTCTTGGATCGAATATGGGTGACTCCAGCGCCATCTTAAAAAGCGCTGCCAAAAAGATCGTTGAGCTCCCTACTACCTTTCTGATACGAGCTTCGTCTTTATATCGCACTAAACCAGTGGGCTATCTTGACCAAGATCCTTTTATCAATGCTATCTTGATTGTGGAAACTGGTCTTAATCCTATGGGGCTCTACACCCATCTTTACAACCTTGAGCAAGAGTTCCACCGTGTGCGTTTGTTCAAAAATGGGCCACGTACTCTAGACCTCGATCTCATCGCTTTTGATGATGTGGTGCAAGACGATCCCAAGCTCACAATCCCGCACCCACGCGCCCAAGAGCGTTCCTTTGTGCTTATTCCACTTGATGAGGCTGATCCTGAATTCACCTTTGCAGACACCAACAAAACCCCATCAGAGCTGTTAGCAGCCCTACCACAAGATGACAAGGACGGTGTCGTAAAGCTCAAGACCAAACTCATTACGCATCGGGACTTACACCGCGATTCTAACCAAGCTGAAAAAGAGTTTGAGCTCGACATGTCTGCTGCCACCGCTACTGCAGCTACTGCAGCTACTGCAGCTACTACAGCTATTGCAGCTACTACAGCTACTGCAGCTACAGTACAGCCTAAGACTCAGGATCAAGAACAGAACGCCTAGGACAACCAAGATAGCTTGGCACCTTACATCTACAACAACAGCAACAGCAAAGCAACATAAACAGCAACTGCAATGGCAAACGAAGCAAACATTAAACTGATTGTGGGCCTCGGTAATGTGGGCAGCAAATATGCGCACACACGCCACAATATGGGCTGCGATCTCTTGGAAATGATTGCTGACAGATATCGCATTAACATGCGTGCTGAGAGCAAGTTTTCTGGAATTTACGGCAGCGGCACTATCGAAGGCCACGACGTTAAACTGATTTTCCCGACCACCTTTATGAATGAGTCGGGTCGCGCCGTGGGCCCACTGTGTAACTTCTACAAGATCCTCCCAGAAGAGATTTTGGTGTTACACGATGAGCTTGACCTGCAACCAGGCCAAATCAAATTAAAGTTTGGTGGTGGCCTTGCTGGACATAACGGCTTAAAATCAATTACCGCGCATTTAGGCGGCAGCCAAAACTACTATCGCTTGCGCATTGGCATCGGCAAAGCTCCAAGCGGCGACACCTACTCGTGGGTATTAGGCCGCCCAGCTCCACTTGATCGCTCCTTGATTGAAGAAGCGCTCGATGCTGCTTGCCTCAACATTGCCAAAATCTATACTCAAGGCATCACCAAAGCCACTACTGCTATCAATGGCTTTAAGCCACAGAACTACGGAGTCTAATTCCTCATGGGTTTTAATTGCGGTATCGTCGGCTTGCCAAACGTGGGCAAGTCCACTTTATTCAATGCTTTAACCAAAGCAGGCATTGCCGCCGAAAACTTTCCTTTCTGCACCATCGATCCAAACACTGGTATTGTGCCAGTGCCTGATGAGCGCTTAGACAAGATTGCTGCCATTGTGCAACCACAAAAGGTGGTACCAACAGCCATGGAATTTGTGGATATTGCAGGCTTGGTTAAGGGTGCCGCTCAAGGTGAAGGCTTGGGCAACAAGTTCTTATCCAACATCCGTGAGACCGACGCTATTGCTCACGTGGTGCGCTGCTTTGATGATGAAAACGTCATCCACGTCAGTGGCAAGGTCGATCCAGTCTCTGATGCTGACGTCATCAACACCGAGCTAGCTTTAGCCGACTTAGAAGTGGCCGACAAGGCTTTAGCTCGCTTAGAAAAGCGTGCCCGCACTGGCGGCGATAAGGAAGCTTTAGCTCAGGTTGTAGCCTTAGAGAAGGTCAAGCCCGCCTTAGAGCAAGGCAAGATGCTGCGCACTGTGGAGTTCACTAAAGAAGATTTAGCTGCTATGCGAGGCTTTAACTTCCTGACCTTAAAGCCAATGATGTACATCGCTAACGTCTCTGAAGATGGCTTTGAGAACAACCCATACTTAGATCAGCTGCGCGAGTATGCCAAGAACGAGGGATCGATCGTAGTTCCAGTCTCAGCTGCAATTGAGGCTGACTTAGCTTCGATGGAAGAAGCTGATCGCAAGGAGTTTATGGAGAGCATGGGATTAAAAGAGCCAGGCCTCAACCGCGTGATCCGTGCTGGCTATCAGCTCTTAGGCTTGCAGACTTTCTTTACTGCTGGCCCAAAGGAAGTCCGTGCTTGGACTGTAAAGGTTGGTGCTACTGCTCCACAGGCAGCCGGCAAGATCCACTCTGACTTTGAAAAGGGCTTCATCCGCGCTCAGACCATTGCCTACGCCGACTTCATTGCCTACAACGGTGAGAACGGTGCTAAGGAAGCAGGTAAGCTCCGCTCTGAGGGTAAGGACTACATCGTGCAAGACGGCGACCTCTTTGAGTTCCTCTTCAACGTCTAATCACCCCTCTCCTATCCGGATTTGCAAGAAAGCCGCTCTATGAGCGGCTTTCTTGTGGGCAGGATCTTAGCTAAGCGTTAGTGGACTTACGGGCTCGTGGCTTACGCACGTGCACTTTCACCTCAGTCTCGCTCTTAGCCGCTGACTTTGCCTCAGTCTTGGACTTATCAGCGGCCGGAACAGCAGCCTTAGCACGATTCTTAGGCTTTGCAGCAGCCTTTGGTTTAGCAGCCATAGACTTTTCTGCAGTCTTTGGCTCTGCCTCAGCCTCTAGCTCAAACTCTGCCTTTTCTTCAGCCTTTTCTTCAGCCTTTGCTTCAGTTTCAGCCTTAACTTCGGTCTTCACCTCAGCTTTGACCTCAGACTTTGGTGCTATCTCTGAAGAAGCAGTAGCTGGTGCTGGGGCTAGGGATGGGGATGGGGATGGGGCGGCAACCTCTGCCTTGTTAAGGTCTTGCTCGTAGACTAAGCAGTGCAAGAAGTAATTGAGGTAGTGGTCGTAATCAGGCACATGAGGGATGTTGAAACTCATCGACACATCCACGTCCTTTTGCATACCAATTCGCTCATAGAACTGATAGTCGCAGCTGCTGTCGGTCAGCAGATAGTAGCGCGAGAAGCCCTGAATCCGCAGATCTGTTTCACCAGCGTGAACTAAAGCTCTACCCACACCACGACGCTGTGCCTCTGGAGACACGATCATTAACAAGAACTCTGGGCACTTTAAGGTCTCAGCTGGCACCATCTTGCGTAGCTTAGCGTAGTTATCAAAGAACAAACCACTAAACAAACGCGTGGTCTTAGCCTTAGGCATTAAGTACAGCAAACATAAAGCAGACTTCTCTAAGGCCCAAGTCTGTACAGTACGCAGCAAGTGCTGACGCAGCAGAGGCTTGTGCTTCTTATTAGTTAGAACCAAGAGGCCCAAAGCCTTATCGGATGCAGCATCGCAAGCGACAAAGATCGAGGTACCCTGCACTAAGTAATGCAGCATGAATTGTGTGGCGCTGAGCATACCGACGCTCTTAGAGTCGCAATCGGCGAACCACACTTGATAGACAATGCGCACGCAGTCACGGAAGTCTCGCTCCCACTCAAAAGCGCGCACCTTAATCGGGGCTTGTTCTGAAACAGCAGCAGTAGCTGCGGTAGTCGTCTCAGCCATTCCCAACCTCCAAACAAAGATATCGGCCATGTCCCAAAGAGCAACCCCAAACGCTGCTGCTCTTCCCCAAATAGCCATGAAAAAGCCCTGCAATCAGGGCCTTCAAACATAGCAGAGGCTACGACAATCTACAAGCTCTACCAAACGCTTACCAAAAAGCAAACCAGCCCACAGTAAACGACAAACGGCCGATACCGCGTCATCTCTGACCAGGGATTACGCATGAGAGTTTTCTGCTCCCTCCAAAATGTGCCTGTAGCAGTAACGAGCAAGGGATGTTAAGGATGCCATAAGGTCGTTAGTGAGCGTCCTCATGACCATTGATCGGCTTATCTGCTTTTGTGTGCTTGTTACAGCATGTTCACGGTTGACATCATCCCATCCCCCATAGTTTACGAGTGAACCAAAAACGAAAGGTTAGGCTTTGTCCACAAAACCTAACCCTTCTTGAGTACACGTCTGCCACAGCTCAGATCAGCTCAGCTTGGTTTAGCTTAGCTACAGCCACAGGCCACGGGGGTATAGCCTGAGGTCTATGCACTTTGCTATGACAAGCAAACACTGCTAG
>CALXYZ010000121.1 GCA_944393075.1 uncultured Anaerobiospirillum sp. | reverse complement strand
AGCAGGAACCAAACCCATGCTATGCAGTAGGAACCTCCTCGGAATCCCCCTGCGTAAGCTGGGGGAGGATGTCAAATACATGGGAGATAACTTTAGGTACGGCTGCGAGCTGTCTGGTGCTTGCCTGTGCTGACAGAGCGAGGCTTAGGCTTCCGCTTGCCCGCGGTAACCTTGGGTGCCTATATTACGCACAACTCTCATGGCTGCTATCAGCCGATCGTACAGATCGTACAGATCAAACATTTCGCGTGATTGTGGCCTAAAATCATGTTCACCTATCCCTATCCATGTTCACTTAAAAGAGAAAAAGCCTGATTTTAAGCCATTTTAGTTTTGCATGTGCACCTAAACATGGACATAAGGGGGTGGTGGGCTTTGGCGCTTTGAGAAGTGCTGTGCTAGTAAGGCACAGCGGGCATTGCATGGGTTAATGCAGTCTAGCAAGCTTAGGCAGCTGGAGCCCATGGAATGATGTTGTAGAGGCCAACAGCTAAGATGCCGCCGACAAATGGAGCAAATAGTGGCACCATGGCGTACTTGAAGTTCGAGTCGCCCTTACCCTTGATAGGGAGCACGAAATGGGCTAAACGTGGCCCCATGTCACGAGCTGGGTTAATGGCATAACCAGTGAGGCCGCCTATCGACATACCGACCGACACGATGATACCGAACACGAAGAGCTTATCAACACCAGTGGCAATGCCTTGGACTTGGCTAATGCCTAAGATGGCAAACACTAAGACAAAGGTACCAACTGTCTCGGATAAGAAGTTGCGGAAGAAGTTTGGAATCGATGGGCTGGTGCAGAAGACGCCTAACTTCTGTTGTGGAGTTTCGGCTGCATCTAAGTGGTCTTTGAAGAGCTGATGAGTGATAGCACCACCAACAAAACCACCAGCAAACTGAGCAATGAAGTAGCCAGGTACCATCTCCCATGGGAAGGTGCCATTAACGGCTAAAGCTACAGTTAAAGCTGGGTTAAAGTGGGCGCCAGAAGCAGCACCAAAGATGTAGGCAGGGATCATAACTGCAAGACCCCAAGCTACGGTGATGACAACTACACCACCACCAGCCATACCGGATTTCTTCAGATTGACGTTGGCGACTACAGAGGTACCTAATAGTAGTAACAATGCAGTGCCAACAAATTCGGCGATATAAGGAAGCATAGTGCACTCCTTGTCCTTGTTATAGACATGAAAAGATTAGTAGCAACATCCCCTAAAGACAGTAATCCTAGGGGCAGCCGCTGCAGGCAAGCTGCAACGGCCTGATCACACACACTAATAGCAGCGCTGAGGATTTGATTTTGGCTGTGCTTGGGAGCACAGCTGCGTAGCATCCATCCTCACTAAATTGGGTGTGTGCCTATTCCTCGTCCTTGGCCCAGCCGTGAGCATAGGTTAGGGCCTTGTTCCAGCCCTTGATGCGGCGTGCACGGTCGTCATCGGAGATGCTTGGCTCAAAGGTCTTGTCGATAGCCCAGTTCTTGATGACGTCCTCCTTGTTCTGCCAGTAACCAACTGCCAAGCCAGCTAAGTAAGCAGCACCCATGGCGGTGGTTTCAACGCAGCGTGGACGCAGCACTGGGGCGCCAATGATGTCAGCTTGGATTTGCATCAGGAGGTTGTTAGCGCTAGCACCACCGTCGACCTTTAAGGCCTTGAGGTCGATGCCAGAGTCAGCACGCATGGCCGTTAAGACGTCGTTGGTCTGGTAGGCTAAGGACTCTAAGGTGGCGCGGATGATGTGGGACTTGTTGACGCCGCGGGTAATGCCGACGATGGTGCCGCGAGCATATTGATCCCAGTGTGGAGCACCTAAGCCAGTGAAGGCAGGAACCACATAGCAGCCATTGGTGTCTTTAACCTTGGAAGCCATGTACTCAGAGTCGATAGCAGAATCGATGAGGCGCATCTCATCTCGCAGCCATTGAATAGCAGCGCCTGCAACGAAGATCGAGCCTTCTAAGGCGTAGTTGACCTTGCCATCTAACCCCCAAGCGATAGTGGTGACCAAGCCGTTTTTGGAGAACACAGGCTTCTCTCCAGTGTTCATTAAGAGGAAGCAGCCAGTACCATAGGTGTTCTTTGCCTCACCAGCGTTGAAGCAGGTCTGACCGAACAGAGCGGATTGTTGGTCACCTGCTGCGCCAGCGATCTTGATCTCACCGCCGAAGTAGTCGGTGGTGCCGTAGACGCAGCTAGATGGCTTGACCTCAGGGAGCATGCATTTTGGAATGTCGAGCTCCTTTAAGATCTCATCGTCCCACTCTAAGGTGTTGATGTTGAAGAGCATGGTACGGGAGGCGTTGGAGTAATCGGTGACGTGTACCTTGCCCTTGGAGAGCTTCCAGATCAGCCAAGTATCAACAGTACCGAATAAGAGCTCGCCCTTCTCAGCGCGCTCACGAGCGCCTTCGACGTTGTCTAAGATCCACTTGAGCTTGGTGGCGGAGAAGTAGGCGTCGATCACAAGGCCGGTCTTCTCGCGGAACTTGTCGGTAAGGCCACGAGCCTTGAGCTCATCACTAAAGGCTGAGGTACGACGGCATTGCCACACAATGGCGTGGTAGACAGGTTGACCGGTGGTCTTGTCCCACACGACCACGGTCTCACGTTGGTTGGTGATACCGATGGCGGCGATGTCTTCAGCAGTAGCGCCAATCTTGTTTAAGGCCTCAACGGCGACACCTAATTGCGAAGCCCAGATTTCATCAGCGTCGTGCTCAACCCAACCTGGCTTAGGGAAGTATTGGGTAAAGGCGCGTTGGGAAACCGAGCACACCTCACCTTTTTGATTGAAGAGGATGCATCGGTTGCTGGTGGTACCGGCATCAAGCGCCATCACATACTTAGCCATAAACAATTCTCCTAAAGCAAAAGAGACTAACTCTCGGAAAAGCCACTGTTCTCTTCGTGAAAACACCTGAGCAAAGTGAAAGTGAAAATAGGTCGTGATCTGCTCCCCTTAGAGCAAAGTGAAAAAATGTAGGGATGCAGTTCTACATCACTCAGATCCCAGTGGGAAACTCACAAACTAACTAAACTTACGGACTAGTTGGTATTACTCCCGCTCCTCTTATACGAGCCTATATGTTCCTATATGAGCCTATATGGAGCAGGTGTTGCACCGCCACGCCAGTCATCAGATTTCTGCAGATGTCTGCATGGGACTGGAGTTGGCGCACAGGGCGCGGAACCTCTTAGTGGCCTGCGCGCTTTTTATAGGATTCACGTAAGAGGTACAGTGGGTGTACAGCTTTCTTGTTGGTGCCGTTTTGCATTTGCAGACGGCAGATGTTGCATTCGCAAATGCTTAAGGTGGCTTTGCTCTCACTGATCTTGCTACGCAGATTGCTGCCAATTAAATGGCCAATTGGAGCAGTGTTTTTCTTGTAGCCATAGACGCCAGAAAGACCACAGCAGCCAGCGTTGAGGTCTTCCACCTCTAAAGCTGGAATGAACTTGAGCATATCTAAAGTTGGGCGGCCCATACCCTGTACCTTGAGGTGGCATGGGGTGTGGTACGCGACACGCTTGGCAAGAGGGGCCAGACTCTTTACCAAGAAGCCCTTAGAGTTACGCATCATCAGATACTCCATGGCCTCATAGACACGTGGAGCATATGACTTAACCTCTGGGAGGTTAAAGAGCTCGTCATACTCCTGCTTCAAGAACAAGGAGCAGGTGGTACAGGTGGTGATGATGTCGATACCTTTGTCGGCATACTCCTTTAAGATGGCGGCGTTGTTTTGGGCGTGTTTCTCAACCTTGTCTAAGTAACCGGTAGAGAGGATTGGCGAGCCACAGCAGTTAAGACGTGGATCAACAATAACCTCCACATTGTTGCGGTTTAAGACATCGATGAGACACAACCCTAGCTCGCTTTCGTTGTAATTGACGTAGCAGCCTGGGAAGAACAAAACCTTGGTCTGGCAGCTAGGCTGCTTAATGAGCTTAAAGCGGGTGTAGAAGCTGGCAACAGAGTACGAAGGTAGTGGAGCGTAGGTGGCTACACCAAACTTTGGCAGCATCTTGGTGATAGCTGCGACCTTCATGCCGATATTGGCGGCTGGTGCCGAGATAAAAGGTATGGCGGTCATGGCCTTGCCTAAAATCTCGTTGTTGCACAAAATCATGTCGCCCATATCGTGTTCTTTAGGGTGGCGCTTAAAGAAGTCAGCGCGGGCTTTCATATTGAAAGCTGAGATCGAAGTACCAGATGGGCACACACGGTCGCAGTTTTTGCAATTTGAGCAGAACTGCACCATTGGGTCATCGTCGGTGACTAATTTGCGCAGACGAGTCAGTGCTGGGCCATTGAGCTTAGGACCACGATATAAGCGAGTAGCCTTGGCTACAGGGCAGGCGGTCAAACATATATTGCAGCTAATGCAAGCATCTGGATTGTCGTGTTTAATCTTAGGTAACATCGTGCCTCCTGTGCTCTACTTCTTCTGTTGCGCCTGATAGGCTGCAAGGTTGTGCTCTAGTTCGCAGGCAGCGTGATAAGCCGTGGTGACGGCCACACCATTACCTGACTTTTCAAAGCAGAAGTCATAGCCGCGGAGGCTGCGACCTACGAATTGCACATTGTGGAAGATCACATTGCCGGCCTCGTCGATAGGCTGCAAATGCTCATTGACGCTTACACCGTAAGCCGCAAATGGCTGTGGTTGGCCACAGAACAGGTACTTATGCGACCAATCGCGCTGCACTTCAGGTACCTTGATCTCAAGGTCAAAGATAGGCTCGTACATACGGCCCATAGTGGTCACTAATCCTGCGCCGAAGACACCGCCTGTAGCCACAATAAAGGCATCGGCAGTATACTCACGTTCACGGCCATAACCACCGGTGATTAGGCTTAAGCACTTACCCTTTTCTTGAACCTGCCACTTATTTGCGCTTGGGGCTGCGTCCTCGCCGGCATTAGCCTTAATGCCGGTATAGCCGACGACTTGAGCCTTTTCAATGATGTCGATATTAAGATCAGCACAAGCACGGCGCAGTAAGTGATCAAGGCGTAATCCGGTCACTGATGGAGGGATGGAAGACACCTCGATCAGTTTGGTGTTGAGCTCGCGCTCTAACTTGGTTTGAATCTCAGCTGAGAGCTCAGGCCGCTCACCTAAAATTGGTGGAATGATGACCGCGGTATCAGGGCCACAGATGTTTTTAGCTTTGAGCTGGGTGACAAAGTTGAGCTGACCTATTGGAGTTTCTAACTCACGGGCGAGGTCTAAGGCGCTAACGTCACGATACTCCTTACCTGTAGGCCAGTTGAGCATCAGCTCAGTGACTTCAACTTCCTTGCTACGGGCAAAGAAGTGCTTAAGGTTTTTCGCGATCAGACGTGGATAGTAATCCTTTAATAGGTTAAAGCCCACTACAACGATCTTAGGGCAATCGAAAGCGTAGCTACCATCGATGCTAGGTGGAATCAAGCATGATGGCTTAAACGAGCCAATAGCTGTTGGTACCTTTTGATTGTGGTGACCATCACCTAAATAGAGATAGTTCTGCTCGGCAGTAAGGGTCTTAAAGGCTTCTAAAGCTTCCTCAACACGCTGGGCACCCATTAAGGCATATGGATGTGGCTTCTGGAGCTTGGCAATATGCGCAAGCGGGTCTGTCACCAAAACACCGTTTTCGTCGTAACCAAAAAGATCGATGATGCCGCCAGCCACAGTTAAAGCACCTTGGCCAAAGGCCAGAACCTTAACTTGATAGCCGCGTTTAGCAGCAAAGCAAGCTGCAAGTAAGCCGGAAATGCCGGCACCTACCACAATGACTTGTGCCATGATTCAGCTCCTCCTAACGCTTAGCCTTGCTTTTTGTAGTGCTAGCACTATTGTTGGCACGGCGTTCCATAACTGGTTTGATCTTGGCTGTCTCAGTTTCTGCCTCAGCCTTTGGCTCTGCCTTAGCTGCTTTAGCAGCAGTAGCTTCAGTAGCTGCAGTAGCTGCAGTAGCAACAGCTGTAGCAGGTGCTGCTGTGGTATTTAGGGCTGGGCTCTTGGCAAGTCCGGTGGTGCAGCTGGTTAGAGGAGCGGTGTTGATGGTCGAGCCGTAGGCTTGGTCATCCTCGTGGTTGATGTTGAGGGAGACTTCGTAAATGCCGCGGGTCAGCTCCACGTCTTTGATTTGATTACCCCACATCACAGGGCGAATGCCTTTCCAGCGGGCTTCTAAGAACTCCTTGAAGAGCTCTTTAGTGTTGCCAGTCCAAGTGTCAGTGACTTCTTGTACAGTGCCGACTGCACGGTAGGTGCAGAAGGTGCCTTGGCAAGTGCCCATACCTAAGCGGGTACGGCGACGCAGGTCGGAGATCGAGTGGGTAGTATTTTCTTTGGCCACCATTTCGATTTCTGCCCGAGTGACGTTTTCGCACTCACAGATGATTTCGCCTTGGTCTGGATCTTTTTCGATCTTGTTGACGATTTCAGTAAAGCGCTCAGCACCTTGGCGGTTGGCTGAGAGTTGCATGCCATAGCTTGGGAAGACTTTGGCTGCACGCTCCAAAACCTCTTTTGATGGCTCTGGGGCAAGTGGTACTTTGGCTGTGGTGCAAGGCTTGTTGTTGCCTAAGATTGGGCAGACGATGTTGCACACCTTTTCGGCCATTTGGCGATGGGTGGTGAACTTACCACCGCACACTGACATGAAGTTGTCTAAACCGTCGCGCTTGCCATGCTCTAGAGCCACGAAGTCACGCGAAACGGCACGTCCTGAAGCGTCTTTGTTATCACCTGCATAGAGTGGACGGCAGCCAGCAAACACACGCAAGATACGGTATTTATCGAGGTTTTCGAAGGTAGCACGACCGATCTTCATCATCTCCTGCACCTCTTCTTGCGTGGTGCTGTTGTCATCAGGATCAGCGTCCATGGATGTGGTGCCTAAGATGGTCACAGTGCCGTGTGGCACGAAGATGTCAGCGTCAGCAGGCTTATGTAATCTGTGAATGACGTTGGTACTGATACGGTGGTTAAAGGCGATTAAGGTGCCTTTAGATGGCTTGATGTTGATATCGATGCCAGCTAGTAAGGCCACTCTCGCACACCAAGGGCCAGTGGCGTTGATGAGGTAGTTACAGGCGATCTTGTAAGTCTCGTGAGTGAATTTATCTTGCACGGTGACGCCTTGTACTACGCCATTTTGCGAATCGATAGAGATGACATTGGTGTAGGTTAAAACCTTGCCGCCAAGCTTTTTGGCGCTATCGAAGATATGCCACAGAAGTCTAAAGCCGTCGATAGCAGCACCTGGACAGAGGTAGGCAGATTGAATCTTAGGAGAGAGGTTTGGCTCTAAGGTCAAAGCTTCTTCAATGGTAAGAGGCTTAGCCGAAATACCAGCACGACGACAGGCCGAGACCCATTGGCTTTCGTAGGCTGGGTCGTCTTCTGGTGTTCTGATAAAGATCGAAGAAATAGGCTCGACACACGAGGCTGCAATCTTACGTAAGATCTGATTTTCCTCAATACACTCCACTGCCGCATTGCGATCACGCACAGCATAACGAGCACCAGAGTGCAATAAACCATGGAAACGCGAGCTTGTGCCGCAGCCTAAATCGCCGCGCTCTACTAAGATGGCATTTACACCGCGCAAACATAAATCGCGCAAAATGCCGGCGCCGGTGGCTCCACCACCGATGATGACTACATCCGCTTTTAGCATGCACCAATCCTCCTAACACTGTGAGAGATCATAACGAAGCAGTGTTAAGCCTGTAAGTGAGTACGGGCGTGAGTCGTGGGGATCTCGGATATAGCTCACGGATTTGCACGAAAGTCTGCCTTATTTGTTGCGTGCTTCACAGATATGGCAAGATAATCTTGCAAACTCAGAAAACAAGCTGATTTTCCGAATTGTTAGCCAAAGTTGAGAAAGAGTAAAAAACAGGCTTGTGCGTGTTGTTGGTAAGAGTGAAAACGATTGCGAATGGCAGTTTTATGAAATTTTTTTAGTGCACTTATCGTAGTCTTGTAGAGAGAGCCAAACTTGAAAAAATATCGATAGATAACAGCTTTACATGGTAGGAAATAATGGTGGTTGCTAACAACTAAGTGAATGAAAAAATAGCACGTTTCGCTCAGGCAAATCGTGCTGTCACAGTTGTCTGACAATGCCACTAGGTAAGATGTTTTTGCATGCAAACAAGTGCAAAGTGCATGGTGAATTTTGAGAGAACGGCCTCGGTATGCGAAAAACAAAGGTTGCAAAAAGCACCGAGCCCCGTGAACTTAAGGGCTCACAGGGCTCGGCAGATACGTGCAAACGCTGTCATGAGGGCAGCGTAAAGTGTGGATGTAGGGGCTAGTAGGTGCTCTTAATGGAAGGAGCACTACTGATGATAGATGCCAGACGGCCTTGGTCGATAACCTCTCCTTCTAAGGCATGGAGGTGCTCTGAGATCTTACCGTTTTTAGGTAAGGCTCTGATGGTGTCGAGACATTGAATGGTGTCGAGGAGCAAGATGCGCTCGCCGGTGAGCTGAACCACCTGATCATTAGGACGGATAATGGCTTTTATGCGGTCTAATCCATCTTTGCTGAATACGAGATGCAACATTACTTTTTCTCCTCCTCAAAGTTAAAGTTCACAGCTACCACAAGCTAAAGGCTCCATTCTTGTTGGCAGCCATGAGCAGAGCAGGGGATGCTGATAGCATCAAAGCGCGTAGCCAAATCCTCCAAAGGCTGAGGCGCTAGAGGGCATTTGTGTAGCCTTCGACGAGCTCTGCTGTTTGTTTGCTCCTTTACCTCTAATCTCAGCCGATATTGCCACTACCATTACAATCATTAGTCTGCTCAGATCCTGTGCAAAATCAGCTCCATAAAGCTCTATCATCGGCTTCATCTGCTTCACCAGCCTCGTCAGCTTTATCTGATTTGTCTGATGATTTCTGATGGCCATATAAGCACAAATAAGCACCCATGCGTAGGACTACAGAGCAAGTTAAGCAAAATGCAGTGGCTCGTTGCTGTTTTTTACTTATTTAAGAGGGCAATTTTTGGCAAGTTAGAGACACTAGCGCCCATATTACCTGCAAACAATTGGTCAATACCATTTCAGATCTCACACTTTTGCGCACGCACGAGAAAAATTTTTTAGATCTAGGAGGATGCTCAATGTGCCTAAAACAGCCATTTCACGCAGTCTTAACATATGAAGACTATATTGCACGTGCTTTTGATGACGTGCATCTGCACCTTTTATCAGTGAATTAACAGCAGTGGGGTGCGTATTTTAGAGCCGAGCTTAAGGCGAACTTAAGCTTGGGTATCTAACGGGTGATCTCCTGTTGTCAGACGTGTAGCGTCCCCGTGACCCTATCAAAGCGATGTATAGCAACGTATAGCAACGTATAGCAACGTATAGCAACGTATAGCGGTGTTGCTACAAGTGCTGATGTGTTAGCACGGCCGCACCATCGACACCCTAACATAGTGATTGAAACATTTGCTCATAGGCTGTGATCGCCTGTAACAGCTTGTATAAGATTGTGACAGTTGGTAATAGCCAGTGGTTCGTTGGACGGGCAGTAGCCCTATTTATGGTGCATATAGGTGCCGTGCTTTCTCCACATTTGCACATCACTTGCTGCCGTAAGGTTTTAGGTAGCTACAGCCCTTTGTGGCTTCTGAGATATTGAAGCATTTTTGTTGGGATAGGTCGCTGATTTAAACCTCTCTTTGAGCAGAAGTCACAAATAATTACGGAGGTCGATGTTTAAGCCATTCTATGGCGTTTGCATACATAAGTCGTAATGACTTTGAGCCAAACAAGTACCGCAGCATGGACAAAAAGTTTGATTTTGTATGTAAAACGTTCCAAAAGTGCTTATCCGCTGCCTACCAAAAGCCCAGAGTTAGTCGCAGGTGGCTGTTTATATTATAAATGGCTTATATAAGGCGTTTTGAAATTAAATTACACTTCTGCTCAAAGTGAGTTGGGCTGCGCCGTGATTGAAACTTTGGCTCTCCCGAGAATGTGGGGGAACCTAGGATACAACTATGATACCAGCATGTCCTCGCCATAACACTTTTGGGGAG
>CALXYZ010000120.1 GCA_944393075.1 uncultured Anaerobiospirillum sp. | reverse complement strand
AGCCTCAGGCATGAGTGATCAAGGATATTGCCTCTTAGCCTTGTATGATGCGGTGTGGTAAATTATAGAGGTTCCCTCTTGTTTTGTCTCTTCTGTGCGTGGCTAAAAATAACGATCGGTGTGGTTTAAGGTTCTATGTCAAAAGAAAGCTTAAAGATGCGAGATGTGGGGGTGATTTTGTTAATCATCCTGCTCTTTGTGGGCTTTTCACTGATGTACCAGGTCAATCAGAAGTTCTCCTATGACCAAGTACAGATGCTGCTTAAAGGCTTCCATGCCTCTTTGACTGGTGAGTACCTGCCTTTTGGCAACGAGGCCAGCACTATGGGTAATTTGCCTGGTATAGCTTCTTCTTGGGTGATTGGCTTCCCTTTGCAGCTCTATATCAGCGCCTTTAGCCCTGTGATTTTCCAGCTAATTTGGCGTGTGCTCGGCATCTTTATTTTCGCTAATGCCTTGTGCCACCTCTTTGATCGCAAGATCGTGGTGCTCGGTACTTTCCTCTTTGCTTTGAGCCCATGGATCTTGTATCAGACCATGCTCTATAACCCAGCTTATCTCTCATTAGGCGCGGCTATTGTGCTCAACTGTTTGGTAAGACTGCGTAACGATAGAGATCTTGTGGCTCGTGGTGGCTTTGTTGGCCGTTTTTTCTGCTCCATGTTCTTGGTGCTTGCTATAGGTTTTTGTTTGCAGCTGCACTTCTCGTGGCCAGTGTTGGTGGCCATGGTTGGTCTTATGTGGTTGCGTCGTGATATCAAGGTCAGCTACGTTGGCGTCTTTGTGGGTATTGCTATTGTGGCTTTGAGCTTGGTGCCTTATGTGCAAGAGATCATGGTCAATCCATCCTTGCTCAATAACTCAGAGCCTTATGCCCAAGATCGCTACTTAGGCTATGGTTTGGTGCACGTTTACCCAATCTTAAAGGCCATTCTTTACTGGTTTAGATTTGGTTCCTTGTTGGTGACCGAGAAGGCCATTGTCCCTGAGGTGACGGACGATTTCTCCACCTTTCTGACCGTGGTGGCCTATGCTTGGATCGGTTTGTCTTTCTTAGTTGGTGGCATTACGGTAGCTTTTGCTGCTTTCTGCAACTACTTCGTGTGTGCTAAGTTCCGTGTGGGTAACAGTTCCTATAAGCTGCGCTTTATCCGTGGCATGACCATCAGTGCTTTTATCGCAGTGATTATTGCAGCAGCTGCAAGTCCAGTGACCCTAAACTTCTGGCAGATTGCTATCATCATGCCTTTTGCGCTGATTCCGGTGCTAGCTTACTTTGCGGTACGAGGTTCTGCCATCAAACTTTATGTGCTGGTGTCGTTCATCTTCTTCATGATCGCCAACCCTTTAGCAGCCTCATATTCAGAGAAGTTTGATTACCACCAAGACTTCCGCTCCAATATGTATCGCACCTGTTTAGTGGGCTTTACTCCAGGCCAGTGCTCGGCTTATACCGCAGGTTTGAGTGCTGAGCAGATTGAGGCTATTAACAGCGCTACACAACAAGATGCGGGGGTGATTGATCGTGTGATCAATGGCCATATACCGCTACCACCAAGCCCAGAAGATATTGCTAAGCAGCGTGCCGAAGCTGAAGCAGCTGCTGCTGAGGCCGCAGCTGCTGAGGCCGCAGCCAAGGCGGCAGCAGAGTCTCAAGAGGCAACGGAGTCTGTAACCGAGGCGGCTGTCGCAAGTGACGCAAGTGGCGCAGCTGGCGCAAGTGGCGATGCCAATGATGCTTTAGAGGCTCAGGGTGGTATCACCAATGCCGCAGCACCTTTAGTTCAAGGTGAGTTCAGAATCGAGGTTCCTGCAAATGAGTCTGATGAGGATGCTGCGCCAAGCGGTGATGGCCGCATTATCGATCAGGGGCAAGGAGCCTCGGGTGAACTTATCATCAACTAATTGGAGAAGAAGATGACATCATTAGATCGCGATGAGAGCCACGAATACTCCAAGGAGCTGCACTTTAGCCGCAGCGATGTTGGTGAGGTCTCCTTTATCGTGCTGAAAAGCAGTGGCTTTAACGATAGCAGTACTTTCCAAGCTCTAGACCGTTTCTTTGATGAGGAATACCTCAAGACACGTGCCTATGACATCTCCTACCATGGTGGCCGTGGTCAGACCATGTTCTTTACCATGCCGCACGAGTATATCGGTACGCTCTATGGCCCAAAACAAGACCTAGCTTTGCTTGCAGCTAGGCAGCATGCTCTGCATAAAGACGGACATGCTAGCGTAGCTAACACAGCTAGTACAGCTAGCGCCGCTAGCTCTGCTAATGGTGCTAGTGGGGCTATCGACACCAAAGTGGTAGCTGGTAGCAACCTCAGTGCTGGGGAACACCCCGACAGTGGTTCTGAGGGAAAAGAGGCTTTACCAAGCTATCCTCTGTGTCTGCGTCAGTACCGTCGTGGTGGCTTTGTTGGTAAGTTCATCAAGACTAGCTTCTGCCGCTTTGCCCCATTTGCCCAGCGTGCGCGCTTGGAGTTTGAGCTGACCGCACAGCTGTTCTATGAGCACAAGCTACCTGTGCCACGCCCACTGATTGCCCGTGAGATTATGGGCACCTTTACGGTTGAAAATGCTATTGTGGTGGAGCAGATTCCTCATACCCGTAACTTAGCAGAGATCTTGGCTACTGGCCGTACTCTCACCTCAGACGAGCTCAAGACCATTGGTAATACGCTTGCTCACTTCTTTGTCACGCACGTAGTACACAGCGATCTCAACATCCGCAACATTCTTCTCAATGATGAGGGTAAGTGCTTTGTGATCGACTTTGATAAGTGCTATTGCTGTGAGAAGTTTGGTAAGAACCATGTCTCCAAGATGCTAAGCCGTTTAGAGCGCTCTTTTGCCAAAGAAAAGCAGCTCAAAGGTCTCTCTTTCTTAGCTGTTGAGTCGTTGATGAAAGAGTTGTGCGCAGCGGTGCGCTCGGCCTAAGCCTAATAGCAAGGTCTTACCAGCCTAGGGGCAGGTTCTAGGTTAGGGCCTTAGCTTCCTTAGCTTGCAGCAACTATTAGGCTATCTCGGTGGCGTGGTTAGCCTTGTTGGTCTCTTCTGCTCTTGCGAGCTAAAGAGGCATTTCATGGAGGTAAAAGCCCAAAAAGCGCCTCCATAAGCCCATTGAGGGCGCGTGGCACTTTGCGTGTACGCGTAAAAAACGCTACAATTTGCTTTGCTCATGTTGCTGTACTCTAGCTGCTTTTAGTCCTTTAGAGATAAGAGGATATTTGGCACATTAGCAGCATGATTGCATCTGCTCAAAGACAGGCTCATTAGAGCCTCTTTTTGTGCATTACAGGCGCTATTCGGTGATAGTTAAGTAAGCCCTTTTAGGGGATACTTGAGCCTAGCGACGAAGCGTAACTGCCTACAGGCTACATGTTGGTACTGCTTATCTTTCTTAGATTTTGTGGGGATAAGTAGGATGCCTTTACTGCATCAGTTCTCAAGCCCACAAACTACCTAACTCCTTAGGGAATGGCTTGAGTGCTATCTAGTCATTATGTTTTAGTTGGGACTACTCGTTTTGGCGGTTGCGTGATAAGCAGATGCTGCATCTGCATTGTGGGATTCATTTGTTATGAAAACTTTAATTATTGTCGATCATCCGTTCTATGATCAGTCGGTGGTCAACCGTCGTTGGCTCGATGAGGTGCGTAAGTACCCAGACGAGTTTGTGGTACGCAACTTACAAAGTTCCTACCCACGTAGCTCCGTTGACCCAGCCTTAGAGCACTCGATTATCGACAACAACGGCACCATTGTGTTTCAGTTCCCAATGTTTTGGTTCAACACTCCACCTATGCTGAAGTCATGGGTTGATATCGTGCTGAGCCCAGGTTGGGCCTACGCTGGTGGTAAGCACTTACAAGGACGTAAGGTTGCTTTTGCTGTCACCTGTGGTGGCGCTGAGGAAAATTACACCCGCGAGAGTGAGTTAGGAAATACTGTTGAAGATTTCTTAAACTCCTACATCTGCTCTTTCAAGCGCTGCGGTGCCGATTATGCAGGTCTCTACACTTTCTACAATGCAAAGCCAGTGAAGGGCGATCTCGATATGACTGTGGTGGCTGAAAGTGCCCGCGGCTATGTTGAGTTCCTACGCGGCATTAAGCAGGAAGGTAAGCTCAGCTAACAGCTTCTCAAGCTGCTACAGCCAAAGGCTCTACAGGCTTAAAAGCTGCCTCTTAAAAAAGTTCTAAGAGCTTCTTAGGCCCCCACAAGCACAAGGCCCAGGCGTCACCGCATGGGCTTTGTACTACCTGGGGATTTAGTTGATTGCGCGCAGCGTTTCCTCAAGGTGGTCTAAGGTCGAACTTAAAGCACCACGTCCTTCTTGCTGCACATCAAAAGCCCTCATTCCTGTTTCCACAAGTCGCTCTTTGTGGTCGATAAACATTTGGCAGACCGTAAACAGACGGCGATGGTCATTGGCGACATAAGCGCCACCGTGCTCGATTAGCTTGTCGAACTGCTCTTGGAAGTTGTAGTAATTCGGGCCAGTAATGATTGGTAGTGAGAAATAGGCTGGCTCCAATGGATTATGGCCGCCCACATCTGCAAAGCTTCCCCCCATAAACACCAAATCACACAGACCTAAGTAGAACTCAATCTCGCCCATGGTGTTGCCTACCAACACGTCTTTGGTGAAGCCTTTGAGTTCATGGCTGATGTTGGTTCTGAGGTCGTAGTCTCCCTTCACGTCATCTAAAAAGGTCTCAGCACGTGTCACACCTGATTGGTGGCGTGGTACTAAGACTAGCTTGAGCTCTGGGTAGAGCTCCTTGAGTCCGTAGAAGGTCTCAAGGATCATAGCCTCTTCACCTTCGTGGGTGGAGATTGCGCCTAGGATGATGTTTTCACTCCAGTTCTTGCGATACTGACGGGCGTGTCTAAACAAGATCTCGTTAGGGCTGAGATCGTATTTTAAAGAGCCGGCAGTGAAGACTTTTTTAGAGGCCACTCCAATGCGCAAAAAGCGCTCAGCATCATCCTTGGTTTGGCAGATCACTTGATAGAGGTTGTTGGCAATCAAGTCCTGCACAATGGTCTTGTGCTTTTCGTACTTAAGGCAAGTCTTCTCTGGCATACGGGCGTTAAAGACACAGACCTTGGTCTTGAAGTAGCGCGTTAGATTGAGCATACAAGGCCACAACTCAGTTTCCATGATAAAGAGGTGGCTAGGTTTGAAGTGCTGTAAAAACGAGTAGACCGCCACTGGAGAATCAAGAGGCGCAAAAACATGGGTGACGCCTTCGATCTTCGAAATCTCACGGGCTCCGGTAGTGGTGGTAGTGGTTACCACCACCGAGAGCTTAGGGTGGCGTTTAACAAAAGCTTGGATCAATGGACGAGCGGCAATAGCCTCACCGACACTGACTGTGTGAAACCAAATGCAGCGCTTAAACTCAAAGTGGTAGCAGCCTAGAAGCTCTAGCGCCCTCTTGCCATAAGGGGGATCGTGGCGCTTTTTGTAACACAAAAAGGCTAACCCTAAAGGAGCGATTAAAGTCGTTACTAGGCAGTAGAACAAGAAGAATAAACGAGACTTAAGTTTCATCGAGCTAAGTTAAATGTGGCGTCTGTAACAGTGAAAGTATCAGTAACTGATCAGGTTCGTGTTTGCGTGGGGCCTTAACTAGCTAGCTTACTCAGGATGCAGTGCCTTGTCGGATGCATTGACTGGCGGGTAGACCTCTAAAAGCTGCTCAAGGTTTTGGATAGCACTCTCAGGGCTTAGCTCTTTGAGGCACAGATATGTGCCGAACTTGCAGGTGCGCTGAAAGCATGGATGGCATGGCTGCGTTGATTCAAGGCAGATGGCCTTATTCGATAGTGGCGGAGTGTACTGCGTTGAGGTTGAACCAAAGATGCAAACCTGGGGTATTGAGGCTGCTGCTACCGTATGCATCATGCCTGAGTCGTTGCACACAGCAGCACTGCAAATACCAACCAAGTCCAAAGCTTCGGTTAAGTTGGTTTTGCCCGCGACATTATAAAAGCAAGAAGCAAGCTCGCGACTACGTTCCACTGATACAGGATCGCTGATATCAGTAGTGGCATTTAAGAGCGTGAGCAAGTGTGCCTTGATATTCTCAATGGTTTCATTGTCCTTGTTGGAACCTAAAGCCAACACACCCCATCCCTTTTGCAAGAAGTGAAGTGAGACTAAAGCAAAGTGCTCAACTGGCCAGAGCTTAGCAGGGCCATAATTAGCACCACAACCTAAGCACAAGAAAGGCTTTTGCATGTTCTTGTACTGTAAGGAGATGTCAGTAAGCAGCCCCATGGCAGGGGAGTTGAGCTTAAGTTGCGGGTAAGCAAATGGTGGCAGGCTAGCATCACCTTTTACAGACTTGTCATCTACATAGGCCAAGGCCACATAGCGATTGACCATGCGGGCAAAGGCATTCTTGTCTGAGCGCATCTTGTTGAGCAGCACATAGCGCGATTCACCTTTAAGGCCAATGCGCTTTTTGATACCAGCAAAGAAAGGCACAAAAGCAGACTTGAGCGAATTTGGTAGCACATAGCACTCATCAAAGTGCATGGCACTGAGACGACGGCCTTCAGCAAAGCGCTTTTTGAAGTTGAACTCACCATGAGCAAAAGGATTTTCTTCAATAGCATCAACCTCTGGCATACGCTCTAAGATGCAGTTGGCATAGGCTGGCGCATAGACCGTGATCTGGGCGTTTGGATCTTTGGCCTTGATCACTTTCAAAAGGCTTTGCGACATGATGATGTCACCTAACCATGCAGGAGAAACCACCAATACTTTCTTGCTCTGAGCTCCAGTAGCAGTAGCAGTAGCTACAGCTGCATCTGCAGCGGCGGCTGCATCTGCAGCAGTTGCAGCAGTAATCTCTGCTGTTGGCTCTGACTCTGGCCGTGCCTTTGGCTGTGTCGCTGGTTCTACCTGTGGTGTGCTTGGGGATTGCTCATTGATGGTATTGGATTCAAGAGGCTTGGAGCTGTCGATTGTCTCCTCACTTTCCTTGCTTGAATCTGTTTGTGGTGCCAATGCCATGTCTACTCCTTGCTTGCCTAAACATGCGCTGGTTTGCTGGTGTGCTAAAGCTCATGCCTACAATGCCATAAGTTTAGCAGCAAACTAGTTTTTTGGGACTTGTTTACAAGGGGTAAGCACCCTTTGTGGGATTAGACTTGCATTGCTGCTTTTTTGTGGTGGAAAATAGCTTTGCACAGGTATTGCGCTAAACACCGTCGCATCCTTTGCGTTTCATGCAAAAATGGGGTCATAGGTGGTGCTAGGCTGGTGCGGGCGCTGTTTTGGTTTTGTAAGGAGCTCTTTGGCTATGATCATTGTTACCGGTGGTGCTGGTTTTATTGGCAGCAATATCGTGAAGCTGTTGAACGATCGCGGTCGCCGCGACATTGTGGTGGTCGATAACTTAACCGATGGCCACAAGTTCGTGAACTTAGTTGACCTTGAGATCGCCGACTATATGGACAAGCACGACTTCCACGCCTTGTTCACCGATGAAGTTGCTTTCGATAAAAAGTATGGCTGCAAGAATATCGATGCCATCTTCCACGAGGGTGCTTGCTCTGCTACCACCGAGTGGGACGGTAAGTACGTCATGAAGAACAACTACGAGTACACCGTCGACCTCTTTGAGTTTGCGACTGCTCACCGCATCCCATTCTTCTATGCCTCTTCGGCAGCCACTTACGGTGACAAGACTCAGTTCGTTGAAGATCGCTCCGCTGAAGGCCCTCTGAACGTCTACGGCTACTCCAAGTTCCTTTTTGATGAGTATGTGCGTGCCCGTCTGCCACGCTTAAATTCGCAAGTGGTTGGCTTCCGCTACTTCAATGTTTACGGTCCGCGTGAGGGTCACAAGGGCACCATGGCCTCGGTTGCTTTCCACCTCAACAATCAAATGCTACGTGGCGAGAATCCAAAGCTCTTTGAGGGCTGTGATGGCTATGGCAATGGTGGTCAAACACGTGATTTCGTGTACGTTGAGGATGTAGCTAAGGTCAACTTATGGTTCTTTGAGAACCATGGCCCATCTGGTATCTACAATTGTGGCACGGGTCGTGCGGAGCCTTTCTTAAACGTCGCTAAGGCTGTGATTAAGTACCATGGTCGTGGCGAGGTCGAGTTTATCCCATTCCCAGAGCATCTCAAGGGTCACTATCAGTGCTTTACCCAAGCAGATCTTACCAAGCTGCGCGCTGCCGGCTGTGATGTCGAATTCAAGACTGTGGCTCAAGGTGTAGGCGAGTATATGAAATGGCTCAATTCAAAGAGATAGACGACTACAACTTCCCGTTTGAGATTGGCTTGCTTCCAAAGCGGGAGCTGGCCTTTAAGTTTGCCGACTACCTCAATTCAATTGGCATCAAGGCTGTGGCTAAGCCAAGCTTTGGCTCAAGCTATAGCATTTTTGTGGCTAATGAATCTGATGTCTCTAGGGCCAAGCTAGAGTTGCTGCGCTTTGGTGAAAATCCTTTCAACCAAGCCTACAACAAGGCTGCATGGAATCGTGGTCGCACTCTTAAACGCGAGCGTCGCGTCAAAAGCAACATGCTTGGCTTTTCGATGGGAAGCTACACTTGGACGCCTTTTTCGGTGGTCTCTATCATAGAGATCATCTGTTTGGTGTTTTTTGTGCTCTCCTTGATTCCAGGTTTGGATCGCTCCATAGAGGTGATGTTAGGTGGCTTATCACTGCGAGATATCACCGAGAACTTTGAGGTGTGGCGTTTGCTCACGCCTGCGTTCTTGCACTTTGGCTTCTTACACATTGCCTTTAACTTGGTGATGTTTGAAGCTATCGCGCGTCCGTTAGAGCGTCACTTAGGCGGGTGGCATATCTTCTATGTCACGTTGTCGATCGCCATCGTCTCTAACCTCTTGCAGTACATATTCTTGCCTCCAAATACCATCTTTGGCGGCCTCTCAGGCGTGGTGTATGGTGTGATTGGTTATATGGGCATACTCTCACGCCGTGCAGATGTACCACAAGATATGAAGCTGCCACCTGGTCTGTTGTTGGTGTGCGTGGTCTTTATTATCCTAGGCTTCTTGTTCTTCAGTGGCATTAGCAACATTTGCCATTTAGGTGGTCTGCTTATGGGTGCAGCCTTAGGCTTCATCAACTACAAGCGCCCATTGCGTTAAAGAGCAATGAGCTGTAAGGCCGCTTTTGCGGGGCTAAGTGGCTAAGCTGTCTTACTCTTGCCCCCAACGAAAAACGTGGCTATGGCCACGTTTTTCGTTTGGAGAGAGTGCAAGACCATCAGGCCTTTGTCCATTCTTGTTCTTATTGGTAGAGGTAGTTGGTAAAGAGCAGGTCTTGTACCACAGGGCCGTTCTTCTTCTCAGCCAAGATCTCAGCGACACGAGCACGGCACTCAGCGCGCAGGGCTTCTCGACCGGCGGCAGTGGCCACTGCATTGTATTCTTTGGTGCCGATGATGGTGATGATGGCATCGCGGATCAGGGCATCATGAGTGGTCAGTAAAGGCAAGTCAGCGTTGTCCTTGACCATGATGTTGACGTGGATACGCAGATAGTGGAGACGGCCAGTACCAGTGCTTGCTAAGTTCGTGGTGAAGTCTGGGATCATGTCGTAGTAGCCGATCTCAGGAGCACGAGCCTCAGCTAAAGCTTGAGCTGGGTCGTTAGCATTGCTTAGATCCATAGCCTTACTGCCGTCACCCGGCGCAGCAAAAGCAGGACTAAGGGCGGTTAAGAACATCACCGTAGCCGCGGTGGTGGTCAAAAACTTATTCAACATTCAGGCTATTCCTAAAACAAAAGCGGAAATTGAAGCTGCTGCCACTAGCATCAGCTTTGGGTGCAAAAAGCACCTACCCTGTCAAAAATTAATTGGCTCTTCAGGCCTTGCAAAATCCGTTCTAGCATCAGCAAAAGCCCCAAAGATGGGACTTCAGGGCCTTTGCTTACGCTACCGCATCAAGATCAGCACTATAGTACTCAATGGGAACCTCTAAAATTTACTACACAGCATCGGACAAGGCTAAGACGCAATAGCCTTGATCATGCATAATTGAGATTTTATGAGGCTTAAGCGATGCA
>CALXYZ010000119.1 GCA_944393075.1 uncultured Anaerobiospirillum sp. | reverse complement strand
GCGAAATTTACTGCTATTGAGTGGATCGACCGCAATCACCACGTGCACCTCGTCTAAGGTGGCGTAATCCAAATCGAAGCGCGATTTTAGGTAGCGCATATCAGCCTCGCTCAGGGAGCGATAGGTGCTACGCATATATGTTTCCCACACAGAGGCAAGCTGCACTCTCAAGTATGGAGTCAGCTTAGAGCGCACCACTGATCTGATAGCAAACTTTGCTCTTTCCATCATCGTAATCTACCGTGCTTACACATGTAGTCACGGCTCGATCAGTAGTGACGATGCATGTGGTATCAGCTTTGCTGACGTTGCCTACAACGCGAGTAGCGCCTAGTAGTGCTCACACAACGCAAATACTACTCGTCAAAGTCCTATATCGAAAGGAAGACATTGCTGAAAAGAAGGATCAATACGGAAGAGAAAGGAGCGAGGCGCACAAACCCATACAATGCGCAGTAAGAAGGTGCAGGAACTGCGCTGCGTCTCTCATGAGGCCGTGAGGAACGGTCGCACAAAACATTGTGCGAAGCAAAGACTTTTTTCCGAGCTGTGCGTACAGCACAAATTAGCCTCAAGCCCTTGTACCATAAGGCATTAACTCCTGTAGGGCCATACATAAGCAGCCTCTTTTAGATGCGTTTGAACTTGTACCCCCGTTTGCTGTACGCACAGCTCGCTTTTTTCTTACTTAATCTCACATTTTTGAGGTCTGCTCAGGGCGCATCTGGCTTTGTCTTTGTCTTTGGCTTTGTCTTTTGTTAGCCTTTTCGCCTTTTGCGCTGCTTGATTTTGGCAGAGCCCAAAAACAAAAAAAGCTCACGTCCAGCCATATATTTTTGGCTTTCAGTAAGCTTCTTGCTCTCATGTTATGAATGGTGCCCAGGGCGGGACTCGAACCCGCACTCTCGCGAACTACCCCCTCAAAGTAGCGTGTCTACCAGTTCCACCACCTGGGCATGAGATTCATAATAAATTGCCATCAAAGCGCTCTAGCTGCTTGCCAGTTCGTTTTGACGGTGCTCATTATACCGATTTTTCTAACCCTGTAAAGCGTTTTTTCACGACTTTTTGCGACCCCCACGCTTACAAGGTTATAAAGCCGATGTATAAGCTCTTTGATACATACTGCTCTGCAATAGGGCAATCCCAGCCCAAGGCTACAGCCACAGACTCGGGCAAAGTCAAGGCCACAGAGCTGCTTGTGCTTTGGCCCTTGTAACCTTGCTATGAGATTGCTCTTAGCCTAGTACCTAGTAGGCGTAGGTCAGCTCATTTGGCTTAATAAGGTCGCCCTTTTGGCCTGTGAGCAGGAAGTTATAGATTGAATCGTAAAGCAACACGTTTTGCACGTACTTACGGGTCTCGTTAAATGGAATACACTCCACATACATGGCCACATCACGATAAACACCATCTTTAGAGCGCCACTGTGGAATACGACCAGGGCCAGCATTATAGGCGGCAGCAGCTAACACACGGTTGTTATCAAACTTATCTAACATCCAACGCAGATAAGTACTGCCATAGCGGATATTGGTTTCTGGATCGGTGAGGCTGTTGGTGCCCTTAAACTTCCACTTTTCCTTCTTGGCAATATCACGAGCAGTGCCTGGCATCACCTGCATTAAGCCCACAGCGCCCGCCCACGAGCGAATGGAGTGGTTGAGCATGCTCTCTTGGCGTGAAACTCCATAGAGGAAAGACAGAGGCACTCCGCTTTCTTTGGAGAAGCGGTCATAGGACTCCTTGTAAGCAATAGGGAAACGATAGTCTAAAGCGTCCCACTTACCCGAGCTCACCACGTAATCAATAGCATAGCTGATGTTGCCAGTCTGCAAAGCCCATTGAGCCATAACCATAGCCTCATGCTCTGGCGAGCGCTTTGCGATCTCACGCCACTCGTAGATAGCGTTGTCATCATCTAAGGCATAGAGCTCTAAAAAACGAATGGCAGCCTTGTTGTCAGCAATATCCATTGGGAACGAGAAGTTAGGGTCGATCTTGAGGTAGTTGAATGGATACTCCAGATCTAAGCTCTGTGCAGCAAAGAAACCGAAGAAGCTGCGGTCTTTTGCTACCTCGGAGAGCAGAGCCTTAGCCTCGTCGGTCTTACCTAACTCCAAAGCTGAGCGGCCTTTCCAATAGCGCCAGTTGATGTCCTCTTGCTTTGGTTGTGGCAAGTGATCGATCAGCACATAGACCTGTTCCCACTGAGCAAAGTAGATAGCGCGACGCAGACGTTGCTCTTTGAGCTCAGTAGTCCAAGCCAAGGTAGGCAGATTCTTATCAACCCACTCCACATCAGAGAGGCTGTAGTTACGCCCTAAGAAAGAGCTAGCAAAGATCTGGTAGATACCGACTAACTCGGTCTCCGATGGATCGTAGCGATCGATAAACTTATCAAAATCAGCACGAGCTGAACGTGGAGCCAAATTGGCATAGCGCTTAAAGGCCAACACTGCTACACGGTGCTCATCTTCGCTATTGCCCTTAACTTTATCGAAAAGCAGGCTTGGCTCTTCATATAAGCCCATCTGCATTGAGATACGAGGGCCAAAGTCAGTACGCTTTAGCTTATCTGCTAAGCTTTCAGTGGTGTCCTTGTAGGAACGCTGCACATAGGCCTTTTCAAAACGCTTTAAAACTAACTTATCGGTGAGATAGCCCTTAGCATCAAACAAGGTCATCAAACCATTGCAGGAAATTGGGCGACGGCTTAAATCGAGATAAATCTTGCTTGCGAAGGAGATGGCTTGCTCGTTGACTCGATCTAATGGCCAATTAGCCTCATAGAAGCGACAGACTTGAGCCTTTTGGTTGAAGCTCAGCTCTTCTACATGGCTATCGTCAAAAGGCTTAGGGCCTATTAAACGGGAAAGGCGCTCATAGTCGCGCTCATCGGATAAGAAGCGAGCGTAGCGATCTTTGAGCAAAGCAGAAAGCTCTGCTTGTTCACCGCTCTCGATGAACTTCATCACCGCTTCAAACTTATCGCTATTGATGTTGTAGGCAAGATAGTAATAGGTAAGCCAGATGTTGAGAGGATAGCCTTGCAACTGCTCGCGCTGAATAGCAAAGCCCAAAGCCTCATCACCACGCTTAAAGGCATTTTCTGCCTGCACAAAAGCCTCACGCATCTTAGAGATACGCGACTTCGGCATGCTAGAGAACATATCAAGATCGATGGAGCGTGCGCTCATAAACATCTGATCTTCAAAATGCACGAGGCCATTACTGTTAGAGTCGCTGCTGTTTGTCATATTGACGGCATCAGCACTTTCACCAGTTGGGGCGCGGCCTGCAGTAATGGTGATATTCGCAGCCGAGCTATTGCCTGAGCTTGCGGCCATAGCAGTAGCTGGTAGCAGTGAAGTCGCAGCTACAGTAGCGCTAAGCACGCACATGCCGAGTGTACTGCAAGCAAGTTTACGCACCTTGCGCGAAAAAACTCCAGCACTTCTCAAGGAAGAAGCCACATTATCGTGCTCACTTCCTAACGGGTACTGCCCTATAATATTTTCTGCATTACTCGTCATGCCCGCTCCTTATATTCGGCTTTTAGCCACCATTAGCCACTCAACGCAACATTCATCAAGCATTGGATGTTGCTAGCTGCAAACAAGCTTAGATGAGGGGCTTACCACATCACCAAGACAAACAACAAAGCCCGCACTCGGCGTCGCAAACGCAAAACTACTATTGAGCGGTGCTCTATATGCTAACTTCTGCTGCAAGAACAAAGCCTCAAAGTCATAGACCTAAAATACGACCTAGAGTTCCATGATTGAGCACTATCTCACAGCTAACAGCTACAAAGCACCATATTGTAGCTCAGTTACTATTGGGGGCTACAAAGACACTTTTTGCTCAACGGCAGCGTCAATGGTATAGATAACGGCAACAACACAAAAGAGCACAGCAAAATCGCTAAAAACTTGAAGTTTATCGGAAATGTGCATTTTGCCCTACTGTACGGTCGCTTGTCACAGTTGGTCAAATTGCTTCCAAAGATTCTACACCTTGATTTGCAACCTCCATCTGAGCTGCCGCGCTGTGTCTTAATGGAGGCCGCTCAAAGCTAACCTTACGTGACAGCACCCACTGATCAAGATGGCCGTTGAGCACTAAAGCAGGAACAAGAGCTAGCCATGTGCTGCCAAAAAGAGTCCAACTTGTGCTGTTATGCTTCTGCCTACGTAAGACAAGTAGATCAGAGGGGAGTATAGCAACCCACGAGTCACGAGTGGCAGGCGACCGTACAGTAGGAAAATCATGGACTAAGGTCACCAAAAATGTTTAGGGCATTCCCCCACTTAAATGCCTTTGTCTTGAGGCATGAACGTGGGAAAACGCCCTAATGCAGGCCGTCGCTGCGCAGCGGCGCTGCGTAGCTGGCCCAAAAAACCGCGTTGCAGTGCAGCTTATAGCCACACAGAACGCCCTGCGTTGTAGATTAGGCTAAGAAGATGTTGTAGTAACCCACCACCAAGATCGCTGCAATCACGATTGGCAGGAAGTAACGTAAGTAGTACTTCATCCAGCTTGGCATCTTAGGACCATCACCAATGTTGCACTCCTCTTGATAGCGCTTGAAGCCCATACCGGTCTTTGCGGTAATAAAGAGGATCAGCACAAACGAACCAATTGGCAAGATGTTGTTAGACACAATAAAGTCTTGTAAGTCTAAAATGGTCGAGTTGCCGCCTAATGGGTGGATGAAGTCTAAGACGTTGAAGCCTAAGATACATGGAATTGCCATAAAGCCGATGATGATAAGGTTAACGATCACGGCTTTTACACGCGAGACTGCAAACAGGTCTATCGACATCGACACAATACTCTCAAACACCGCAATCAGTGTTGACAGTGCCGCAAAGAGCATGAAGAGGAAGAACAAGCTACCCCAGAACCAACCACCATCCATGTTAGAGAACACGGTGGTTAAGGTGATGAACAGTAAGCTTGGGCCCTGACCTGGCTCTACATCGTAGCTGAAGCAAGCTGGGAAGATGATGAAGCCTGAGAGTAAGGCCACAGCGGTGTCTAAGCAGCAGATCATGATCGACTCAGAGATCAATGAGTGGCGCTTATCCATGTAAGTGCCGAAGATCTCAATCGAGCCTTGACCAATAGATAAGGTGAAGAACACCTGACCCATTGCTGCCCAGACGGCCTCTAAAAAGCCATCACGCTTCATGTTGTCCCAAGATGGGTTTAAGTAGTACGCGATACCTTCAGCAAAACCTGGCAGCGTAAAGGAGCGAGCAGCCATAAAAATGAGCAGAGCAAAAAGCACAATCATCATTGGCTTGGTAATACGCTCCACACCTTTCACTAGACCAAAGGCTACAATAGCAAAGGATACAAAGACCACAGACAGCATGCAGACGAACATGATGTATGGGTCAGCAAGCAGGGAATCGAACTTAGCGATTGCTTGCTCTTGGGTGGTACCAGATGGGAAGAAGCCCATTGCAGTACGAATGCAATAGTAAAGGAGCCAGCCTGTGATCACTGCATAGAAGGATGTCAGAATGTAGCTGCCTGGAATAATCCAGAACTTATTCCAGTGCCACTTACGACCTGGTTCTTCTAGGATCTCAAAGGCGCGAGCCAAAGAGCGACGAGAGCAACGACCAATCGACAGCTCAATGGTGAGCAGAGGCACGCCAATGATCAGCAGGAACACCAGATACATGATAACGAAGATAGCGCCACCATATTGGCCCGTAATGTACGGGAAGCGCCACACGTTACCAAGACCGATCGCACATCCTGCAGCAATAAGCAGGAAGCCTAAGCGCGAGGAAAACTGTTCGCGTTGAGACATACAAACTCCTGAGGGTCAGCAAACCCAAGGTGCTCGGCCCACACCGTGAGGTTAGAGCTAAAACCCTAGCCTCACGGTGTGAACCGAGATCACACCACAAAGCAATGTGACCATCAACTACAACAAAGGTGCTCACGCACCGTGAACTGCTGCCCCCTACTTATCTCATCTTCTGATCAAGAGTAAGAAGCAGAGGCAGCCCAAATGGTTACATCCTAGCTTTGGCTAGCTTAGCCAAAGACAGCGACGTAACCTTGGATAAATAAGGCACAGATGACCACTGGCAACACGAAGCGATAGTAATTGATAGCGCCACGTGGAATCTTGAAGCCGTGGCCATGGTTGGTCTCATTTAAGTAATTATCAAAGCCCCAGCCGCGCTTTAAGGTAATAAAGAGCACATAGCAAGTAGTACCAAAAGGCAGGATGTTGTTGCTGAGGATGAAATCGTAGGTATCTAAGATCGTGGACTCACCACCTAAAGGGTGAATGTCGGACAGATAGTTGTAACCGAACATGCATGGCAGACCTAAGACCAAGATCGTAATGCAGTTATAAACCACGGCCTTAATACGGCTGACCTTAAACACCTCCATCGAGATAGCAATAATATTTTCAAACACCGCAATCAAGGTCGAAAGTGCAGCAAAGAGCATGAAAAGGAAGAAAATACCGCCCCAGATAGCACCATACTCCATGTTAGAGAACACGGTCACTAAGGTCACAAAGATCAGACCTGGGCCTTGGCCAGGTTCGACATTGTAGCTAAAGCAAGCAGGGAAGATCACAAAGCCAGCGAGCAATGCCACAGTGGTATCAAGCAAGGTAATGGTAAAAGCTTCCTTACCTAAGCTGTAATCACGGCTCATGTAAGAGCCGAAGATCTGAATGGAACCAACACCTAAGCCTAAAGTGAAGAAGGCTTGGCCCATAGCTGCAGACAAAGCGTTAAGAACACCTTCTTTTTGCATGTTATCGAGGCTTGGCATGAGGTAGTAGCTCAGGCCCTCTTTAACGCTAGGCAGCGAGAACGAACGGGCTGCGAGGAAGATTAAGAGAGCAAAGAGCAGCAGCATCATTGGCTTGGTGATGCGCTCCACACCCTTTTCTAAACCAAACGCACACACTGCAAACGATGACACCACCACAGTGACAGTGCATAAAAGCATGATGGCTGGTTCAGATAACAGATTATTGAAGACCGCACCAGCGTCAGCTTGGGTGATGTTAGCGGCAATAGAACCTGAGCCTACTTTGACCATGTAGTAGAGCATCCAGCCCGTCACTAAGGAGTAGAAGGACATCAGGATGTAGTTGCCAGGAATCATCCAGAACTTGTTTAAGTACCATTTGGTGTTTGGCTTCAACACCTCAAAGGACTGGCCTAAGCTGCGGCGTGAAGCGCGGCCGACCGAGAGCTCCATGGTGAGCAGTGGTACGCCCACAAAAAACAAGAAACACAGATATATGATGACGAAGATAGCGCCACCATACTGACCTGTGATGTAAGGAAAGCGCCAGACGTTACCTAAGCCAATGGCACATCCAGCAGCAATCAAAAGGAAACCCAATCGCGAGGAGAATTGTTCTCGAGCAGCCATAAAAAGAAAGTCCGATCTCCAAAGAAAAAAGCCAGCTAACTACCTACCCTTGCTCTTGCCGTGGCCATAGCACTTACTTGCACTTGCACCTGTACTGGTAAGTGTACGTGTACTAGGCCTAGCCTTTCCCCTTGCATTAGATTTCGCCCTGATCTGTGTAGATAGCACGTGGCACGCTGTGAAATCTAAAAGCAGAGGCCGAGGCTGAGGCTGATGCTGAAAGCAGAGTGCTTGCAAACTACAGCACCATGTAGGAAAAAGCAAAACGCTTAGGACTTATAGCTATCAGCTGCACCATAGCAGACTGAAAATCAGCGCCTCTAGTGTAGTTAAGAGCAGTGCCTGCCCCCTAAAGATACAAAAAAGCCCCACTGCACCACGCAGTACAGCCTTCTCCCTAAGTTGTAGGCACTGCTCTTGAGCTTAGATTAGATGTTGAGCCTCGCAGCGCTACGCAGCGCAGCGCAGTGCAGCACAGTGCAGCACATGCTGCGCGCGTTGCGGCGCTGCAAGGCCTAGGCTTGGTTAGCCAGCAAAGAAGACGCTGTAGTAGCAGTTTGCGATCAGTAAGAAAATCACAACAGGCACTACGAAGCGGTAGTAGTTGAGACCCCAGCGTGGCATCTTGACGCCTTCACCGGTGTTGCACTCCTTTAAGAACTTGTCAAAGCCCCAGCCACCACGCCAAGTGATGAAGGCAGCATAGACTAAAGCACCAAAAGGCAGAATGTTATAGGAGATGATGAAGTCTTCAAGATCTAAGATGGTTGAACTACCACCTAATGGGTGAATGTCAGACCAATAGTTGAAACCTAGGATACATGGCATGGCGAAGATCAGAATGACCACAAAGTTGATCATGACCGCACGACGACGTGAGGTGGTGAAGAGCTCCATGCAGATGGCAATGATGTTCTCAAACACGGCAATCAAGGTCGAAAGTGCCGCAAACAACATGAACATAAAGAAGAGGCCGCCCCAAATAGCGCCATTTTCCATGTGTGAGAACACCGACACTAAGGTTACAAAGATTAAGCCTGGGCCTTGGCCTGGCTCCACAGCATAAGTAAAGCAAGCTGGGAAGATCACAAGACCGGAGAAGAAAGCCACAGTGGTATCTAACACTAAGATGCTCAAGCCCTCAGATGCTAAGGTTTGCTTGGAGCTCATGTAGGTACCGAAAATCTGAATAGCACCAATACCAATCGATAAGGTAAAGAAAGCTTGGGCCATTGCAGCAGATAACACCTCGATCACACGGGCCATACCACCATCAGTGATCTTAGAGATATCAGGCTTTAAATAGTACTCAATACCAGCCTTGAAACCGTCTAAGGTGAAAGAACGTAATGCTAAGAAGATTAAGATGGCAAACAACAGTAGCATTAAAGGCTTGGTGATACGCTCCACGCCCTTACGTAAGCCACAGGCGCAGATACCAAAAGCCACAGCCACCACAGCCAACATATTTATCACCATGGCTGATGGGGAAGCTAACATGGCGTTAAAAGCTTCACCAGCGCCAGCGGCATCAGTGTTGGTACCAAACTCACCTAAGAAGCCCTTGATGCTGTAGTAGAGCATCCAACCGGTGATCACGCTGTAGAACGACATTAAGACGTAGTTACCAGCGATCATCCAGTACTTATTGAGGTGCCACTTACCACCAGCAGGCTCTAAGGTCTCAAAGGACAGAGCTAAAGAGCGGCGGGAGTTACGACCGATAGCTAATTCCATCATCAACAGTGGCAGCCCAAAAGCCACTAAGAAGAAGATGTAGATCAAGACGAAAATGGCACCGCCATATTGACCCACAATATAAGGGAAGCGCCAAACATTACCTAGACCAATTGCACAACCTGCGGTGATCAGCAAGAAGCCTAAACGTGATGAGAAGTGTTCACGGGTTGCCATAACCAAAGGATCCCAACAAACTAGCGTTCTCGCAGCAAGAACAAACTAAGACTTCAACTTGAATGTGCTAGTTCTTGCAACCAAAGCAATTACAAAATCAACAGAGCGAGAACCAACATTCTTAGTCATAGGAAAAGGCCATCAGAGAATCCTTAAGCCAAGCAACGCCAGCAATTCATAACAGCTTAGGCGCAGCTTCTACTCGTGTGCTCCTTACTGTCGTGAAGTCTTGCAACCTTGCATCTTTTTGGACAGCAAAAAGAGAGTAGACCTATACTAAGTCTTCCTATTCTGACCTGTTTTTGCGCTTTTTTCAGCTGTTTTCACACCAATATGGACAGCTTGAGCCAAATAAGTGCAAAACCCAATGCACAAAAAAGCGACAAAAATCGCGCAAATCAATCGATTCTGGGCACAAGAATCACCAAAATCTCGCATTTACCCGACAAAAAGGCCAAACAGGCAAAATTCAGCTATTTAATAGTAATGCACGAAATCAGTCAACCACGCACCATCTAAGGGCAAGAAAAAGGCTTGTTTAAGCCACACTCTTGCAATCGAGAACTTCTACAAATTAGCTAAATGGCTTATTTGTCTTATTTAGTGCATTACCTGTGGGGACGGCGTATAGCCATAGCACAAGGGGTTCAAGTCCTAGCTAATTAAAGGCAGATTGGCTCTAACAATCTTTGCAGGGTTAGAGCCTTTCTGTGACTCCTTTTATCTCGTGTTGAGCATGTCTTTGCGCATAATAGCAAGCGCGGAAAGATGCGCTACATTGGTAGTGCACGCGTTCGA
>CALXYZ010000118.1 GCA_944393075.1 uncultured Anaerobiospirillum sp. | reverse complement strand
ACCCCCTCATCTTCCTAAGGATTTTTCTGTCGCAGGTCGTAATCAAACCACCACTTGATGAACCGCATATCAATGCGCTCTTAGGGCTGTTTTTATCGTTTAAAACCCGCAAACACAGGTAAAATCGCAAGTGTCCATGCCGGTGGAGGAATCGATCTCCACGGTGTAGGTGGAGTGCCCTAACTCCTTATCCGTTAGATCAAGCTTAATGCGGCCATGGCCGCACGCATTGGGCACTAAAAAGGCCGAGCCTGTTGAGGCTCGGCCTGACGACTTCAATCAGAGTCGGTTTTGGTGGTTCACACCAAAATTCTGTTGGGCCTTTAGGCGACGCTGCTGCTGCGGGCAGTAATAGCCTTGGCAGTGTCTGTGGCGTCATGGGCCTCAATGCGCATCATGTGCTGATACACGCTTAAGGCACAGTCACGACCTTCGGCTAAGGCGTAGACCACTAAAGATTGACCTCTACGGCAGTCACCGGTGACAAAGACCTTTGGATCAGAGCTGACAAAAGCCTGCGGGCCAGTAAGCTCGGCCTTAAAGTTATGGCGAGCATCTTGGGCAAAAGCCTTGTTCTCGGCGGCAAAAACCTTTTGTGCTGGGTGGCTATAGCCCATAGCAATGAGCACCACATCAGCCTCAAGTTTGCCCTCAGTACCCTTGATTGGGGTGATCTTACGGTTAGGGCCCCACTTGACCTGTACGGTGGAGACTGCTGCCACGTGCTTGCCAGCACCGCCAGCACCGCCAGCACTGCCAGCACCGCCTGCATTGCCAGCACTGCTGGCGTTGCCATTCTTGTCAGAACCCTCTGCGGCTAAAAAGGCTGTAGTGTTGGTAGCAAACAAGCGGGTGCAGCCTTCCTCTTGTGAGGTCGAGGTGTGCTTGATGTGGCGTGGGTGTGGCCACACTTGACGCACATCGATGCTCTCTGGGAGCTCCTCGTGGTAGTCAAGCTGGGTCACAGAGGCAGCACCCTTGCGGATGGCTACACCAATGCAATCAGAGGCGGTTTCACCACCACCGATGACCACCACCTTTTTGCCTTTGACGACAATTGGGTTGAGGCTGCCACCTTGGTTTTCTTTGTTCTGGGCGATCAAGAAATCCAAGGCAAAGTGGATACCCTCAAGCTCACGGCCTGGAATAGGTAGATCACGTGGGCTTTCAGAGCCAACCGCCAACACCACAGCGTCGTACTCGCGCTTGAGCTCCTCTAAGCTTACTACCTGAGTGTGGTCAGTGTGAATGCCTTTTTCAAGCAGGTCGTGACCTGCTTGGGCTTGCTCTTTGAGCTCGGTAGTACCCACCACTAAGGTGCTGGTGATAAAGCGCACGCCTGAGCTCACCATTTGCTTGATCTTACGGTCTAAGACCTCTTTTGAGAGCTTAAAGTCAGGGATACCGTAGCGTAAAAGACCACCGATCTTGTCCATCTTTTCGATGACCGTAACCGCTACACCTAAGCGATTTAAGGAAGTGGCGCAGGCTAAAGCGGCAGGGCCAGAACCGACAATAGCGACTTTCTTACCGCTATCGGCAGCTACCTGTTGTTGTGGCACTAAGCCATTGGCGTAAGCATACTCAATGATCTTGCGCTCAATCGACTTGATACCAACTTCTTTGTCTTGGTATAGACCTAAGCAGCAGCTCTCTTGGCATAAAGCTGGGCAGATACGACCCGTGATTTCAGGGAAATCATTGTGGTCAATCAGCACGCTATAGGCTTGTTCCCAATCTCCAGCGGCCACGGCACGGTTAAAGTCAGGCATATCGTTGTGCAGTGGGCAGCGGTTTTGGCAGAAAGGAATACCGCAGTCCATGCAACGCGAGGCCTGAATAGTGGCATCGTGATCGCTTAAGGTTTCGATAAATTCGTTGAAGTGAGTAATGCGTTTTGCCACTGCTTCATGGATCTCAGGGACAAAAGGCAATTCAATGAATCCACGTTCGTTTGCCATGGCGCACCTCCTACTTGTGACTCTTGGCTGCGGCAGTTGCTGCACCAGCGGCTGCGCTTGTAGCTGTAGCTGCGCTGGTAGCAGTGGCGGCAGCGCGTGGGGTCTGCTGCTTTTGGGCCTGCTTGACTTTAAGGGCACGCAGGTATTCTTCTGGCATCACTTTGAGGAAGCGAGACAGCTCTGCTTCAAAGTTAGCTAAGATCGCAGCGGCACGCTTCGAGCCTGTTCTCTTGAGATGCTCTTGTAAGAGCTCTAAGATCAGCTCCTCATCGTGCTTGCCTTGGTGTAAAGGCACTGCCAAGTTTGCGTCCTTATAGGAGGTAACACGGCTTAAGTGGAACTTACCGGCGGCGATCTTGGAGGCGGCACTACCATCGACATCGTAGATGTAAGCTACACCGCCTGACATGCCGGCGGCAAAGTTACGGCCGATCTTACCTAAGATCAGTACAGTACCGTTGGTCATGTACTCACAGCCGTGCTCACCAACACCCTCAACCACACAGGAGGCACCAGAGTTACGTACTGCAAAGCGCTCACCGACTACACCATTAAAGAAGGCCTTACCTGAGGTAGCACCATAGAGGCAGGTGTTACCAGCAATGATGTTAGCGCTGGCATCACCCTTAAAGTCGCGATCTTGCTTGACGGCAATCACGCCACCGGATAGGCCCTTACCGACATAGTCGTTACCCTCACCTTCGAGGTCTAAGCTCACACCAGAGGTCAAGAATGCACCTAAGCTTTGGCCAGCGGTACCACGCAGCTTGAGGCTGATAAATCCTTCAGGCAATGCAGGTGCGGGCGCTGTGGCTGTGCCCGCAGCTGCCGCAGCAGCTGCAGCAGCTTTAGCTGCGGCCGCAGCGGCGGTTACGGTAGACGAGATCATGGTGCCAACTGCACGGTTTAAGTTGCAGACCGTGGTGCCGATGATCAGGCTATCCTTGGTCTTACCAGTGTAGAAGCCGGTTAAGGCTTGCTGTACGGCGTCTAAGTAAGCACTATCAAAAGTCTTATCGAGCTCGTGGTCTTGGCTCTTGCTGTGACGGTAGCTAGCATCATTGTCGCTGATCTCCTTGTAGAAGATAGGAGTGCAGTTTAAGGTACGAGCCTTAGCAAAGTATGGGTCGATGCTATCAACAGTGCGCTGGCGTAAGTACTCGCTGTGACCGATTAAGTCTTCGAACTTGGATACACCTAAAGAGGCCATCAGGGCACGTACTTCTTCTGCCACAAAGTAGAAGAAAGAAATCAGCTTCTCTGGGGTGCCCACAAAGTTACGGCGCAGATCTGGATCTTGGGTCGCAATACCAGCAGGGCAGGTGTTCTTTTGGCACTTGCGCATGATGGTGCAGCCTAAGCACACTAAGGCAGTGGTGCCAAAGCCAAACTCGTCGGCACCTAAGAGCGCACCGATGACCACATCACGACCAGTCTTGATCTGACCATCAACTTGGATACGCACACGGGAACGCAGCTTGTTAAGCACTAAGGTCTGCTGTACCTCAGATAAACCGATTTCCCATGCCGAACCAGTGTTCTTAATAGAGGAGGCCGGAGCAGCGCCAGTACCACCATCGTGACCAGAGATCACAATGTGGTCAGCCTTACACTTGGCCACACCAGCTGCCACAGTGCCCACACCAACTTCAGAGACTAACTTCACCGAGATGTTGGCATCAGAGTTAGCGAGCTTGAGGTCGTAGATGAGTTGAGCTAAGTCCTCAATCGAGTAGATGTCGTGGTGTGGTGGTGGCGAAATCAGGCCGACACCTTCTGGGCTGTGACGCAGTTTGCCAATATAAGCAGAAACCTTATGGCCAGGTAATTGACCACCCTCACCAGGCTTAGCACCTTGCGCCATCTTGATCTGCAACAGATCAGCGGCTTTGAGGTACTCAGAGGTCACACCAAAGCGGCCCGAGGCGATTTGCTTGGTGCGTGAGCGCAGACTATCACCCTTGTGCAGCGGAATAGGCACCACCGCGTCGCTACCTAAGACATCGACTAAGGTGCAGTCGTGGTCGATCACACCAAAGCGACGCTCATCCTCACCACCTTCACCGCTGTTGGACATGGCGCCAATACGGTTCATGGCAATAGCCATGGTGGCGTGAGCCTCAGTTGAGATCGAGCCCATCGACATGGCAGAGGTGGCAAAGCGCTTGACGATGCTATCGGCACTCTCCACCTGTGACAGTGGAATTGGAGCCTTGTCCGAGTGCAGCTCAAAGAGGCTACGTAAGGTCATGAGACGCGAGCTGTTGTCGTTGATGATGCGGGCGTACTCATCGTAGCTGTGCTGATCGTTGTAGGTGACAGCATGTTGCAGCGCCACAATGGCCTCTGGCGTCCACATGTGGCTCTCACCATCGCTGCGCACAGCCAAATCACCACCAACAGCGATAGGGGATAAGGCATGACCCGACTTAAAGAGAGCCTCCTGATGCATCTCCACGGCCTCAGAGGCGATCTCAAAGAGACCAATGCCTTCAATTGGGCTTGGGGTGTTGGTGAAATAGTGCTCAATAAACGAGGACTTCAGACCAATGGCCTCGAAGATCTGGGCGCCGATATAGGACATGTAGGTACAAATGCCCATCTTGGCCATGATCTTCAACAAGCCCTTATCGATAGCCTTGATGTAGGACTTCACTGCAGCGGTGGCGGCAGCACTAGCAGCCTTGGCAGCGTCAGTGGCGGTCGCAGCATGCAGTGCCGAAGCCTGATTAGCCTTGCTGATGGCCAGCGAACGCACTAAGTCTAAAGCTAAGTATGGGTAGATAGCCTCAGCACCATAACCGCCTAAGAGCGCAAAGTGGTGAATGGTGCGGGCAGAACCAGTCTCCACCACTAAACCAGTGGAGGTACGTAATCCCTTTTCCACTAAGAAGAGGTGAATAGCCGAGGTCGCTAGCAGAGCTGGAATAGCCACACGCTCTTTGCTGACATTGCGGTCAGAGATAATGAGGATATTGACGCCAGCGGCCACTGCATCGACGGCAGCAGCCTTAATCGAGGCTAAGCGAGCCTCAATACCATTCTTGCCCCATGACAGAGGATAGGTGATATCCAAGGTACGGGCGACAAACTTACCCTGAGTTAGCGTATCGATATTGTAGATGCACTCCATTTCCTCGTCATTGAGAATTGGCTGCTCCACTTCAAGACGCACTGGAGGGTTGTTATCCATGATGTTGAGGAGGTCTGGACGTGGGCCAATAAAGGACACCAGCGAGGTCACAGCCTCTTCACGGATAGGGTCGATAGGTGGGTTAGTCACCTGAGCAAAGAGCTGACGGAAGTAGTCGTAGAGCACACGGTTACGCCCCGACAACACGGCTAAAGGTGCATCGTTACCCATGGAGAGCACGGGATCGCCACCACTGTCGACCATGGCTTGTACTAAGCGCTCAATCTCCTCAAGCGAGTAACCAAAGACACCCAAGCCTTGCTCTAAAGATAACGAGCCCTCTTGTCCTGCTACCAGCATTGGTACCTGATAGCGATTGCGCCCAGATGCAAGCGCCTGCACAGCTTGCGACACCGCCAGCTTGGTAGCATTGGTAGCACCAATGCCATCTGCAGCTACAGCGCCCGCACCGCCAGCAGCTGCAGCGCTAGCAGCTGCAGCGCCAGAGTCTAAAGAGGCACCATTGGCCCCTGCCGCCTCCTCGCTTAAAGAGGACAGCTTGATGCGGATCTTGTCAATCCACTCGCGGTATGGTTTAGCGGTAGCAAGAGAGGTCTTAATCTCTTGATCGTCGATGATACGTCCTTGCTCTAAGTCGATCAGCAACATGCGACCTGGTTCTAAACGCCACTTCTGCTTGATGTTGGCAGGAGGGATCGAGAGCACACCACTCTCGGAGGCAAGGATCACACAGTCATCGTCGGTCACGATGTACTTAGCTGGGCGCAGACCATTACGGTCTAAGGTGGCGCCGATTTGACGACCATCGGTAAAGGCAACCGCAGCAGGGCCATCCCATGGCTCCATCATGGCAGCGTGGTACTCGTAGAAAGCCTTTAAGTTGCTGCCCATAAGCGAGTTCTTTTCCCAAGCCTCAGGAATCATCATCATGGCAGCTTGGGCTAAGGAGTAGCCTGACATGGTCAGGAGCTCAAAAGCGTTATCAAAGGAAGCCGAGTCCGATTGACCTTGGAAGATCAAAGGCCAGAGCTTGTCTAAGTCAGAGCCAAATACTGGTGATGAGATCTTTTTCTCGCGGGCTAAGATCCAGTTGAAGTTGCCACGTAAGGTGTTGATCTCACCGTTATGGGCAATCATACGGAATGGGTGTGCCAACGACCACTGAGGGAAGGTGTTGGTAGAGAAGCGCTGGTGGATCAAAGCTAAAGCTGAGACCGTGCGGCTATCTTGTAAATCGGTGTAGTACTCACCTACCTGCGAGGCTAAGAGCTGACCCTTGTAGACCACGGTACGGGCGCTAAACGAAGGGATGTAGAACTCTTTGCAGTGGTGCAGCTTGAGATTGGCAATGGCGATGGAACTGCGCTTGCGAATGAGATAGAGCTTGCGCTCTAACGCATCGGTGACCAAGACATCCTTGGAGTGGCCAACAAAGATCTGGCGGATGACAGGCTCTTTTTCGCGCACGGCCGCACTCATCGGCATATCGCGATTTACAGGCACATCACGCCAACCTAAGATGACTTGGCCCTCAGCTAAGATAGCACGCTCTATTTCCTCTTGGCAGGCATGACGGGAGGCTGATTCTTGAGGTAAGAAGACCATACCAACGCCATACTCACCTGCAGGTGGTAGGTTGACACCCAAAGCGCGCATATCATCGCGATAGAGCTTATCAGGGATTTGAATGAGGATGCCGGCGCCATCGCCTTGCAGCGGATCGGCACCAACGGCACCGCGGTGAGTGAGGTTTGCCAAGATCTCCAGACCTTGAGCAACGATTTTATGGCTCTTGATGCCTTTGATGTGGGCGATAAAGCCGACACCACACGCATCATGCTCATAACTACTCTGGTAGAGGCCGTGTTCTTTCATAGTTGTTCCATGTGAGCCAACTGCGTGACGAAAGCTGTGTCAGTTGGGCCGCACAATTGCCAATTGAAGTCGAAGAAGAAAAAAAAGCAAAGAAGCACCCGCCAACCGCTATTCCTCCGCCGGTGGGCGTAGGTGCTAAAGGCAGTCCGCGGCATTACTCTTTCCTAGCTCCGCGGACTGCCCCCCAAGGCCACGACGTGACCTTGGGGGAGATACAAAGAGGCTCGGTAATAGCCATTAAATGCCACCCCTGCAAGCTAGCAGGGACTGGGCATACCTACCTACATTCCTGCCTGCTTACAAGCAGCAAGCAGCTTGCAGCTTGCAGCTTGCAGCAAGCAGCAGGTAGCTGGCAACCTAGCTATCTGGGCTGGGTTTAGAGGCTGTAGTAGAGCTCAAACTCAGCTGGGTGAGGGATGAGGTTGACCTTGTTGATCTCCTCTTGCTTTAAGGCGATGTAGGCGTCGATGTTGTCCTTAGAGAAGACACCGCCAGCAAGTAAGAACTCGTAGTCTTGCTCCAAAGCAGCTAAAGCCTCAGGCAGAGAACCAGCGACTTGTGGGATGGCCTTAGCCTCCTCTGGTGGTAAGTCGTAGAGGTTCTTGTCCATTGGGTCGCCTGGGTTGATCTTGTTTAAGATGCCGTCGAGGCCTGCCATCAACATGGCCGAGAAGGCTAAGTATGGGTTGCAGGTGCAGTCAGGGAAGCGTACTTCGATGTGGGCAGTCTTTGGGTTTAAGGCTGCTGGAATACGGATCGAAGCCGAGCGGTTAGAGGCAGAGTAAGCCAGCATCACTGGAGCCTCAAAGCCTGGCACTAAGCGCTTGTAGGAGTTGGTTGAAGGGTTAGTGAAGGCGTTTAAGGCCTTAGCGTGCTTGATGATGCCGCCGATGTACCACAGTGCTTCCTGCGAGAGACCGCCGTATAAGTTGCCAGCAAAGATGTTGTTGCCGGCCTTAGCGATCGATTGGTGGCAGTGCATACCCGAGCCGTTATCACCAGCCATTGGCTTAGGCATGAAGGTAGCGGTCTTACCGAACTTGTGAGCAGTGTTCTGCACCACATACTTGTAGAGCAGCACCTCGTCGGCCTTTTTGGTCAGGGAATTAAACTTGGTGGCAATTTCGTTTTGGCCAGCGGTAGCAACCTCATGGTGATGAGCCTCAATGACCAGACCTAATTCCTTCATGGTCAGGCACATTTGCGAGCGGATCTCTTGCGAGGAATCAACAGGTGGAACAGGGAAGTAACCGCCCTTGACACTTGGACGATGGCCCTTGTTGCCGCCCTCATAAACGCGATCGGAGTTCCAAGCAGCTTCAATGTCATCGATGGCGACCATAGAGCCGGACATCGAGGTCTTAAAGCGCACATCGTCAAATAAGAAGAACTCTGGCTCTGGACCAAAGAAAGCCTCGTCACCTACACCGGTGGACTTTAAGTAGAGCTCAGCGCGCTTAGCGATGGAACGAGGGTCACGGTCATAGCCGGTGAAAGAGGCAGGGTCTAAGATGTCGCAGCGAATAACGACGGTTGGGGTCTCGTAGAAAGGATCGATAAAGACGGTGTCTAAGTCAGGCATCAGCAGCATATCGGACTTATCGATGCCACGCCAGCCGGCAATGGAGGAACCGTCGAAGAGCTTACCTTCTTTAGCGAAGTCCTCGTCGATTAATTCGGCAGGGAGGGTAATGTGCTGCTCTTTACCGCGGGTATCGACGAAGCGCAGATCGGCAAACTTTACATCGCGCGCAGCGATTAAGGAAACTAAGTCATCGAAAGTCATATCGAGCTCCTGATTGGGGTCGCAAGGTATCGCACAAACTTAACGTTCTGGCCAAACAACCGAAGCTATAGGCCAAAACTGAGCGCCCAACAAGTAGCAAACCCAGACTTCATAAGGCATTCTAAAGATTTGCACTATTTTGGACGCGAAAAATAAACTTGAATCAGGCGGTTCTGGCAGGTGTTTCTGAGATGCCACCGTCTGAACTTGTGTTCATTTATATTGAAATTAAGCCAAATATGCAAAGTCTTTTGAAAGACAAACCCACAAATAGAGCACCTATGCACCGCTTTAAAACTTTAAAAAAAGCGTATCAAATAAGTGCAAAACAGCTTGTCAATACTGGCAAAAAGGGTGCATAAACGGTGAAGAACGTCTCACAATGGCCAAAGCAAACTTGCACTAAAACTAGCGCTAAAGCCAATCAAAGCGTAAAAGAGACGAAAAGGCAGCAAGTGAAAGTCCAAAATGACGCTCTGTTTTAGCGCATAATTTTTTACTTTTGTGAGTAATCTCACGCTTTGTTCGCGCATTAGGGGAACAAAAGAAGATATAGCCACACCTATCAAGCTCACACCACACCCTGCGCGCCCACAGAGCCGACAAGGCAGAGAGCACTTTTGGTTCTGTGGGCGCGCAGGGCTTTGTGGGTGGCTCAGCACCGAGCGCGCAAGCGTGCGCTCGGTGTGTGAGTACACAGGGCTGGTGCTTACTTAAATGCCGCTACGGCCTCACGACATGGGCAGGTGCTATTGCTATGAGGAAGTCACGATAAAAGATATCGCTAGGCAGTGTACCGATGGGGGATAAGGCTGTAGTGACTAAGAAGGGAAGGAAATGATCTTGGTAGATGGTAGGTCTTGGTGGAGGCCCAGCCAAGCCGCCCACAGGCGGCTTGGGGGCAGCGCCCACTCCTCAAATTGCTAAATGAGGAGCAAGCCTTGGTTCAACGTACTCGTTACTCGTTACTCATTACTTGTCGAGCTCGTGGATGGTCAGTGGAGGCAGTGCTTTTACGATCTCCATAGTGCGTAGGCTTACGGTAATGACCCTCAAAATGAGGAGCAAGGTGTAGAAGTGGTTGTCACCCTTTAAAGCTTCAAAGCCTGCGACCTCACCGCCCATGGCTTTTACAAAGGCGTTATAGTCCACGTTCATAGCCTCAGCGAAGTCGTTGAAGTCGTTGACGATCTGTGAGTCCTTATCGACCTTAACGCAGCAGCGCTCCACCAGCCAATCGAGGGCAGACTTCTTATTGACCACGTACTCTTGCGCCTCAAGCGGAATGTCCTTAATCACGAGATCTTCGTTGAAGATGATCTCATCCTTCTTCTTGGCGGCGTTGCCGGTCTTACCCTTGATCTTGCCATACTTCATAGCAGAAACACGCAGGCTCGGAGCGCTCTCGCTGATCGCAAAGGTGCAGCCCTTGTATGGCTCAACCTGCTCGTAGTTTACGTGCAGGGCAGCGAGCGCGCGACCTGCAGCCTCAAAGTCCGCAAACTGTGCATACGAGGCCACACGCGGAATACGTGGCAGCTCCTTTTGCAGGTTGTTGGCGTAGGTACTGCGGTACTCTGGGCTATGCAGGATGCCGTAGATGTAGTAGAACACGCTGTCTGCGTCGATCTC
>CALXYZ010000117.1 GCA_944393075.1 uncultured Anaerobiospirillum sp. | reverse complement strand
ACTAACCTACAACCCTATGGGTGGAAGCTCTTAAACGCTGATTTTTATGCTGTTTTAGAGAGGTCGCTCCCTAGATTTCTTTGGAAAACATGGATTTTGTAGCTCTTGGATATGACGTGAGATCTGTTGAGCGCTGATTAGGTCATTGGTCTTATGCGAGAGGGCGTGGTTGTTTAAGGTCATCTTCCCCTTGCGCTTTTGCGCAAAAGGCGAGCTGCAAAAGTCAGTGATGACACTTAAGACAATCTTTTGGGTGGCTGATACCGGCGCAAACAGCTGATGCTCGTGCAAGCGGCCGTAAACAAACAGGCCCTTGCAGTTGGCTGGATAGAAGTTATAGAAAGACTTCAGCTGAAGATTTTCTATAATCTCGCTTGGTATCTCGGCATCTGCGGCGGCTGGTTGGGCTGGCTGAGAGTAGAACCCTTGTTGGAGCTGGTGCTGGATACAAGAATCGAACTTGCGACCTTTTGATTACGAATCAACTGCTCTACCGACTGAGCTAATCCAGCACTTAAGAAGATCCTTAACGACGAGAGGCGCTAGGCGGCGCTTGTTAAGGCTTGCCATGTTCTTAAGGTGGCTTTACACCTCAATAATGAACGGCACGCATTGTAGCAAAACCGACATTAGGCGTAAAGCCCTTTTTGCTCAGCACTTCTGCCTCATCACAGCCTCCATGTAAGCATGACAAATGACTTTCTCTGTCCTGCTACAATACAATCGCTGTTTTAGCAACTCGAATCTCTTCCCACAACATCTGACGAGCTGTGCGTACAGCACAAATTAGCCTCAAGCCCTTGTACCATAAGGCATTAACTCCTGTAGGGCCATACATAAGCAGCCTCTTTTAGATGCGTTTGAACTTGTCAAACACGTTTGCTGTACGCACAGCTCGACATCTGACTCTACCCTCGAATGGCGGTTCACCTATGAGCGACTTCATCGAATTCCAAAAAGCACTTGTTGACTTGGCCAAAAAGGCTAAACGCCTCAATGTGCATTACCAGAACGAAGAGAACGTCAAAAACGTACTCGTGCTGCCTTTCATCAAAGCCCTAGGCTTCGATATCCACAGTCTCGATGCCTTGTGGGCTGAGTACTCAGTGTGCGATAAGCATAATGCCAACAAAGGCCGAGTAGACTACGCCCTTGTCAGAGGGCATAAGCCTATCATCTTCATTGAGTGCAAAACCAATGTTGCCAGCCCTGAAGACAATATCGCGCAGCTGAGCAACTATATAGAAGACAACTACGACGAAGTAAAGGTCGCCATTCTCACCAATGGCATAAAGTTCCTCGTCTTCAGCAATCTAGACCATCCAGACAGCCTTAAGCTCGATGATGAGCCGTACCTCACCTTAGATCTAAGCTCCTTTAGCCCTGATCTTGACCAAGATGTGCTCAAGGCGATCTTTAAGCTATCGCGCGAGCAATTTAATCTTGAGTCGATTCAGGCAGAAGCGGCCGTACTGAAGAGCAAGCTCCTGTTTAGGCAGCTTTTCATCGACCAAATTCATAACCCAAGTGATGACCTTGCCCTAATAGTCCTGCAAAAAACCAAGTACCGATCATCGGCAGAAGATGATAGCGACACTGCTTCATCCAAAGCCAGCCCAACGAAGATGACCGACGAGTTACGTCAGGAGTACGTGCATCTTCTCATGGATGCCTTGGACTACAAGGAGCCTAATGCTGTTCTCACTTCCGAAGAAATAGAACAGGTTACCTGCAAAATTACCTCTCTCCTCGCTTCAGGAATGCCACAAGGCGCAGCAATTGACCTACAAGACTACAAAGAGTCAGGAGCTCTTTGGCGCCGTATCTACAGCAAAGGCACTACTCTAGCCTATGTGCAACTTGATGCCCCCAAATACCTCCTATATCTTCCTACAGAGGACTTAGATGCTCTTGAAATTTGCTATGTGGAGAGCCTAGAAGAGCTTGAGACCAAAGGCCAGCTTCTGCGCGACTACGCTCAACAAAAGCTTATTACTGAGCGCCTCACCGACCAAGACAAGGCAGCATTCGATCAGAAGTTGGTTGATCTCATCATCAACAAACACAATTATGCCCCACTCAGGATCGCCTCAAAGCTGGTGACTGCTGCGGATCTCAAATTCTCTGATCACACCTACTACGACGGCATGTGGCGACGTGCGGCAATCAACAATAAGACCATCGCCTATCTCTACTTAGAAGGCGACAAGTACCATGTCCACCTACCAAGCGACAACGGTGTGATCTTTCACACCGACAAAATAAGAGCTTGGGGCGAGCTCGACGAATATGCCGACAACATCAACCAATACCTCAGGAGGCGCTTAAGCGATGATGATGATGATCAGATCATCGATCCAGAGGATAGAGAAAAGTTTCTTAAGATAGCACTTGTTATGTGTGCTACCCCGCAAAACCACAAGTACTTTAACGCCTATGAGTACACCTCAAGGACATTCGAGTACTTGCGCATTGACTACCGTGACCAAGAGCTCCTGTATCTCTATCTGCGCTCTGATAGTGGTTTTGGTATTTATGTCATCTATTCCGATGGCCACAGCGAGTACAAGCAATTTAATAAGCTTGAGGAGCTTGCTAAGTACAAGGAGACCATCCTAGCCCGTATTAAGGCACTCGATGAGAGCTAAACTTTTGCTCTCATCCTTGTCTTTACAGACACAACAGGCCGCAGATGCGGCCTGTTGTGTCTTTTGAGCTAATACTATATTGCGGAGCGTGGCTCCGCATAAAACAGCACTGCGCTGCGAAACGCAGCGCAGCGCAGCTGTTACTGTTGTTGCTGACAGCACTTTGGTGGGACTAAGTACTTCTTCTTGTCTTCCTCGGTAATCTTGCGCAGAACTCGGCATGGGTTGCCTACAGCGACCACACCGTCAGGGATGTCCTTGTTGACCACAGAGCCAGCACCAATCACCACGTTAGAACCAATGGTCACACCTGGGAGAATGCAGACATTGGTACCTACCCACACGCTATCACCAATGGTCACTGGGTAGGCGTACTCAATGCCGCTGTTGCGAGTCTCGGCATCGATTGGGTGGCCGGCGGTGGTGATGGTGACGTTGGTGGCAAAGAACACGTTGTTACCGATACGTACCTTAGCTGGATCTAAGATTACTAAGTTGTGGTTGGAGAAGAAGTTGTCTCCCACTTCCACGTTGTAACCGTAGTCCACAAAGATTGGGGCTAAGATGCATGGGTTCTTGCCGTGCTTGCCTAAGAGCTCATCTAAGATGCGCTTTTGCTTCTCAGTATCGCTTGGACGAGTTTGGTAGTTGAACTCAAAGCACAGATCCTTGGCCTTGGTACGCTCAGCAGCTAACTCTGGCTCGTCAGCAGTACCATCATAGAGATAACCAGCATCACGAAGTTCACGGACTTTGCTCATAGTAATTCTTCTTCTTCCAGTAAGCGCTTTGCGCACAATAGTCACCACAAAACAACCAAACAAACTGCAGTAGCCCTACATTTGCTGTGCCTTGCAGCCGTATGGAGTTGATGTGGTAGTAGTAGTAGTAGTTCGTGCTGAGGTTAGTTGGGCTGACGCAGTTACAAGTCAAGACATGGTAAAGAGCTCAGTGATCTCTGGTAGTGCCACTGGCTGCAACCATACTCGCACGCACAGTGATCTATTTGCGTGCACACCACCTAACTTAACCTTATGACTAGCATTGTAGCGCTTTGATCAATATATTCCATATTTAAGCACCAAAATAGTTAATTCAGGTCAAACAAAGATCAATTAAGTGTAGTTTTATACTTATACTTGCTTACGCTTCATAGCAAGGCTGCTCTACTGTACTTTTTCCTACTGTACGGTCGCTTGTCACAGTTGGTCAAATTGCTTCCAAAGATGCTACACCTTGATTTGCAACCTCCATCTGAGCTGCCGCGCTGTGTCTTAATGGAGGCCGCTCAAAGCTAACCTTACGTGACAGCACCCACTGATCAAGATGGCCGTTGAGCACTAAAGCAGGAACAAGAGCTAGCCATGTGCTGCCAAAAAGAGTCCAACTTGTGCTGTTATGCTTCTGCCTACGCGAGACAAGTAGATCAGAGGGGAGTATAGCAACCCACGAGTCACGAGTGGCAGGCGACCGTACAGTAGGTACTTTTTTGTCGTCGCCACTTACACAAAAGCCTTTGACAAAAGCTGATCGCTTTCGTAACTTAGACCCATTAACGCTTGCTATCACACACGGCACAATGGTGCTCTTATTACCTTGTGCGCATGTGGATAAGCTCACTACAGCAAGGCTCAAAGCAAGGTGCCAAAAGGCTCTCACCTGAGCTGCATGCAGCACACTGCACAGAACCTAAACTTGCTGTACACTGTCTGATTTTGGTTTTATGAGGTAGAAATGTCCAAGGAAGTTATCAGCTCTGCTAACGCCCCTAAGGCTATTGGTCCATATAGCTCTGCCATCAAGGTTGGCAACATGCTCTTTGTCTCAGGTCAAATCCCTGTTGATCCTGCTACCGGTGACATGCCTGCTGATATCACAGCTCAGGCTAAGCAAAGCTTCTCTAACTTAAAGGCTTTAGTCGAAGAGGCTGGCTACAGCTTAGCTGATGTCGTCAAGACCACCGTGTTCTTAGCTGATATCGCTGACTTCACTGCCGTCAACGAAGTCTACGCTACTTACTTTGAGACTCCATTCCCTACCCGTTCGTGCGTGGCCGTTAAGGACTTACCAAAGGGTGCTCGCATCGAAGTAGAATGCATTTGCGTCAAGGCCTAAGCCTAAGACCAAAGACCAAAGACCTGAGCCTAAGCCCTAAGCTTAGGCTAACAGGCTTTTGGCCTGATTAGCCTACTTTGCAAAAGCCCTGCATCATATCGTTTCTGTGACGCTGCCGTAGCAGCGCCACCTAGCGAGGGTGTGGGGCTTTTTGTGTCTAACGTTCCTCGGGCTTAGTAGCCCTTATGACCTTATTTGTAGGATTGTTTGTGATCTTGTTTGTGGCAGGTTGAAACCTGTCTTTGAGAGTGTCTGATGTTCGATTTTTCGACCGTTATTGATCGCCATGGTACTGACAGCTACAAGTGGGATGCTGCCGATAGAGAAGTGGGTAACACTGCCTGCATCCAAATGGGCTGCGCCGATATGGACTTTAAGTGCCCACCTGAGATCTTAGATACCCTGCGTCAAGTATTAGACCACGGTGTCTTAGGTTATGCCACCTTAACCTCTGAGTACCAAAAGGGCATCGTCTCTTGGTATCAAGAGCGTCATCAGGTGACCTTAAACCCTGACTGGATCGTGTACGTGCCACGTATCGTGGTCGCTTGCAGCGTTATGGTCAACTTCTTTACCGCCCCTGGCGATAAGGTCATCTTAAACGCTCCATTCTATCCACCTCTCAATGACGTCACCTTATCTAGCCATCGTGAGATCATTGAGCCACCATTAGTCGAACGTGACGGCCGCTACGTCATGGACTTGGAGGCTTTAGAGAAGCTGGTTGATGCTAAGACCAAGATGATGATCTTGGTGTCTCCACAAAACCCTACTACCCGCATCTGGACTCGCGAGGAATTAAAAGCTGTTGCCGATTTCTGCGTCAAGCACGATCTGCTGCTCTTCGTCGATGAGATTCACGCTGACTTTGCTCGTGCTGGCCACAAGTTCATCTCTATGGCTGACATCAAGGGCCCAATCCAAGACCGCTTAGTCATCGTTAACGCCCCAGCCAAGACCTTTAACGTCATGGGTTGCGCTATGTCCTACCTCATCATCCCTAATGATGATCTGCGCGCTCGCATGCTCAAGGCTTTAGATGCCGCAGGCGAGACTGACGCTAACGTCTTTGGTAATGCGGTAATGAAGGTGGCATATCAGAAGTGCGCCTACTACATTGATGAGGTCAACAAGGTCATCGACGCTAACGAGGACTATCTGCGCACCGAGTTACCAAAGATCTTTCCTGAGGTGGTGATCAAGCCACGTGAGGGCACCTACCTTCTGTGGGTCGACTTCCGTAATGTCTTTAAAGACGAAGCTGAGATGATGGACTTCTTCGTCAACAAGGCAAAGGTCTGCATCCACCCTGGCACTCACTTTGGTAGCCACTTTGCTGGCTTTGCCCGTATCAACATGGGCTGTCCAATGGCAACCTTACAAGAGGTTATCAAGCGCCTGACTGCAGCCCGCGCTCAAGCCTAGCCTAGCTAGCCTAGCCACGCTCCGCCCAGCCAGCATTCGCGCGCCTTGAGCGGCTAGGCGCCGTGGGCGGCAGGTACTAGTGGGGCAACAGTGCTCGTTGGAGCACGCTAAAACGACAAAGGTCAGCCCTTAGATTTAGGGGCTGACCTCTGTCTGGTCTTTTAGACGGCATTGACTGTCTATCGTCATCGTCTACCGTCTGTGACGGATTAGATTAGAGCTTGGTGAAAGCTGCGCCATCGAAAGCGTGGGTTTCGATGATGGTAGCCTTCTTGCCAGAGATCTTCTCGTACTCAGCGTCGATGGCTTGCTTGACCTGCTCTACCTTGCTTGGCTCAACCACAGCCACAACGCTACCGCCGAAGCCACCACCAGTCATACGCACAGCAGCGTTCTCACCGATAGCCTTACGAATGATCTCCACTAAGCCGTCGATCTCTGGGATGGTAATCTCAAAATCATCGCGCATCGAGCAGTGAGAAGCGTACATCAAGGTAGCAAGCTTATCTAAGTTACCTTGCTCAAAAGCCTTCACAGCCTCTAACACACGATCATCCTCGGTGATGACGTGACGGGCACGACGATAGGTAACGTCGTCCATCTCGCCCTTCTTGGCGTCTAACATCTCCATGGTGGCGTCACGTAAAGCCTTAACGCCTAAGATCTTAGCAGCGTTCTCGCATTGCTCACGACGCTCGTTGTACTCACCTCCAACTAACTCGTGCTTGCAGTTGGAGTTGACGATTAAGATGTCTAAGTCAGATGGCACCTTAACCTGCTCTAACTTTAAGGAACGGCAATCGATTAAGAGAGCGCAGTTAGCCTTACCGCAAGCAGAGATGGTCTGATCCATAATGCCGCACTTGCAGCCGTTTAAAGCCTCACAAGCCTGACCAATTAAGGCGATCTCTTGGAGAGGGATGTTAAGACCAAAGACTTGGGAGACGAGGTTACCGAAAGTAACTTCAAGCGAGGCTGAAGAAGATAGGCCAGCACCTAATGGAATATCACCAGTAATAGCAATGTCGAGACCTTCAACCTTGTGGCCCTTTTGCATGATCAGAGCGACCATAGCGCGTAAGTAGTTAGCCCAAGTCTTAGAGCCAGCATCAAAGGTAGCAGAGCACTCAAACTCGTCGGTATCACCACCGTCAATGTCTAAGGCAAAAAGGCGCATCTTGTTGGTGCCGTTGACCTTAGCAGTCATAGCGGTACCAAACTTAATAGCACATGGCAGAACAAAGCCATCATTGTAGTCAGTGTGCTCACCAATCAAGTTCACACGACCTGGAGCATACGATAAAAACTCTGGCTCACAACCAAAGTGGGAGACAAAGCCTTCCTTACTCTTAACACGAACATCAGTCATTGCTAAATCCTCTACCAAGTCGTTACCTTGTACCGACCCGACCAACGGAAACTAAACTAAACCATAAACACCCGAGAGCAACTACCAAGCAGCAGTATGCTGCATGCTAGCGCTTGCAGGAGATGAAACACAGCTAAATGAGCAAAGCGCCCTTTAGGCCTAGACTTTTAGCAACAAGGCTACCATATGAAAGTTGGGGATACTGGTAGCAGATCATCTCAGGAGGTGTAGGAAGATGCAGGAGTGGAGATCTCGCGTTGCAAAAGCCTAGGCCTAAAGAGCCTTATGCCAAAAAGGAGGGCCCAAAGTAAGGACTTAGCCTTACCTTGAGTCCGCCTTGGTGATCAGAGGAGCTGATGACCCTCTGATCGGTTCTTTGTTTGCTGAAAACTCAGCGCCACTCACGCGCGCACATCTAAACTAGCGCAAGTGAGCGCAAGCGTGAATAAACGCGCAATTCTTTGCGCTATGCAACTACTACTGCTGCTACTACTGTGGCTTAAGCTTTCTTGGTGTAGTGCACCTCATCTAAAGCACGCAGGCGATCTGCTGCTTGCTCTGGAGTGAGGTCACGCTGCTTCTCGGCTAAGAGCTCGAAACCAGCAACGAACTTCTTGACGGTAGCAGAGCGCAGAAGAGGTGGATAGTAGTGAGCGTGTAACTGCCAGCCGTCGTGTGGCTTGCCATCCTTTGGCTCGTTGTGCCAACCCATGGAGTATGGGAAAGAGCACTCGAACAGATTGTCGTAACGAGTAGTGAGCTTCTTGATGCACAGAGCTAAGTCGTCACGCTGAGCGTCGTTGAGCTCGTTGATCGACTTGACAGCAAACTTAGGCGCTAACATGGTCTCAAATGGCCAGAATGCCCAGTATGGGACTAAGGCTACGAAGAACTCAGTCTCAACAACAATGCGCTCCTTTAAAGCGAGCTCACGGTTGACATAATCAAGGAGGAGTGGGCTGTGGTGCTTCTCGTAGTACTCACGCTGCTGACGCTCTTCTTTGATGATCTCCTCAGGTAAGAAGGAGCAGGCCCAAATCTGGCCATGTGGGTGAGGGTTGGAGCAACCCATGATGGCACCCTTGTTCTCAAAGAGCTGCACCCACTTGTAGGTCTCGCTTAACTCAGTGAACTGCGAAGCCCACAGATCGACCACAGAGCGGATCTCACTTACCTCCATCACAGGTAAGGTCTTGGAGTGATCAGCCGAGAAACAGATCACACGAGCAGTACCACGAGCTGGCTCTAACTTGAAGAGATCATCACCCTCTGGGCCATCTAATGGAGTGTCTGGCATTAAGGCAGCAAAGTCGTTAGTGAAGACGAAGTTGCTCTCGTACTTTGGATTGACGTCACCCGAGACACGAGTGTTACCTGGGCACAGGTAGCAGTTTGGATCGTAAGTTGGCTTAACTTCGTTAGCGCTCTTTTCGACCTGACCGTTCCAAGGACGCTTTGCACGGTGAGGCGACACTAAAATCCACTCGCCGGTTAGAGCATTAAAGCGACGGTGTGGGTGATCGGAAACATTAAAAGCACTCATATAAACCTCATCAAGACAGCCTCAACGCTAGCGTGCGCGCATATGCCTATGCATGTACATACACGTACCGCGCCAACGCGATATCTTGCTAAAAGCAGTAACTCTCACCTACCAGCATCTCCACCTAGCACGTGGCGAGGCGGTGAGATGCTGGCAGTTATCAGCGCTAAAACCTGCTTCAAAAGCAGACGGCACCTAGACTACAGCTGCAAGCTAAATCAGCTCGCTGCTCTTAGTCGTCGTAGCCATTTGGATTGTTCTTTTGCCAGTTGTAGGCGTCGCGGGTCATGTCGTCTAAGGTGTGGGTAGCAACCCAGCCTAATTCGTTCTTAGCCTTAGAAGGATCAGCGTAGCAACACACCACGTCACCAGCACGGCGTGGGGCAAACTTGTGTGGTAACTCACGGCCAATAGCCTTAGAGAAGGCCTTAACCATGTCGAGCACGCTGTAGCCGGTGCCAGTACCTAAGTTGTAGATATGCACACCAGCCTTATCTAAGCAGTGCTTTAAGGCAGCAACGTGACCAGTGGCTAAGTCCACCACGTGGATGTAGTCACGGATGCAGGTGCCATCTGGGGTTGGGTAGTCGTTACCAAAGATGCTTAAGCACTCTAAGCGGCCTACAGCCACTTGGGTTAAGTAAGGCATTAAGTTGTTTGGAATACCGCGTGGGTCTTCACCGATGAGGCCGGACTCGTGAGCACCGACTGGGTTGAAGTAACGCAGTAAGGTGATAGAGAACTCAGGCACAGCCTTTTGCAGCTCTTCTGCCATGTATTCGATATCGACCTTGGTCTGGCCGTATGGGCAGTTGGCACGCTTAACTGGGCTTTGCTCAGTTAAAGGCACGCTATCTGGCTCGCCGTAGACGGTAGAGGACGAGGAGAAGATGAAGTTGTGGCAACCGAAATCACGCATCACCTGCAGCAGAACGCGAGAACCGTTGACGTTGTTATCGTAGTACTCAAGTGGCTTCTTAACGGACTCACCGACAGCCTTGAGGCCGGCGAAGTGGATGACACCATCGATCTTGTGCTCTCTAAAGACGGTGGCTAACTGCTCATAAACGCGGATGTCACCAGCGTAGAAAGGAACGGAACGACCGCAGATTTGCTTAATGCGAGCTAACACAGCAGGCTTAGAATTGCTGAAATTATCGAAGATAATTGGCTCATAACCAGCCTTTACCAGCTCCACAACAGTGTGGGAGCCGATGTAGCCTGCACCACCAGTAACGAGAATAGTAGTCATGATGTCCTCCGCACCTTAAAGTAACTACCAAAGCAAAGAAAGCATAAGCGTGAACTACCCATCAGCTAAAGCTGATAGGCTTCTTCCTGCTTCAGCGAGCTCTTGGAGCTCTCCACAGGCTTTAACTTCGGAGCGTTCCCACCCCTAGGGCGCAGGTCGCCACCCTCCTGCCACAGCCGCATTCTTTCGTGAAGGATATTAACGGCGGCAGCCAAATCTCTTTCGTTGCGCGCTTCGTTGCGCGCATGGCACTGCGGGCATT
>CALXYZ010000116.1 GCA_944393075.1 uncultured Anaerobiospirillum sp. | reverse complement strand
TTTACGCTGAGCCTTCGATGCTTGCTTGTTGCTTGGCTCCTTCTCAACAATGCCACCATTTCCATCAGGCTTGAGGCCAACCTCTTTTAAGCCCTTTTCTGCGCGTTGAAAGCGCTCAATGCGATGCTCGCGAAGAACATTGCTATTTTTCGCTTCGTAAGGAACACGCTTAGTTAAGACAGCGTAGGTAATGCGAGCGATCTTATGAGCCAGTGCCACAATTGCTTTGTTGTAGCCACGACGCTCCTTGAGAACCTTGAAGGTATCGACCAAAGAGTTGTTTTTGGAGTGAGACAAGGCTTGTGCACACTCAATTAGGGCGGTACGGATGAACTTGTTGCCTCTAGTGCAACGTGTGTGGTACTTCTTACCGCCAGACTCGCAATTACCAGGGACTAAACCAAGCCAGCTACAAAACGCTTTGCTATTCCTGAAGTGCGTTATCTGATCTCCGATTTCGGAGAGAATCGTCATGATGCATTTCTGACCGACCCCCGGAATGGATTCCAGCAGCTTGATTTCCTCAGGGAAATAGAATTCGAGCCGTACCCATAATTCGTGCTCAAGGTACTCGAGCTCTTTGGTATGGAAAGCAAGCTCACGTTTGAACGATCCGAGAGCTATTAAGGAGCCTTCTGAAGGCTGGCTTAAAAGGGCCTCAAGGATCTCGTCGGGACTAGCTTTAAGCCTTTTGCCTTTCTCGCGGATGGTGCGCTTGAGCTCCTCTTGGGTCATAGCACCAAGGTGATATGCAAAGGCAGTCTCAAGAATCGCACTAGCTGCTTTGCCAGAGAGATCGCTAAAAACAGCACTTGGAAACATACCTGCAAGATTGTGTTCGCGATGCAGACAATTCTTGTCTTGGCTGTTTCGTTTGGCCAACTGTATAATGCGACGCCCAATAGAGCGTAAAGACCGCACTAAGTAGCTAGGCACAAAAGAAGGTCTGCCATTTCCCATACGAACGAAGTTGCAGATGCGTTCTGAGTCTTGCTCGTCAGTTTTTTTGCCTGCAACAGCTTTGACTTCTTGAGCATTCAGTACCCAGATTTTAGATTGTGGTATACCTGCAGCCTCTAGAGCAGTATAGAGCGGTATCCAGAAAATGCCTGTAGACTCACACGCGATGATCTCAATGTCAGGGGTAAAATTTACGACCCAGTCGACCAACGCTTTTAAGTCCTTAGCCTTTGTGCCAAAGACCTTGTGGACGGTGACATTCCGAGGCGGAGAATCAGGGGGGTACTCGGTATGGGTACAGGTGCAAACATGCTGCGACGAATGCACATCAATACCAAGCACGCAGTTATACACTGCATCACAGTAGCCGTTTTTGTCGACTTTAGCTCCGCCTTCGGTGTCTATGGACTTAGGTTTCTTCATAAGACCTCCGAATTACAGAAAAGAGCTGGCTACTTTGCGACTGTATAGACTGTACAGGTCGCTTTTAGCTTCCGCGTAATGGGACTGTCTAGCAAAGAGAAATTTAGCGATATACAGGAGTTGCCTAACCGACTTGGCCTAAAAGCCTTGTCAAAAAGACTTCCCTGCTACAGCTAATATCGTTTTATCATACGGAGACGCAACCATGTTGAGGTGATTGCTTACTCCAAGTCTAGTTCCGACAGCACCCAGAGCGCCCATTTATAGCCAGGGTCAGAGCCCCAAAATTAGTACCGGCAACTTCTGCGTGAAGCCTGTAGCCGAGCTCTTACTTAATTCTAATCTAGATTGTGATACTTGCCTACAATGGGGAAGTGTTAGCATATTGATGGGATAGCGATGGGGTTCGCTGTGGATCATGGTATGGTAGAAGAAGCGGAAAGCACGCATTGGGCCTAAGCTAACCTTAGGCCCAATGCGTGCGGCCATGATCCACAGCGTGGAGTATGGTATATCTTAAAGATATGATTCGTGAGGTGGCTGTGGTAGCACCAAGATTGGAGCGCGGCAGATTTCCCGCCCCCCATCTTTCATTCCGTCTAGTTGAAGAGCAGACAAGGGAACGCCACAGCTCTTCATGGTATTTATAGAAGTTCTCTCCCTATCTCGTTCTCTTTGCTTTGCTTGCTCTGCTTGCTCTGCGCTTTGAGCTTGCTTAGTTTGCTTGAATCATTGACTGGTACATGCTTGGCAGCCATGCAGCGCCACGCACGCCTGAGCTACCACCGTATTGGTTCTTCACGATTGGGGTATCGAACTCACCGCCAAAGATGTACTTGCGCACTAAGTCTGGTAGCAACTTGTAGAGCTCATCGATATTGGACATGCCACCACCTAAAACAATGACGTCAGGGTCTAAGAAGTTGCTATAGCAGGCGATAGCACGGGCTAAGCGATCAGCATAGGTTAAGAAGCACTGTCTTGCAGTAGCATCACCTTGGTCTTTGAGGGCAGCGATCTCGTTGCTTGAAACCTTAAAAGACTCATCGCCAAAACGGCCCATGAGCTTAGCGTACTCGCGCTCCATACCAGTACCCGAGACAAATGTCTCCACGCAGTACTTTTTACCGCAGAAGCATTCCACATCGCTCCACCACTCACGCTCGTGATCGCTTAACCATGGCATGCTGTTGTGGCCCCACTCACCAGTGAGTAAGTTGCGGCCGCGAATCAGCTTCTTATGGTGCACTACACCACTACCCGAGCCTGTGCCTAAGATCAGTCCCCAGACCAAAGCACCGTCTTTGCCGGCACCATCAGTAGCCTCGGAGAGGGCAAAGCAGTTCGCGTCATTTTCGAGGTAGATGTAATCATGGCCCACAGCTGCCGCAAGGTCGCCTTTGAGGTCGTGGCCATTGAGCCAATAGGAGTTGGCGTTTTTGATGACGTTTGTTTTTTGTGAGACGGTACCAGGGATAGCGATGCCAATTGGAATTGGGGATAAGGAGCTGCTTTCACGCTCCTGTGGGAATTGCTCATAGATTGCGTTTTGGGCATCAAAGACCAAGGAGGAAATAGTCTTGATGGTATCAGGGTATGAACCCTTTACTGTCCAGACTCTTTTGCGGAAAAACTCCACACCCCCCTGATCTAAAGCAATGATCTCGGTTTTGGTGCCACCTAAATCCACACCTAAGCTAAAGCGTGACATCGAATATCCTCACAACAATATGCCAAAAGCTCAAGCAGTCTAATCAAGCACTGCCATCACAGAGCATAGCCTACACCAGCTACAGCAACAAAAAAGGCCTGCTACCACGAAAGAGCAAGCCTTTTTCTCTAGTCTATGTCGCACCCTAAGCTTGCGCTAGCTTGGATGCTTGTCTGTGACAAGAATTAAGAACGGATCTTAGCGTACTCGTTGCACAGCACCCACTTCATTGGCTCATCTTCTTCGATCTCGGAGAAGCGTGGGCAGCCCTCTAAGTAGGTGTTGTCGGTGTGGTCGTCGTTAACCTTAGAAACCTCCCAGCTCATGACCTTGCCATCTTCTGCCCAGATGGAGTGGTACAGACGTGGAGGTAAGGTCACACCAGAACCAACAGGAATACGAATAACCTCACCTGGCTTGAAGACGACCTTTTGCGAGTCAAAAGTGATCTCCACAGGACGGTTCTCGTGGGTGTACCTACAAACTTTAGGAAACACAAATTTTGTATAATCGCATGGTAGTCACCTAGTTTATGAAGCTTATGGTCTAACTCGGTAAAGACCTAACTCCCAGTGAACCGGAAGTAAGCTATGGCAGAATCATTGACCGATATTGCGCGCAAACTGAATGTTGCGCCTTCTACTATTTCGCGTGCGATCTCTGATCCTTCAAAAGTAGCACCGAAAACTCGAGCAAAGATCCTCAGCTATGTGGAAAAGGTTGGCTATAAGCCAAACCTTTCGGCCCGCATGCTCAGAATGCAACGCTCTACTACCATTGGCATTGTCGTCAATGACTTAAGCGATAGCCTCATTGCACAAGCAGCTAACATCATGCAGGACGTAGCCTTTAAGCGTGGTTACTTCCCTGTACTGCTTTCTACTGAAGAAAGCCGTACTAAGGAGCGCGAGTCCATTAGCCGCCTCATGATGACTAATATCTGTGGCTTGGTGATTATTCCCTCCTCGGCTACTGCTAGCATCCTAGAGAACATCAACATTCCGGTGGTGGAGCTTGATCGCAGCACCAACACCAACCATAACGATGAGTTCCGCATGGACGACCAAGCTGCCATGCAGATGGCTACACGCTACCTGCACGAGCAAGGTTGCAAACACATTGCGGTGTTCTTTGGCAATATCGACCGTATCTCCTCATTTAAGTCACGCTACTTAGCGCTCAACACCTGCGCCCAAGAAGGCCTCACTTACAGCACCTTCTTTGTCAAAGGTGTCACCTCAAATGAGCTGACTTCTACCGCTCGCTTGATCACCAACATCATCTTAGATGAGCGCCATGCGGCCACGGCCTCCGCAGCAACCTCTGCTGGTGGTCACAAAAAGTCTAAGGCCAGCGCAGATCATGACAGTGGCAGTGGCAATGGCAATGGCAGTGGCAGTGGCATAAGCGTAGACGTAGACACTAAGAGCCGTCTCAAAGAGCTAATGCTGCCTATTAGCTACGATCTATCCAAGCTTAAAAGTGAGCTGCCTATCGATGGCATGATTGCAGCCAACCACTCGCTTGCTAGCGGCATGGTACAGGGCTTTAATGATCACCACTTACCACTTAATAAGGACATTAAGCTCTTTACCTTTGATCACCCTGACTGGCTCTCAGTACTGCCTGAGGATATTCCATCGATCACACACCCGCTGAACAAGGCTGCTGACTTGGCCATGAACCGCCTGATCGACCGCATTGAGAACAAGTACACCGAGACGGTTGAGGCTCGCCTCTTACGCCCACAACTACTCAGCAGCTCGCACATCGAGGAGTAGGATGGTCGAGTGGTAGAAGAGGTCACGGCACCGCACCAACACCACCACAACACTACCCGCTCCCAAATAGCAACGCCGCGGTTTTTGATCGCGGCGTTGTTATTTGGAGAGGCTGCAGCAGGCACTGGCTACTACCTACTAGCTGGCTTACTGCTATGCCCAGCCAGCCCAAGCCCAAGCCTACTTATCTTGAAGCTTGACCTCTGGAGGGAAGGTCAGGGAATCGTCCACTGGCTCTGAGACTGGAGCGGCGGCTGGAGCTACATTGGTGTTTGGTTGCGAAGGGTTCACTAACTGTGGGGAAGGCTGCTGCTTTTGCAGCTCCTCAAAGTATTTGCGCGCTTCGTCTGCTTGCTTCTTTAAGAAGCTATCACGCTGCTCTTGTTGGGCGTTAGCTAACTGATCGGCCTTGGCTACACGCTCTAAGCGCTCATAGCGTCCTACCTCTAACAAGGCATAGCGATACTCTAAGTAGCCACTGACGCTAGTGGAGATACACAGGTGGAAGAGATCGTAGGCTCGCTTGTAGTCACCCTCAAAGTCAGCTATCTTGGCCATATAGAAGTAGGCTTCGCACAAACGACGGCCTAACTCCACCTTGTCTAATTTAGACTGGCGTACGATATCGATCAGCTGATGCGAGTTGATCTTACCTAAGTAGTAATCAAGCACCTCAAGCCCCCAAGGCACCTCTTTATCAACCTTAGAGCGGCGCTCGGCAAGGTGGGTTTTAGCGTATTCCTCACCGTGGACAGTGCGCTCTAAGATGTAGAGCCAAGCCATACGGAAAGGATCATTAGGGTCGGCCTCGTAGAACTTTTCGAGATCAGAGATACCCAGCTCAGCACGATTGCCGTAGTACAAAGCAATACCACGGTTGAAGTAAGCATAGGTCTCCTCAGGATCAATCTCTAATACCGAGTCATAGGCATCATAGGCCTCACTAAAGCGCTCGTTGCTAGCTAAGTAGATACCTAAGAAGTTATAGACCTGGGCATAGTCAGGCACTTCAATCAATGCCGACATAAACATGGTACGGGCAGTGACATCAAGGCCTAAGCGATCGTAGAGCACGCCTAATTGATAGAGAATCTGAGCCTTTTGCTCATGGGTAGCGTTACGTTGACCTAGAAGCTGGGTTAAATGCGAGATGATGAGCTGATACTGCTCACGCTCAGCCAAATCAGGCTGAGTGAGAATAACATCGCGATTATCGATAGAGAAGTGCGAATTAAGTGGTGGGTCAAATACCATCTGATCTTCTTGCGAAGAAGTAGTACAGGCACTTAGACCGAGGGCCAGCATCACCGTAGCTACAGCAAGAGTGAACTTGCGTCCCTGCAAGATCAGCTTTGATCTCATCAAACTCCAACTCGCCATAATCCGCTCACTCCTTTAGCTAAAAGCCAAGCACAAGCACCCGCTGTAGTTACAGCAGCAGCCCCCGCTTTCAGTCGCATTGATATCGCCGCCATCGCCGATATCTCTGATATCGCTGATATTACCGATATCGCAGTCGCTCAAGGCTTAAGCTGCCATTATTTGTTCAGCTTCCGGTGCTCTGTTGGGCGTTGTCCTCTAAATAGCATCACTTATAAGGCTCTAGCTTATTACCTACAACTTAGAGCAATCACAGCAACACAACAGCGCCGACGGCACAGTAGGCACAATCACCACCGTCGATTTTAGCAAGTCATGCTAGCCATGGCTATCTGATCGCTACAAGACGCGTGCAAAACCCAAAGCAGGCACCAAGTCCCATCCTGTTCACAATGCTTATTTCGCCCATCTCTGTGGGCTGAAAAGCTTTGTTGTGGCGCAAGATATATGCCGTGACTGGCCTAATATGCGGATTTTGCACCTCTTGCAATGACTAGTTTATTTTTGTTATCATGTCATGACCTTTTGGGGGTGATTCTGGATTCGACCGGAAGCTACCGAGCCTGAGGTGCATGTCGAGGGTGGATTGGCCTCGTTAAAAAATCCGTTAAAATAGTCGCAAACGACGAAAACTACGCTTTAGCAGCTTAATAACCTGCGTAAGGCCATCGGCGCTAACTCCCTGCTAGTGACGATTAGCAATGCCGGTGTCAGTTTTTTCACTAGCTCGTGTGGAAGCCCCGCTTGAGGTGGAAGCATTAAAGATTTTATCAAGCTGGCTATTTAGTGGCGTGACTCTCCGCAGCTAGTAGTGAGATCAAAGAGAAGTCTAAACATGTAGTACCAACGGTGACGTCTTTTGGGACGTGGGTTCAAATCCCACCACCTCCACCAAATTCTTTGCGCCATCTGCCGCAAGCAACCTTCACATCCTTCCTATCTTGCAGGTTGCAGCCTAGACGTAGGCACCGGCAGAGGGCCTCTAAGACCTCTCATTTTCCCCTACTCCCCAATTAAACCCGAGCGTTAGTGTCTCTCGTTTTGGCACCTGTCTGGCTATTTTCGGCAACAAAAAACCACCAATACCTCGCGGCACCGGTGGCTTGAATAAGAGTTTTTTAGGAAGCACTTCTAGAGGTAGTCTCTAGGAGAGATACCCTATGAATTAATTAAGGACAGAGCGATCTGTGGGCGTTGGTTAGCCTGCACTAAGATCGTGGCCGAAGCCTGCTGAATAATGTCCTGCTGGGTTAAGGTAGCAGTAGCCTCAGCAAAGTCAGTGTCTTGGAGAGTGGAGCGCGAGTTAGAGACGTTTTCCTTCACGTTCTCTTGGTTACGTACAGTAGCCTCAAGGCGGTTCTGCATAGCACCTAACTCAGAGCGCTTACGGTCAACAGCGGTGATTAAAGAATCTATACCAGCTAACACATATTGTGCATTTTCTGGTGTAGAAATGTTGATACCAGACGAAGGATGACCTGTACGATTAGAGAAGATATCGCTGTAGTCAAAGTTGGCACCAGAGTTAGCAGTGGAATTGACGTCGATACCATTTGGATCGTACTTTTGTGCAATCTCTGCTAAGCCTTGGACATCCATAGACTGGCGCAAATCGATCTCAATAATCGACGATGGGTCTGGGCCTACTTGGAAGCGGACGATACTAGCATGGCCATTTAACATATCAACGCCAGCAAAAGTGGTTTCGTTTGCGATACGGCAGATTTCGTCAGTGAGCTGATCAACCTCAGCTTGGAGGCTCTCACGGTCAGAGTCGTTAATGGTACCGTTGGCCGATTGCACGGACAGGGTACGAATGCGTTGCAGCATGTTGGTAACTTCGTCTAAAGCACCTTCAACAGTCTGAGCAAAAGCTAAGGCGTCTTGGGCGTTACGGTTACCTTGGCTAAGGCCATTTAACTGAGTGGTAAGGTTGTTGACCACCTGAATACCGGCAGCATCATCCTTAGCAGAGTTGATACGCAGACCGGAGGATAAGCGCTGATAGACGTTATCAAGCTTATCACTAGCCTTTTGCGCAGCACGTTGCGCATATAACGACGAAACGTTGGTATTAATAAAAAGCGACATTCCTAAAAACTCCAAAAGTCTCAACTCTCATGCACGATCTACGCTCCACGATTTTATTAATCTAAGTAGACCGCCCCCCGAGTTGAGCAGAGAATCAAACTCTAGCCACAAGCGGCAAAACAATCACGGACTAGCATGAACTAGCCTCTAACCGACTTTAGCGCAGGTCTTTATTGGCCTCTAAAGAGCGCTACAGTTGGCTTTCGCCCTTGTTTTTCTCACCGAATCAAGGCACAAAAATGCAGAGAATATGCCAAACGCAATCATCTGCTGTCTCTTAGAGCAAGCCCGAATCTAAGCCAGTCATCGCCTATATCGGCACATATCTTGTGACTCTGAATAGATGGTGATAGCTGAGCCTCTTCCTCCTGATCCACATCGCTTTTTCGATGGCATTTGCTACCCACAGCATAGGCAGCGCAAATGGCTTTTTTACGGCCGGCAAAGAGGGTGGTGTAAAGCTAGCTTAGATAAGGCTAACTTGCTAAAATGAGCCAGTTTTTCTTGCTGAGGACTTTATGGCTCAATTCATCTTTACCATGAATCGCGTGGGCAAAGTTGTGCCCCCAAAACGACAGATCTTAAATAACATTTCGCTGTCGTTCTTCCCCGGCGCCAAGATCGGCGTTCTGGGTTTAAATGGCGCAGGTAAGTCCACCTTGATCAAGATTATGGCCGGCGTTGATCATGATTACGAAGGTGAGGCTCGCCCGCAACCAGGCATCAAAATTGGCTATCTCCCTCAAGAGCCAAAGCTTGACCCAGAGAAGTCAGTCAAAGAGGTGATTGAGGAGGCTTTTGGCGAGGTTACTGCAGCCTTAAAGCGCCTCGATGAGGTGTACGCTGAGTACGCCAACGAAGACGCCGATTTCGATGCTTTAGCTAAGGAACAAGCCAAGCTTGAGGCTATCATCCAAGCTCACGATGGCCACAACTTAGACAGCCAAATCGACCGTGCTGCCGATGCTTTACGCTTACCTGCCTTCGAGAAGAAAATTAAGGTCTTATCTGGTGGTGAGCGCCGTCGTGTGGCCTTATGCCGCTTACTCTTAGAGCGCCCAGACATGCTGCTCTTAGACGAGCCTACCAACCACTTAGACGCTGAGTCGGTCGACTGGTTAGAGCAATTCCTCCACCAGTACCCAGGTACTGTGGTGGCTGTGACCCACGATCGTTACTTCTTAGATAACGTCGCTGGCTGGATCTTAGAGCTTGACCGTGGTGAGGGTATCCCATGGCAAGGTAACTACTCTAGCTGGTTAGAGCAAAAGGATCAGCGTCTGCAAATCGAAGAGAACACCGAGTCTGCTCGTCGTCGCTCCATTGAGCGTGAGTTAGAGTGGGTGCGCCAAGGCGCTCGTGGTCGTCAAGCTAAGTCTAAAGCCCGCTTAAACCGCTTTGAGGAACTCTCTTCGGTTGAATACCAACGCCGTAACGAAACCAACGAGCTCTACATTCCACCTGGGCCACGTTTAGGCGACTCGGTGTTAGAGGTGAAGAACTTAAGCAAGTCCTACGACGGTCAGGTGCTGATCGACGATTTATCGTTCACTCTGCCAAAGGGTGCTATCGTCGGTATCATCGGCCCTAACGGTGCTGGTAAGTCGACCCTCTTTAGAATGATCACTGGTATTGAGAAGCCAGATTCTGGTGAGATCAAGTTAGGTGATACCGTTGTTACCGCTTATGTTGAGCAGTTCCGCGACGAGATGAACGATGACAACACTGTCTTCGAAGAAATCTCTCACGGTCAGGATATCTTAAGAATCGGCAACTACGAGATCCCATCTCGCGCTTACATCGGCCGCTTTAATTTCAAGAGTACCGATCAGCAAAAGCGCGTGGGCGACCTCTCCGGTGGTGAGCGCGGCCGTTTACAGTTAGCAAAGCTGTTACAGGTTGGTGGTAATCTGTTGCTCTTAGACGAGCCTACCAACGACCTCGACGTTGAAACCTTACGTGCCTTAGAAAACGCTCTGTTAGAGTTCCCTGGCTCGGCCATGGTGATCTCCCACGATCGCTGGTTCTTAGACCGTATCGCCACCCACATCTTAGACTACGGTGATGAGGGTAAGGTGCGCTTCTTTGCCGGTAACTATACCGAGTACGAGGCTTGGAAGAAGAAGGAATTAGGCGAAGAGGCTCAACCTCACCGCTTAAAGTTCAAGAAGGTCTCCAAGTAAGCACCACCTCTTTAACCTATCTTGAGCTTAGCGCTCAGATAGAAATGCCCGCATTTGCGGGCATTTCTGTTTCTAGTGGCCACAGCTTCTGTAAAGGCTAACGGCTCAAGGCAAAGGCCTGAGTCAGCTTCGCTAGTGATAAAAGACATAATTAACACCCCCTTGTTAGGGGTGGCTAACTTGGGTTGATACTGATCGTGCTAGAAT
>CALXYZ010000115.1 GCA_944393075.1 uncultured Anaerobiospirillum sp. | reverse complement strand
GGCGCGGAATTCGGACAGTTTCAGTTCACTTACACCTGATTTGTCGGTAAAGTAGGGGCAAGTCGCGTAAAGCCTTACGTGGCGCGGAATTCGGACAGTTTCAGTTCACTTACACCTGATTTGTCGGTAAAGTAGGGGCAAGTCGCGTAAAGCCTTATGTGGTGCGGGATTCGGACACTTTCAGTTCACTTTCACCTGATTTGTAAGTGAAAGTGAAAGTGACTCAATGGAAGCCTTACGTGGTGCGGGATTCTGACACTTTCAGTTCACTTACACCTGATTTGTCGGTAAAGTAGTGACAAGTCGCGCAAAGCCTTACGTGGCGCGGAATTCGGACAGTTTCAGTTCACTTTCACCTGATTTGTAAGTGAAAGTGAAAGTGACTCGATGGAAGCCTTACGTGGCGCGGCTTGCGGACACTTTCATGAAACTGACCAGTCACTTTTACTTTCACTTACATACACTTTCATGAAATTGTATGTAAACGTGAAAGTGAAACGCTGTAAGCCTGATTTTATCTGCTTCTCGGACACTTTCATGAAATTGACCGTCACTTTCACTTTCACTTTCGTTTCACTTTCATGAAAGTGTCAGAAAGCCGCATCGCACAAGGCTTTGCGCAACCTCTATGATATATATGAATATATATGAATATGAATATATAACGCGCGTGCGCGTGAGCGCGTACGCACGCGCGCGCGTATTTAGTATGAATAATTTCATCTTTTGCCCAAAATTTTTGCAAGGTATTGCGAGGGAGCAGTGAGCTGCCCCCTCGCTGTAGGAGTAGGAGTTCTAGTTTTATTCTTTTCACTTTTTGCCTTGGGGCATAAGCCAAAGCTAACTAGTGCCCTCTGGCAAGGCTTGCTAGAACCTCTGGGCTTTGCAAGTTTCGCGTGAGCGAGTGATCTCGCTCCCGCGTGTAGGAGTAAGAGTTCTGGGGTTCTTTATTTTCTTTTGCCCCTTGTGAATGGGCATACGTCGTAAGCGCAGCTTTTCTCGCCATGCTTGGTTAAGCTCTCACCCCTGCCTCTCTCTCAACAACAGCGCTCTAGCCATCCAAGCCTAGCGCCATTCCTTCCTGACCGTCCTGATGAGCTTGGCAATGTATTTCTTGAGCTCAAAAAACAGCATGCGCTAGAAGGCCATTTTTACGCTCATAGCGCGATCTTTGCTCTCAGATGAGTATACCTACATCCACCCCATAGAAAACGCAGCAGCGTCGCTGTAGATGCCCTCTACGTGAACGCACGGAACGTTTGTCATGTGCAAAATGAGTCGAGGAGAGATTGTCGTTGCTCAACCCATCTTCTGGATGAGCACAAGACACAATGGTGATAGGGCTTTAGACCATGCTTGCCAGAGCCGTGCGTAAGGCTTGGAGAATGCTGAGACTGGTCATGAATTTTTGCACCAAAAAACAGCATGCGCTAGAAGGCCATTTTTACGCTCATAGCGCGATCTTTGCTCTCAGATGAGTATACCTACATCCACCCCCTAGAAAACGCAGCAGTGACGCTGTAGATGCCCTCTACGTTGATGTGGAGATTATTTCTCTGCCAAACAATGGGGAAGATGAATTGGGAGTTGGTCAGAACGTCTCTCTAATCTGCGGGAAGTGTGACCAAAGTTGGAGATGAGAAAAAAGAGCAACTAGCAGACTTGGTAAGCGAGATGGTGTATGGCCTGATTTGGGGTCAGACAAAAGCGATGTTTGCCTTATTCCTTGCGGGTTTAGCTGCTCATTGTTGTAACAGTTATACGTACTTAGTGGTAGGTCTAACTAAAAAACTAAGGGCTTTAATACCGCTCGTAAAGAGACGATAATGAATTTGATTACTGTGCAAAATCCGTTAGCGATTGCAGCGCTATCTGGATAATGCACAGCGTAAAGACCAATAGGAAGCCCTTAGCCACTCTGCTATTTTAGCATTTAGCAGGCCGTAGTTGGGGGCTTCCAAAAAAAATTGGAGGTAGTTATGACTACCGATACAGAGACGGTTGCACGTGAGCTAAAACGTGTTGCCCGTAATGTCCTCAAAAAGGATGAAAGCATCTTGTTTAACCGGATTGTCGCTTTGACTAGAGCCGGTGCTCAAGACTGCACCTACACCAACGAGCAGTCCCAAAAGGACTTAGGCTTCAATGGTGTCAAGACGACTCGCCTTTTCAAGAACCTTGAGAACAAAGGCTTCATCTCAACCTGCCGTAAGAACACCAATTTCGGCAAGAACACTCGTACGGTCTCAATCTGCGTCCATACGATTCTTTCATTGCGCCCTGAATCACTTCCTGTAGCTTCTCTCGTTGCTCAGGCTACACCTGTTGTGCCTACAAGCAGTGCTCAGCCAAACATCAGTGCCTTATCTGGCCCTAGCTCTAGCTCTGCCTCGCCTAAGGTGTCCGTTGCACCAGAGGCATCAGCCGTAGTCATTGCGCCAGCAGTTAACGGCCAAGTTGCCACCTCCAACTGCGTGGTCGATAGCATCAGCAAGTCTGCTGAAGCTGCCTGCACCGCCGTGTCTGATGCTATGCAGCATGATGTCGTTGCTTGTGAGCTAGCTACTTCACGTCCACGTGAGGGTGCTCCTTCTCACGCTTCCCTGACAGAGCCTTTGCCTGCTCCAATGCCAGCTCCTGCTGCTGCCCCAACTTTAGCTCAAGCCTCAGCTTGTGCTACAGCTCAAACCTGTGCCCAAGCGCCAGCACCTGTTGCTGCCACAGCCCCAGCCCCAGCTCCAGCTCCTGCAACTGGGACTGGTGCAGGTGTTGGTGCACCGGCTGTGATTGTACCTGCAGTGCCGGCAGCTCAGCTTCGTGACTTGTCGCCTGCTGTGACCAACACCTTGCAGTTCGACTTCACGGAGTGCCTGAAAAAACAGGGGCTACTGCCACTTGTGGCTTTTGGCAAGCAGGGTGATCCCTACTTTGACTTCTCTCAGCTGGCAGCTGAGCTTAGTCCTAGTTTCGTGCGCGAGTGTCACTTCGCTTACGGCTGGCCTGAGTTCTGTGCGGACTGGGCTGTCCCTTTCCTCGTGTTCTCTGTGCTCAATGAGATCTGCTTCTTCCAAGACGAGATGTTTGCTCACCCTGAAGCTTGCCCTAAGTACAACCTCTCGGCCCTTGCTGACTTCATCAAGGAGCAACAGCGGGGCTTGCTGTTCTTCGTTCTCAGAGCCCGCTATGGCATTGATTACGACACCAACTCTCGTGGTGAGGAATTCTCCTACACCGGCAAGCTCCTGATTAGGCGCATCGTTGGTCTTTACGACCCGCTTAAGACCAAGGGTGACTCGCCTTTGCCTTACATCAAGAGAATCATTGTGCGTCAGTGCATGGAGATCCTTGCCGACCCTAAAGAGTTCTTTAAACTCCTGCGCCCATTCATGGACGTGGTGCGCAGCAATGCTTGCTGCCAGCTTTGGGCTACTCGCCTGTATCTGGTCGATGCCCTGAGAACAAGAGGCGATGGCCTCTACGAGGAGCTGCTCTCGCTGTACTACCCAACATACAGCATCCCAGGTCGTAACAGCTGGTATGACCTGACCCGTAAGAGCGTATATGGCTGTGCTACCGCCTTCCCTATGCGCCTTAGCTACCCTTTCATGCTGCTGCGCAAGGTAGGTGGTCTCGACCACTTGGCTTGCTACGAGCGTGGTGATACCGCTAGTGGTGACGAGTTTACGCGTAAAATCAACTACGACTTAGGTCATTGCGCCGAGGTAAAAGCCAGCTTTGAGCAATTCGTGCAGCGCTATGGCGCTCATTTTCCTTTCCTGCATCAGCTTGCTGCTTGCGACTTTTCTACCATCTAGGAGGTTGCTATGAGTCCTAGCGATCTTTTCTTGCGCACCGATTTGCGCTTTGCTAACAGCCTCACTCCTAGTGGTGATGGTGGCTTTGAGCTTGTTAGAAAACAAGCTCTCGGTAGTGCCTTACAAAACAGCACTAAGCTCTTTAGCGACTGTGTTGACGGTCACTCCCAAGACAACTCCGTAAAGCTCAATGAGCGCGAGCTTTCCTCCAACCAGGCTGCCAGCAGCCAGCTCAACTTAGAGTCTGTCTTTGATTCAGCTGCTGATGCTAATGCCAGTGTTTGTGTTGGTACTGGCACCGGCGCTGAGGTCGGTAGTGGTGTTTGCACTAGCACCGGCACTGACTCTGGTGTGGGTGCTGGCGCAGCTTCTAATGCGGCAGCTGTTGCTGCTAATGTGGCAGTTGCTACCACTGCTACCACTGCTACCACTGCTGCTGCAGCCTCTAAGGACTTAGAGGGGGTTGATGCTGCTTCAGCCCCGCAAAAGGAGTTGGCTACACAAGCCAAAGCTTCAGCTTTGGTCTATGCCGCGGATGCAGACGCGGCTCTACTACCAACAGGGCCTTTATTTGCTGCTGATCTTGATCAGATTCCAGCTCAAGCCAAGACAGCTTTAGCTTCAGCTCTATCTCCAGTGGCTACCACCCAGCCACAAGCTTTGACAGAGACCGCAGCTGCGACTGCAGTTGCAGCTGCTACGCAGGCTCAGTCTGCTCCTGTGGAGGTTGCTGCACCAGTGGCTTTAGCAGAGGGTAGTGGTGCTACTGTTAAGGCCCAAGCTCAGGCTCAAAACACTGCTGCCACGCTATCCTCAGCCTCTGCTTCGGTGGCAGCTTCTGCTCCAGCTACAGCTGCAGCCCCCGTCTCAATTCAGGCTGTAGCTCCGGCTCCAAAAGAGGAGTTAACCCCACAAGCCGAAGCCTCAGCTTCGGCCTATGCCGCGGCCTCAGACGCGGCTCTACCACCAGTTGCGATCTCAGTTGCAGCTGGCCTTGGTCAAGCTCCAGCTCAAGCCAAGATAACTTCAGCTCCAGTGGCTACTCCCCAGCCACAGGCTTTGGCTGAGACCGCAGATGCGACTGCAGTTGCAGCTGATACGCAGGCTCAAGCTGCTGCCACAGTGCCAAGCAAGCCAACATCGGTGGCAGCTGCGGGGGCGGGCGCTGTGGTGAGCGCAGCTATGAGTGCAGCTACAGCGGCTAATGCAGCCGCGGTTGCTGCGGCTGCTGCTGCCACTAACGCTACGGTTGCTACCAGTGGCGATGGTAGTGGTGGTGGCGTTGCCGTCACTGCTGAGGTGCCTAAGAAGGCTCTCAAGCCATCGCTTCTGGCTCATTCTGTTTCCACCGCTCAGAGTGAGCGTAATCGTGGCTTAGTTATGTCGTCATATCGCGGCAAGCCAGAGCCTGCTGAGGTGCGCGAGATCTTAAACTTCCTCGATTGCTCCGATCGCGAGCAGTGGTTCAAGACCTTTGCCATCTTAGGCCGTGAGTACCAAAACGATTTTGGCATCTACCACATTGCACAGCAGTGGGCTCGCGCCTACAGCAAGCGCAAGCCTGAGGATGAGCGCAAGGAGCACTACGAGTTCTTCGTGTCCTCTAGAGCTCCTGGCCCTGGTATCGGTGCTTTGATTGCCGAGGCCAAGAGACATGGCTACAAGGTACCACGCTCGTATGAGAAGCACGTGCAGGACTATGAGCGCTATGTGCGTCAGCCTGCTAAGGCCAAGGAGACTGAGGCTGCGCTGCAACCACTAGAGGCTACTGTGACCCCAGATAGCCTTGATAACCTCTTGTACAGCAAGATTCAGCAGGAGTCGAACGCTGTGGTGAACTTCTGGCTGTACAAGGGAGGTAATGGCGCTGATCCTGAGCGCAAGAACTTCCTCAACGACAACGCCAAGTACTTCCGCTTCTTGCCTGTAGGTCAGCGCACGATCTTAGAGGCGATGCTGATGTTCTGCAAGGAGCGCACTGAATACTCCTACGGTGCTTTCTGTGAATGGCTGAAGCTCAACGACATTGAGTTGGACTCCGAGACGCTGCTTGCTGTGTTTAACACCAAAAGCGCGACCTCTGCTGCTGCCACCTACGACTTCATGCTGTCGATATACCACACCAGCTACGCGCTTGTTCTCCAGCGTGAGCTCACGGCCTTTGCCGATGGCGTGTTAGAGCGCTCCTTTGAGGAAAACACCACGCAGTTGCGTGAGTGCTATGAGTCCGTGCTGCCAGTGTGTGAGGACAAGGTCGGCTACAAGGAGCAGTGGCCTGGTGATGTCACCAGAGTGTGCTTAGAGCGCATCGAAAATTCCAATTCGATGGAGCTCTTTGTGCCTACTGGTCACAAGCTCCTTGATGCCCACATCATGGGTTTTCGCCGTGGTGGTGTGACGATCTTTGCCGCCCACAGCGGATCGGGTAAGAGCTGGTTTGCTGTTGATGCTGCATTCCGCCTTTTACTGCAGCACGAAGAAGCGCGCGTGCTGTTCTTCTCCTCAGAGATGAGCAATGATGAGATCGAGCTGCGCTTCTTTGGCCTCTTCAACGACGTCGGCATTAACACCGAAGATATCGAGCGCTCGTATGCTGACGGCTCTTGGCACGAGAACATGCGGCGCTTTCAGGCTTTCTCAGAGGGCAGTACTGACATTACCTTGGTTGGTACTGACAGCGGCGAGATGTCCATTAGCTCCATCGAGAACAAGGTGGCAGCGATGTCGGCTACAAGGCGCCTTGATCTGGTGATCGTGGACTACCTCCAAAACATCGTCAACTCCAATCAACAGTGCAAAAACTCCTGCGATCGCGTGCGCGACACCATGCAGCGTCTTTGCCACATGGCTCGTCGCTACAATTGTGCGGTGCTGGTGCTAGCGCAGCTCAACAACCCAAACCGTAAGCAGTCGGAAACTCAGCCACCAAATCTCTATGATATCGCCGATGCGTCTTATGTGGTGATGCCAGCTGATGCTGTGATCATTATGTACAAAATCTTGGGCAAGGGTGGCAACGACATCAGTGGTATGGGAGCCGGCTTTGTCGACGAGATGCAGGGCAATTTGTTCTCTGGTGTGCCTGAGCAGGATGCTAACGCCGTTGGTGCGGCTGAGGTAGCGGCTGCTGCTGCGTCTGCAGGTGCAAGCGTAGGTGGTACGGGCGGTATCAGGGTGACTTCTCCGTGGGCTAATATCGACAGCTCTCAGAGAAAGTCGATCAAGCAGCTCTTTGGTACTGATCGCTTCTTCAATCAGACCAATCTCTTGCTCTCGGTGTGCAAGTCCCGCCATGGCTTTAACACCGAGCGTCCGCTCTCGGTGCTGCGCTCTAAGGGCTCACGCTTCTGTTTCGTGCAGTCTTAAAGTGGAGGGCTTATGCATTACCTGAGTTGTTTACGGGCTCCTAATGGGGCCCAAGTCGATGCACGTGGCATGTGCTCCTCCTTACAGGCGGTTGAGAATGCCATGTATCATCGTGGCTGGACGGTGATTGGCTCGGTCTTTAAGGCCTCCAAGCTTCACCCGTGGAAAGTACCTGCTCGTGAGCAGCTGCATCAGTGGGCACAGCAGGACTTATGCTGTTGTCGGGCTAATGCGCTCAATCTGCGCCTTGCAGACACCAACACCATTGCTCTTGACTGTGATTTTCACGATGCCGAGCTCATGTCGCGCTTCATAAGCGCTTTGCAGCTGCGCTTAGGCCTGCACAAGGAGCAGCTCTTTACCTGTGTCGGTAAGAAGGGCGGCAAGATCTTCTTTTGCTTTGTGCCTACTTGCAGCTACGATCCTCTGCCGCGGACTTTAGGCCCAACGGTGTTCACCCAAGGACACTTAGGCGATAGTGCTTACAAACAGGAGCTGGAGGTTAAGTCTGATCTCAGCACTATCGCTGGCCTTTATGGCCCATTTGACGTCGCCATTAACGACACCATTGTCTATGGGCCTTATGAGGATTACCCGTACATCGTGGAGGCTACTCCATCGGATCTGCCAACCATCACCTCCCATGAGTTGCAGAGCGTGGGCAATCTCTTTTACACCTTGGTCAAACAAGGTGGTTACGAGTGCGATACCCCTAACACTCTGCAGGTTGGTGTGCTTGAGCACGAGTTTATGTGCGCTTGTGTGGTGCTGTGCATCTGCGAGTGCTATGTCACCATCCAAGACCTAGTGGATCAGTATATCGTCGACTTTTCTGATGCAAAGGAGTGCGCTCAGTACTTCGGCATCTACGAGGATGAGTTCCGTCCACTGCTGCGCTTCATGGGGCAAGACCTGACTTGCGAGCTCATCGAGCATGTGCTCTTAGATCAGCCACTGCGCTCACCGTTGTTGGTTCAAGATGCAAAGAAGCTGTTAGCGACCTTTACCGCAGACAGTCGGCTTACAGATCATGCAGATCTTATCTCCAGAGCCTACTCCATCTTCCTTAACAGCACTGAGTACTACCATCAGCTGTTGCTCAACCAAGCCTGCAAGCACGGTATTGAGCCACAGCCAATCATTGAGCTGTGCAAGGAGCTGCAAGAGAAGCTGTGGAGCAAGGTTTAGCCGTGAGCTTGTAGTCTTCAGTTTGAGATCTCAATCCAAGGCCGCGCTGTAGTGATAACTTGCTACAAACTCGCAAAGGTGCCTGTATTTGTTTACCTCAGAGCAGATACAGGCACCTTGGTGTAAAGGGATAAGACCGAGCCGAGCCAAGCGTAGCTTGGATCAGCTCGGCTCAGCGCAGCCCCAAGCGGCTACATGTTGCTGTGCTGTTTAGGGGCACGCAGTCTTAGGCGTTGGCAGCATGGTTATTGAGGTCGTGGCTGTGCTCGTCGTTAGCGACTTTTGGCTCGCCTTGCACTTCTTGCTGTCCTTGCTTTCCCTGCTTTCCTTGATCTTCTTTTTCTAGTGCCTCTAAGCCGTGTAAGGTGAGGATAGCCAGCTCTTCGTCTGATGGTAGGGTAATGTGCTTGCGTACCCTGACCACATCTTTGATCAGAGGCTCAAATCTCTCATAAGCCCAAGCAGTACGCTCGGTGTCGTCCTTGCTGTGACCAAACATGTCACGGAGAAACTGCACGTCGACGAGGTATTTGATCTTAATGATGAAGCAGTTGGTTTCATCCTCGGTCAGTAGGTACTCTGAGGCCAAGTGGGCTGCGGCATCTTGGCACAGATCCATCATCTCGTCAGCATCATCACGGGCAAACTTGTCGACCACAGTTTTTGCCACCTTGGTGGCGGCGTTAGTGGCAGTTACGGTGCCTAATACCGCACCAATAGCTGTGCCGATAACTGTACCCACACCAGGCACGACAGAGCCTAGAGCAGCACCAGCTGCTGCACCTGCCATCAAGCCACCGGTGCCACCGGCAACTGAGGCGGCATTCACTGCGAGGTTCTTACCCACCTGTTTCCATGAGGCATTGCCCGAGATCGCAGCACGGTACACATCTGGTGCAGTCATGACGGCGGTTGTCACAATACCGGTAATGACGTTACCACGGACAAACTTAGAGGCATGCCCCACAGCGCCCGCACCTAAACCCACACCAGAAAAGCTCTTGCCTAAGGCATAGGTAGTGAGCTTAGAGATAGCTTCCTTACCTAGGGCACTCTTGTAGAGACTCTGAGCGGCATAGCTACCTGCCGCCTTACTGACTTGGCCTAAGGTTGGACGAATGAGCTGCTGAGAGGTGACTGAGAGCACTAGCGAGCCTAAACCTGCGGCAAAGGACTGCTTCAGAGCATCCTTTACGGCTACCTCCACAGCTTTGCCTGACCACATGGCTTGCGCTAAGCTCATGACAAAGCTGATGCCGAACATGCAAGAGCAGGTAACAGAGCCCTTATGGCTATCAAAGCAAACAGAGTTGACACTCCCAGCCTCAGCAATGTGCAGAGCCTGTTTGTAGTCCACAGCGCCTTCTTGGATGAGGTCAGTAAGCTGAGTAGGGTTGTTAATAGCAGTGCCTGCGCTATCCATGAGAGAACCGGTCTGAGCTTTTTCTTGCAGCAGCTGCACTACAGTTTCTGCTTGCCTCTTTGGCACCTCGATCTTTACACCAGAGTAGAGGTAGTTGCCATCGGCATCAAAGAGAGCAGCAAAGGTATCTTGAGCCGTCTTACCGTACAGGGCCTTAATCTTCTCGCTACCTGCGGCATGCGCAGCACGGTCACGGTCTTGGTCACGGGCATGGTCATGGTCAGTGCATTCAGCAACACCACCCGCACATCCACCAGCACCAGTACCAGTACCAGCATCAACAGCAACCTCACCAAGGCCATGACCACTGGTAGGCACACCAATGTCTGCAATGGAGATGTCTGGGGACTGGGCTACAGCCTCCTCCACCATGCTTGGGGGGGTCTCACTACTCTGACTACTCTGGTAGTGGCCAGTGTTGAAGCGGTTGATCTCGCGCATGTTCTCTCCTCGGGACAGCTTGCACCGTATATCCTTAGACTCGTAGGCCAGTAGAGTCTAAGTCTATGGTTGTGCATGCTTTGCTAGACAAAAAGGCCAATTTTGCGACCACCATGGTAGAAAAAGACCGGCTCACTTGCAACGACTACCACTACTACCGTGTCCTTAATGGGGAGGTGTGCATGGTGATGTGGCACTTACCACACTGAGGTGGTTCTTGGGCTTAGTGTGTGGAACGAGACCTAGAGTTCTGTTTACCGTACTACCGTAGCGATTTGCGCCCAAAACAGTGGCTTTATCTGACTTATAGCGACCAATACCCCACTCGTGAGAGTGGGGATAAGGTCGCATGTTTGGATAAAGTATTGCTCAGCTTTGTTGGACTGCAATGCGGCTCAATGCTCTGATTACATTTGTGATCTAATCATAAATCCGAAAAAAATGCGAGCTGTGCGTACAGCGCAAATCAGCCTCTAGCCCCTTATACCGTAAGGCATTAACCTCTGTAAGGCCATGCTTAAGCAGCCTCTTTTAGGTGT
>CALXYZ010000114.1 GCA_944393075.1 uncultured Anaerobiospirillum sp. | reverse complement strand
GCTGAATGTCGCTAACCAAGAGGGTGGCTCTATGCTCGCTGTTTAGTCACAGATGGCACGCGACCGTACAGGTCGCCATTTTTGTTTGTAGCTAAAGCCCAATAACGTTTGTTCTTGGGCTTTTTTGCGCGCAACAGAACCAAGCTTTGGGAGCAATTAGAGCTGAGATCTTAGATCTTGGATCTTGGAGGTTAGCTCTCAGCGCTGCTCTCCTCTGGCTTTGGGTAGATTAAGTTGAGGCCCTTAGTGTTGAAGTATTTCACCCAGTTACTGTCTGGTTGCTGATCGGTCACCAAAGTATCAACCTCTGTCAGCTGCAGTGAGTTCACCAAAGACTTGTGATTGAACTTGGTGTGGTCGGCCAACATGATGGTCTTGGTAGCGTGCTCGCGCATCGTGCACTTCACGTCACTCTCTAGTTGATTGGACTCCATGTAGCCACGATCTAAGGATAAGGAGTGGCAGCTTAAGAGAGCGACATCAGCGTTGTAGTGGCGGATGGTGTTGATCGCATCTGATCCAACATAAGCACGGTAACGACCAAAACACTCTCCACCCGTGGCAATGAACTTGATGTTGTCATTATCCGAGAGGTCGTTAATGAGCGAGTAGGAGTTGGTGATAACAGTGAGGTTTAAGCGAGGATTGAGTTTTTCTAAAGCGAGCTTGGTCGTGGTAGAGGCATCTACCATTAACACCATCTTGTCGTGAATGAGGTTGCCTAACTGCAAGGAGATGATCTCCTTTAAGCTGCGGTTAGTGAGCTCTTGCTCAATGAAAGGCTTGATCTCGCCTTGCTGATTTAAGACAGCACCACCATGAGAGCGTGTAGCGATGCCACGTTTCTCAATCTCCTTGAGGTCGCGACGGATGGTTTCATCGGTCACGTGTAAGAGCTGGCTTAGCTCAGAGACGTAGACACGATTCTTCTGCTTAAGGATGTTGATGATGATCTGTTTGCGCTCAATACCTAACATGATGAAATCACACCTGCTCTCACCAACAGTCAAGACCGGCGCTGTAGTGGCGAATTGGCGGCCAAACGGAAAATGGGTCTTCGCATTCTTACCCGCAAAGACAGTAAAAATGGCTGTAAAAGCCTTATTTCACGCGGGGTTTACTCAAGATAGCATACTTGTAAGTTAATACCAACAAAAAACCACTGAAAACAACATATAACGCAAGGTGTTTGTGCTGGCTGCAAGCGCACACAATTAGGCTTTGCTCTGTATTGGATCGCGTTGCACCGTGGTTGCGATGTTGGATCTGCGTGGGATTATGGCTTTGACATCACCTGCTGTATTGTACAAAAAGTGCGCAGGCTGGTAATCACGGCTTGCATTGGCACAAAAGATCATGATAGGCGCTAGAATATGCGCTTGCAGTGCGTGGTTGCGGTGGCCATACGCGGATATCGTTTTTGTGAAGTGTTGCGAGGTTAAGCTGTGCAGGATAACAAAGAGGTAGAACAACAAAGTAGCAGAAAGAAGGCTGCGGTAGGTAGCCCCGAGGCTGCTGTGCCATGGCGTCGCCGTCCTGCGGTGGAGCGCATGTTGCGCTTTGTCCGCCTCAATATCCTTGCCATTGCGATTAGTACTGGCGTGAGCACTTACTTTCTGTTCCACTATGTGCCGTTCTTGTACCCAATCAAGTACCCAATCAAGCACTTCATCGATGCTATAGTGCCTGGATTGATCTTTACCATGCTTTTTATGGCCTACTCCAAGGTGGAGCTGAAGCGCATGAAGCCACGTCGCTGGCATGTGATCTTAGTGGTCTTGCAGCTGCTCTTACCATTTGGCCTTGCCTACTTCTTGATTAAGAATCCAGAGAGCGGTCTTGATGTAGAGGTTGAGGGGCTGATCGCCTGCATCATTACTCCAACGGCTGCCGCAGCCTCTGTGATCACTGGTAAGCTCGGTGGTGATGAATCGTCGATTACTACTTACACCATCTTAAGTAATCTCGCTGCGGCTATTGGTATTCCTGCGATCTTCCCTCTGATCTCTGATGCCACTATCGGTTTTTGGCACGAGTTTATGGAGATCATGGCCCGTGTGTTCCCAATGATTGTGCTGCCGCTGTTCTTAGCGCAGTTCCTGAAGATCTGCGTCAAGCCAGTCAATCGCTTCATCGTGACCCGCTTAGCCGGCCTTTCCTACTACATCTGGGCTTTTACCCTGACCACCGTGTCTGCCACAGCCTGCTCTAACATGATGAACTCAAACGAGAGTGGTAGTACGCTGATTGTCCTTGCTATCTTAGGTCTGGTCGCTACCGCTGCACAGTTTGCTATTGGCAAGCTCATTGGTCACTTAGAGGGGCAGCGTATTAGTGCTGGCCAAGGCTTTGGCCAAAAGAACATGGTCTTTGGTATCTGGGCGGCCTACTCGTTCTTATCGCCAGCTGCATCAATTGCCCCTGGCTGCTACATCCTGTGGCAAAACATCGTGAACTCGTGGCAGCTGTGGTACCGCGAAACCCGCAACCTCACCTACACCGACAAAATGTGATGCTGCATCCCAAGCCACGGCCACATGCTGAAGCTGATGCTGATACTGACTCTGGATCTTGCTGCGCGATAAACCAAAAGAGCCGCATCACGCGGCTCTTTTGGTTTGAGGAAGTGCTGCGCAACGCTGCACAGCAGCAGCAGTAGTAGTAGTAGCAATAGCAGTAGTGCTGCTGTTAGCGGTTTTTCTTGGTCTTCTTGGCGTTGACCTTCACTAACACCGCATCCTCATCCTCGCTGGCAGTAGCCAAGTCGTTTTGGGCGGCCGCTGCGCTTTGGGCAGCAGCGAAGTTGGCTGGATCTTCTTTACTGAAGATATCAGCGCTGATGAAGTTGAAGTCCTCTTCGCTGTTGAGTGGCATGATGGCTAAAGCAATGTTGTTTTGCTCTAACATGCCGGACCACTTGCCCTTAAACAGTGGCAGAGCCAGCTGTACCATCTCGTACTCATCTGCGCTGATGTTGGCGTTCTTCATGTAGTAGTGCACAAAGTACTCATGACACCAGATTGGTAAGAAGGTGTGCACAGTGTTCTCATCATCACCCTCTTCAGGCTCATCTTGGAGGAACAGTGGCATGCCCTCAGGGCCTTTCTCCTTGAGGATAAAGACCAGATCGTGTTCTACGCAGTTCTTTAAGCAGAAGAACTGGCGATAGTCTTCGCCTAATTGCAGAACGGCGTTGAAAACCTGTTCGGTGAGCTCGTAGCTAGACATAGTTGTAGTCCTCATATGGCCGCAGGCTAGGCCTGCGGAGTAACTAAATCTTGGTAGTGGCTTTACTTGAGCGCTTAGTAGTGGCCGAGGCTTTCTTGATGGCCTTTGTAGCCTTTGCTGCCTTGCCCTTTGTAGTAGCAGTAGTCGCAGTAGTAGCAGCTGTACTATCTGCTGCATCCTCAGCCGTAGCCAACGACTCCACTAAGGCGTCTTCAGCAGCCATTTGGGCCTTAGTGCGGCGGCGCTTGGCGGCTGTAGCTGTGGTCTTGGCGTTTGGTGCAGGAGCCGTTTCAGGAGCGGGCGCCGTTACTTCAGCTGTAGCCTTGGCGCGGCTAACCTTGAGGGCTTTAGCGATATTGCTTTGCTTGAGAGTGCCTGCACGCTCCAAGATTGGACGCAGGAACTGGCCTGTAAACGAGCCCTCTGTCATGGCTACTTGCTCAGGGGTGCCGGTGGCGATGATCTCACCGCCGCCACTGCCGCCCTCTGGGCCTAAGTCGATCAAGTAGTCTGCGCACTTGATGACATCGAGGTTGTGTTCGATGACGATGACAGTGTTGCCCTCATCGCGCAAACGCAGCAGCATGTCTAAGAGCTGCTTGACGTCGTGGAAGTGTAAGCCAGTGGTTGGTTCATCTAACACATAGAGCGTGTTGTGAGTAGCCACTTTTGAAAGCTCTTTGGCCAGCTTGATACGCTGAGCTTCACCGCCCGAGAAAGTTAGTGCCGATTGGCCTAAGGTGATATAGGACAGTCCTACATCCATCAGCGACTGCAGCTTGCGTCTGACTTTAGGGATGGCCTCAAAGAAGCTGTAAGCCTCTTCTACCGTCATGTTGAGCACTTCGCTGATATTCTTGCCCTTATACTTGATGTCCAAGGTCTCACGGTTGTAGCGCTGGCCATGGCATTGTTCACATTGCACGTAGACATCAGGTAAGAAGTGCATCTCCACCTTGATGGTACCGTCGCCTTGGCAGGCCTCGCAGCGACCACCTTTGACATTAAAGGAGAAGCGGCCAGCAGTATAACCACGGGCACGTGATTCCTCGGTGGAGGCAAAGAGCTCACGGATAGCCGTGAACATATCAATATAGGTGGCTGGGTTTGAGCGAGGGGTACGGCCGATAGGGCTTTGGTCGATACAGATCAGCTTGTCAAAGTTCTCAAGGCCTGTGATCGATTCGCACTCAAAGTTCTTTTGCAGCTTGTTGATGATGCTGTCACCACCAGTCTTGAGGTGGCTAGCAACAATAGGCACTAAGGTGTCATTGACGAGGGTCGATTTACCAGAACCCGACACACCAGTGACTACCACAAAGCAGCCTACAGGGAAGCTCGCGCTGATGTTTTTGAGGTTGTTACCGTGGCAGCCAGTGAGCGTCAGGAAGCCTTTAGGTGCCATGCGCTTTGTTGGTACCTCAATCTTTTTGCGACCTACGAGGTAGTCGGCAGTGAGGCTGTCTTTGCAGGCCATGATTTCATCTGGGGTACCGGCGGTCACCACATTACCGCCATGCACGCCAGCACGTGGGCCGATATCGACGATGTAGTCTGCCTGACGGATCGCGTCCTCATCGTGCTCTACCACAATGACGCTGTTACCTAAGTCACGGAGGTGAGCTAAGGCGTCGAGTAACTTTTGATTATCGCGTTGGTGGAGTCCGATCGATGGCTCATCTAAGATGTACATCACACCAACCAAGCCGGCGCCAATCTGGCTTGCTAAGCGAATACGCTGTGACTCACCACCTGAGAGAGTGTTAGCTGAACGGGCGAGGTTGAGATAGCCTAAGCCGACGTTCTTTAAGAACATCAAGCGCTCGCGTACCTCTTTTAAGATACGCTCAGCGATGTGCTGATCTTGGGTGCCTAACTCTAAGTTGCAAAAGAAATCATAGGCATCGTTGATCGACATCTCACTGATATCAGGGAGCGATTTGCCACCCACAAAGACGTGGCAGTACTCGTGCTTGAGGCGCTTGCCTTGGCACTCTGGGCACAGCTGTGTTTCCATGAGGTTTTGCAACATCTCCTGATAGCTCTCGGAATCACTCTCTTTGGCTTGGCGCTCAAAGTAGTGGATCACGCCCATAAAGGAGCGATCAGTCTCTTTCTTAGTCTCGAGGTTGCCATACATAATGAGCTGCTTTTGCTCATCAGGCAGGTCTTTGTAAGGTGTGTAGAGATCGATACCGTTTTGGTCGCAGAAAGGTACGAGCAGACGGTAATAGCTCCACGAGCGCTTATCCCACAGCTCAATGGCACCCTCATCTAAAGACTTGTTTGGGTCAGGTACGATCTTGTCTGGTGAAAAGACCATAAGACGGCCTAAGCCATCGCAGCGCGGGCAAGCACCATGTGGGTTATTAAAAGAGAAGTTACGAGGCTCTAGTTCTGGAATGGAGTAGCCGCATTCAGGGCAGGAGTAGAGCGAAGAGACCGTAATTTCCTCTTCTTTGGTATGCTCATCCATAGGCACGATCATGGCAAGGCCCGAGGCCACCTTTAAGGCGGTCTCAAAGGACTCAGCTAAGCGCTGTTTGATCTCAGGCTTAACCTTAACGCGATCGACTACAACTTCGATATGGTGCTTCACACGGAGCTTAAGCTCAGGAGGATCGCTCAAATCGCAGATTTCACCGTCAATACGAGCACGGATAAAGCCCTGCTGAGCCAGCTCGGCAAGCAACTGCTTGTATTCGCCCTTACGACCACGAACCACCGGAGCCATGATCATCAGTTTGGTGCCCTCAGGGTATGCGAGGGTTTGATCAACCATCTGCGATACGGTTTGGGCCTTAAGCACAATGCCGTGCTCTGGGCACTTGGCAACACCAATGCGGGCAAAGAGCAGACGCAGATAGTCATGGATCTCGGTGATGGTGCCCACAGTCGAGCGTGGGTTATGTGAGGTCGACTTCTGCTCAATAGAGATGGCAGGGGAGAGGCCTTCGATAGCGTCGACGTCTGGCTTGTCCATCAGTTGCAAGAACTGACGGGCATAGGAGGACAGGGACTCCACATAGCGGCGCTGACCCTCAGCATACAAGGTATCAAAGGCGAGAGATGACTTGCCTGAACCCGATAAGCCTGTTATGACGCAGAGCTTATCGCGCGGGATTGTCACCGTAATGTTCTTTAAGTTATGAGTACGCGCACCGCGCACAACGATTTGATCCATGCCTGCTGTTACCTAACGCAACTCGTGATTCCAAACAGCCCCAAGCCAAAGAGCAAATTACAAAGTACAAAGCACAAAGTAAAAGGCAAAGAGGGCTTCCCATTTTTGCGCCATTCATTCTAGGCCATATTGCCCCCTGACAAAAATCTTTTCCTGAGCATGATTTTTATGAGGCTTAGCGCCAGTCTTGATGCCAGTCTTGGTGCCTGTAGTGGCAGCCGTGAGATCGCTATCAAGCATGACATGCCTTACTTCCTGATCTGGGCTAACTTCCACCCAAGCAATTGCTACGTGCCTTACAAGTACAACGAGGAGTAAGGCCACGAGTTGAGTGACGAGTTCATCAACTTCTACAACTCCGACAAGTCGATATTCGCTGATACTGTTAACTTCTACCCTGAGGCCAAGCAGAGCAAGTAGCCAACCAAGCCAAGCCAAAGCTATGGGCACGAGTGCTCATAGCTCCACAGCAGTGGCCGTCGCTGCAATCTAGCCACAAGCAAGGAAGGTGGCCTGATTGCAGCGATGGTGAAAAAGGCTGTCAGTGATCGGGGTGGATTTTGTAGCAAAATACGGTAAAATAGTAGATGTATATGCGATTCCTCGTGGTGCTCTTCCCTTAGACACAAGGGGGTAGGCATCAAGGTGATGCGCACAACATCTCTGATCAGACGGCATAAAACGATCATGAGACAGAGTAAGACAGAGTGAGACAGATCTAGGCATGGCTTTCATCCTAGTTTCTTATTCTTATGTGGCTCGCGCTTTGGGCAAAGTGCTCGGCGCGTTTTTTATCGCCGTGTGTTTAGAGGCCTCATTTTCTTTTCTTGCTACGCGGGGGCTTTTCCTTAATACCCCTAACTCTGCTAGAGCAAGGGCTGTAGTAGAGGTAACAAGAGAAGCGGCGAATTTAGGAAAGAATTATGCCTCGAAGCCTTAATAAAGTAATGTTGATTGGATATATCGCTGATGAGCCAACGGTTCGTGCCTTTTCTAGCACTGGAAATAAGGTTGCTAATCTCACCTTGGTGACTAATGAGTTCTCGCGCAATGCTGAGACTGGTCAATCAGAGGAAATCCCTGAGTGGCACCGTTTGTCCTGCTGGGGCAAGATTGCCGACATCGTTGAGTCCTACGTACACAAGGGCAGCCGTGTGTATGCCGAGGGTCGTCTGCGTACCCGTTCTTATACCGACAAGAACGGTATCAAGCGCTACACCACTGAGATCAATGTCGACAACATGATCCTTTTAGACAGCCGCCGTGATGCTGCTGGTGGTGATAGTTATGATGCTGTTGCTAATAGCGGTACTAATTTTGGTGCTGCTAACGCTGCTAACGCTGCTGCCATTGCTGGCTCTATGGGCGGTGCTTCGGCTCAAGATAGTGGTCAGCGCTATGGTGGTAACTTTGGTCAGCCACAGCCAAACCAATCCTATGTGACTGGTTACACCTCGCTGAGTCAGAATCAGCCACAGCAACAGCAAGCTGGTGCCGCCACTGCTTCTGCTCCAGCCCGTTCGTCACAGCCTCCATTTGCTGGTGGCTATTCTGCTTACAATCAGCCTCAGTCTCAACCGCACTCTGCCGCCCCTGCACCAGCACCAACGCAGCAGCCACAACAGTTTGGTGGTTACAGCACCTACCAAGGTGGTGCTGCAAGCCCTGCTCCAGCACCAGCACCAGCAGCTGCTCCTAATCGTGCTAACGATATGGATGACGATGTGCCGTTCTAAAATCTGCTTGGTCAGCGCTATCAGCGCTATCAGCGCTTGTTAGTGCTGAGTACTAGCGTATTGCTTGCCTCGTTCCACCTGCGAAGAGGCAACACATGGTATACAAAAGGCCGATCCGCGTGATCGGCTTTTTTGTATATTGATTGTCTTAATATATGCGCTTGATAGTGTGGGGCTTAAAATTTTGCGCACCAAGAAAGTGGTCAGACGAGGGTCAAGTTGGGCATGATGTGAACTCCCTGTTAAGCCCCTGATAACTAGCGTGAGGCGGCCCAACTCGCCATTGTAGGCCTATTCTCAGGATATTTATGCTTGGGTGGTAAGGTCGCTAAAAAGCCGATTTTATCCGGCGTCGCACATTCGTGATAAATTTGTGTTGTGATATACTTTGCTAGCAAAAACTTGTAGGCGCATGCTTACCTGCATTTGCGGTAGAAATGCCGTACAAATGTGAGTTTTTTGTGCCTTAAAGGTGAACTTAAGAGCATTGCTTTACCCTCATTGAGCTACCTCCGTTAAATAGGCATCTACCGTGCATCACCCCTGTACTGAGCCACACGTTCCCCAAAGAAGGGAATAGGGTGGGGTAAAGGGTGTAAAGAGGGTGGTGTCGTGGGAGGTTGGTAAGGAGGGTCGAACTGTAGCAAAAGGCTAGAGTATAAGCCGCTTTTAAGGGGGTGACACCCCCGTGTCATAACCCCCGTTAACACCCTTATAGGTCACACCCTGTAGTAGGTCGTGGCATAGGGGAAAGAGCATCATCAAAATCCACGTTCTTTAGCGTGAGGCCGAGAACAGGATATGGTGCCATTTGGTGTCCAGATGCAGCTCTTTTGCGGTTCATTTTGAGCATACGGTCACAGTGCAAGCACTGTATTCAATGTATTTAGTGCATTCAGTGCATACAGTGCAGACAGTAAAGTGCGGAGCGGCGCAGCATATGCTTTGCTGATTGTCCAAGATGCTGTCTAGCTCTTAGGTGAGAGCAGATTTTTTTTGTTTTTTGTCAGACCACAACGAGCCTGCAAGTCGCGCTTGCGTCGCGACAGTGGCAAACCACGACAAAAAAGGAGGTCTCGAGGAGCTGCCTAAGGGCACTGCTAGATCCCATCCTGTGCAATTTGGTGGTGGCTAGTGGTTTTTTGTTGCTAGGTTGCCGAGACTGTCTATTTGTTCTTTCCGGCTCAAGGTTTACGCAAATGTTTAAGAAACTTCGCGCCATGTTCTCCAATGATCTGTCGATCGATTTGGGAACAGCGAACACATTGGTTTACGTCAAAAATAAGGGCATCGTGCTAAACGAGCCTTCTGTGGTTGCAGTTCGTCTCGACAAGAACGGTGGTGCCCAGCGTAAAGTTGATGCTGTGGGTAAGGCCGCTAAGGTCATGTTGGGTAAGAACCCTGACAATATCGAAGTTATCCGTCCAATGAAGGATGGTGTGATTGCCGACTTCCAATACACTGAGAAGATGCTGCAATACTTCATCGATAAGGTCTTAACTGGTTCTCACTTCTTCCCATTTAAGCCATCTCCACGCGTCTTAGTGTGCGTGCCTTGTGGTGCAACTCAGGTGGAACGCCGTGCTATCCGTGAGTCGGTAGAAGGTGCCGGTGCCTCTGAGGTGTTCCTCATCACCGAGCCTATGGCTGCTGCTATCGGTGCTGGTTTACCTGTGTCTGAGGCTGCTGGCTCCATGATCGTTGATATCGGTGGTGGTACTACCGAAGTGGCCATCATCTCGTTAAACGGTGTGGTGTACTCTAGCTCAGTGCGTATTGGTGGTGACCGTTTCGATCAGGCCATTATCAACTATGTGCGTAACACCAAGCGTTACGAGATTGGTGAGGCTACTGCTGAGCAAGTCAAGATCGAAATTGGCTCTGCTTATGCTGAGCAAGAGATGCATGAGAAGGAAGTGCGTGGTCGCTCCGTGGTCGAAGGTGTGCCTCGTTCATTTACTCTCAACACCAACGAGATCTTAGAGGCTCTGTCCGATCCTATTAAGGGTATCGTTTCGGCAGTGCGTGTGGCTTTGGAGAAGTCTCCTCCAGAGTTAGCTGCTGATATTGCTGAGCGTGGCATGATGTTGTCTGGTGGTGGTGCTCTGCTCCACAACTTAGATAAGCTCCTGCGCGAAGAGACTGGTATCCCTGTGATCGTGGCTGATGACCCACTGACCTGTGTGGCTCGTGGTGGTGGTCGTGCTTTAGAGATGTACGACGCTCAGGACAACGAGATCTTCGATTAGTCTTAGTTTTAGTATTGGTAGATGCTGTAGTTGCAGTACAGGGGCAGACATGCATATTGGCAGGCTCTGCGCACCTGTACATTAGCAGCCTCTCCACCGTTTGTTGTTTGCAGCTGCGCAACGGCGGTGAAATATGCCCGACCACTTTTGTCGGGCTGTTTTATTTATCTGACTTATAGCGACCAATACCCCACTCGTTAGAGTGGGGATAAGGTCGCATGTTTGGATAAAGTATTGCTCAGCTTTGTTGAACTGTAATGCGGCTCAATGCCCTACTGTACGGTCGCTTGTCACAGTTGGTCAAATTGCTTCCAAAGATTCTACACCTTGATTTGCAACCTCCATCTGAGCTGCCGCGCTGTGTCTTAATGGAGGCCGCGCAAAGCTAACCTTACGTGACAGCACCCACTGATCAAGATGGCCGTTGAGCACTAAAGCAGGAACAAGAGCTAGCCAT
>CALXYZ010000113.1 GCA_944393075.1 uncultured Anaerobiospirillum sp. | reverse complement strand
GCGCGTGAGCTTAGTTTCATCGATACCATCGTTGCCATGAAGATGATCGCGTCAACCCTCGTTCAGTTCACGCGCGGTAACCTCGTGACCAATCCGACCAAGCGGAATCGCCCAGCTACGTTTGCCTATAGCATGGCTCGTCTGGGGGGGCAACATGTCGTTTGCCGCATTTGCGTTGTCGCAATTGCTTGAGTCGGACGAGCGCTTTGATCTTGAAGAGCAGGCTTACAACCGCCTCATAGAGAATGAGCGGCAGCGGGAGGGGATGCAAAAAGTGATGGAGTCTTGGTTCACATCGAGATGATGACACTTTGTGACGACTATCACATCTTACTCGGGACGCCCTACAATAAAAAAGCAGGCGCGAGGCCTGCTTTTTGGGCTTGCATGCTGCTGCAGTGAGAGTTGGGCTTCTTCTTTTCCTAGTGCTGCAAGTGTGAGGTTGCAACAGGGTTACTCTCACGGCAGAACAGCATTGATTGTGAGGTGCTCGGTTCTCCGCGTCCTTCTGAGCTAAAACAGCAGGGCTCGGAGCTCACAGGCAGCCTTATTTCGTATAAGCATGTGGATGCAGGATACTTTGCTTGGCGCCACCGCACTGCGCCCGCACGCACTGTACCCGCCCGCATGCTGGCATTCTGGATGCTGGCATGCGGGCTATTGCGGGAGCTGGCGCGGGCGCTGGTACAGTGAGCGTGCTCACGCTCACGGTGCAGCTCTTAGAGCATTAGAGCAGCACGATAGCGGAGCTACCCTCAGCGACGATGACGTGGTTGTCCTCGATCTTGGCGCAGCCAGAAGAGAGCAGAATGGTCGACTCGTCATTGACTGGGAAAGAAACCTTGTCGGCACCAAAGTTGGCAACAACCATGATGGTCTGCTCGTGACCTTGACGTAAGTAGGCTAAGGTGTGGTCGTTAGGGTTGTCTAAGGCCACAAAGTTGCCATAGGTAAAGGTCTTGATGTACTTAGGATCCTTACGCAGCTTGATTAAGGTCTTGTAGTAGTTCAGAACAGAGTTTGGATCCTGCTCTTCGACCTTAACGTTGATGGTGGCGCGATCCTGGTGAAGCTTCATCCAAGGCTGGACAGTGGAGAAGCCAGCGAACTCGCTGTCATCCCACAGCATTGGTACACGGCCGTGATCACGAGCTTGGGCATTTAACACCTCCATGGTCACAGTCTCGCTTAAGCCATGCTGCTTGCACATTGCGTATTGATCCTTGCTCTGGCAATCATCTAACTCATCGATGTTGTCGAACTTGGTGTTGGTCATACCGAGTTCTTGACCTTGGAAAATGAATGGCACGCCCTTTAAGGTCAGGTTCACGGTAGCGATAGCCTTAGCACCTTGTGGATTCTGCCACATTAATGGCAGGTAGGTGGAAACACCGCGTGGCTCGTCGTGGTTCTCGATCACTGGGGCTAAGAAACCAGTGGTGTTAGCAGTCTCTTGGTTTGCGAAAGTAACATCACGGTATTCCTTGACTGACAGCTTCTCAAAACCATAGAAGCAGTAGTGCTTGGTTAAGGCTTCACGAGCAGAGAAGTCGAAGATGGAGCTGAACACACCGTTGTCACCTATGAAGTCCTTGACGTTCTCCTTGGTGATACCAAAGACTTCGCCCACAGAGTACTTGTCGTGTGGAGTGAAGGTACGGGAGTTCATCTCACGTAAAAAGTTTAAGGCGACATCGACGTTTTGAGAATTCATCACGCCGCAGGAGCACATGCCGTCACCAACATCATCTGGCTCGTACATAGGGAAGGATGGATCCTTACCGATACACATGATAGCGTCGACGCGGAAACCAGCGATGCCCATATCAACTAACCACCAGTTCATCATCTTGTAGATCTGCTCACGAAGCTCTGGGTTGAACCAGTTGAGATCTGGCTGCTTCTTGTGGAAGAAGTGGCAGTAGTAGAGGTTGTCGTGACCTGGGAGCTTATCCCACACCGAGCCGCCGAAGCAGGCGCGCAGGTTGTTAGGCTCCTTGCCATTCTTGCCCTCACGGATGATGAAGTACTTGCCTTCGGTGCTGTTTGGATCTTGGCAGGCCTTCTTGAACCACTCGTGCTCATCAGAGCAGTGGTTGACCACCAAGTCCATGATGATGCCGATGCCGTACTGATCAGCGGTGGCCTTTAACTTCTTGAAGTCCTCCATCGAGCCGAAGATTGGGTCGATGTCTTGGTAATCGGCGATGTCATAGCCCTGATCTGCAAATGGGGACTTGTAGATAGGGGAGATCCACAGTAAGTCGATACCTAAATCATGCAGGTAAGGGATCTTCTCGATGATGCCTGGTAAATCACCAAAGCCATCACCATTGGTGTCCTTAAAGGACTTTGGATAGATTTGATAAGCAATCTTGCCGTGCCACCACTTCTTTTGCATGATAAAACTCCGTGCACCTTGCAGGTGCCAACATCAGCGTGCATTAAGCGCCCAAAAGCGCCTATGATTGAGATCGTTTTGTTTTGTTCGTTGCGTATTTGAGCTTGGAGCCGTGTTAAACACAAACACTAAACACAAACACTAAACACAAACGTAAAGCTAAGGGGACTGGACTCTTTGCGTTACATCGTTGCGTTATGCCGCGCTCAAGTACACAACTTAAGAATTCGGTTGTTGGTGCTAAGGATTCGTAAAAAGCAAGCGCTATAAAGTAGTGCCTGCTTTGATTTACGAGGTGCATATCCGATCTGCTGTTCGCTGATCGGCGACTGCTCTTTAGCGTTATCAATCGTAAGCGCGGTTGGGCAAATTTTTTTGTATGTTCTTGGCCAAAAAATACACCATATTGACCAAAGTGCTTTTGCCTAGGTAAAAGTTTGATCTTGCTCAAAAATTTGTAGATTTGCGTGCGCAAATAGCGCAAATTGGCATCAATTTACTGTGAATAGGCAATCTATATCGCATCTTTGGTGCGTGCACTGCACGGTGCAATGCCTCAACAAGTGCTAAAAAGTGCATAAAAGATGGGTGAAAAGTTCACTATATTTACATCTGTGGCCAAAAGCGCTTGTGCACAAAAGTGCTATTGCACTGAAGTGCACTGAGAAGGTTAAGGCAAAGCGTGAGAGTGAAGTTAAGTCAGGACGAAACGCGGAGAGAGTAGGGTGGGCACTGATACCTTCCGAGCCGTGTAGGCGGCTCGGAAGGTAGCCGCAGCGCAGCCAGCCCAGAGCCAAGATGGGAAGCAGGCTGCGGTGGGCTGGGCTGAATTGAATTGAACTGAACTGAACTGAGCTGAGCTGAGCTGAGCTGCGCTTGCGCTCAGCTGCGCTTGCGCTCAGCTGCGCTTGCGCTCAGCTTGAGCTCAGCTTGGGTGCTACTTTTTGCTGACAGCAGCCAAGCGATCGTTGATGAGGTCAGCGCGCAGGAGCTTGACGTTGTTAGCAAAAGCTTCGCGCTGTTCGCGGGCGAGATTTGGGTGATTGGCGCTTGGTAGCTCAATCTTCAGAGGGTCGACTGGGCGGTCGTTGATACGCACTTCGTAGTGTAAATGTGGACCAGTGGTACGGCCGGTATTGCCCGTGCGAGCAATCAACTGACCTACGGTGACTTTTTGGCCTTCCTTGACCTCAGATTTGGAGAGGTGCATGTAGACCGTAGAGTAGTTGTTGATGTGGCGCACGATCACATAGTAACCGGCAGCACGTTGATAGCCAGAGAAGCTAACCAAACCATCTGCTGGCGCATAGACTGGAGTACCAATCGAGGCCTTAAAGTCAACACCATTGTGCGGACTAATACGGCGCGTCACAGGGTGACGGCGGTGTGGGTTGAATTGGGAGTTGATCTTAATCTCGCCTGCCAATGGGAAGCGACGGAACACGCCAGCAGTAGGGGTGTACTCGTTTTCACCATAGTAGTTGCTATCAGACGGATTCATAAACGACTCAAACTTACCCTTGCTCGTTTGCAATTGCACGGCCGAGATCAATGCCGAAGTGCCAATGTCAGTAAAGAGCACGCGGAATTGATCGCCTTGGCGGAACTCCTTGAGTGCAATCTTGCCATGAAAGATCTTTTCAATGGTCTTGATCTCAGATGGAGTGAGTCCTGCGCGGTGAGCTGCTTCAGCAAAGCTTTCACCACGAGCAATAGAGTTGATAACTAAGCGTGGGCGATTTGGATTGACGTTATTACGCTTATCACGCTCAGCTTGAGCCTTACGCTCGGCGGCTAACTGTGCAGCCTTAGCTTCACGTTCTTTTCTGGCAGCCACTGCCAGTGGCATATTGTCAGCACTATCAACTTTAGCTAGGGCCTTTTCTTCCATGTGGGTGTTAATGCCCTCATAGACCACCTTAAAGTCATCGCTAGCACTGATACGGGTAAAGCGAACTTGTTCGGTCTTAGAGGTACCCTTGACCACTTCCATCACCACATTTTCTTTGTCGATCAAGAAATAGATAGGCTCTTTGACGCGCAGACGTAAGTCGTTAGCACCAGCAACCTTAGTAATGCGGTTTAAGGTTGCATAAGGCAAGTTCAGGTTGCTAAAAATGGCTGAGAGGTTATCGCCGCTGCGCACATGGTGTACATACCAAGTACCTTCAGGGCGAGGCAGAGGAGGCTCAGCTTGGGCTAAAGTTCCCTTAGTGGCGGCATCACCAGCTTCTTTAGTAACTTCGCCGTCAGCTAAGAGTGTAGTTTGCTCGGCAGTCGCAACAGTCTCGGTTGACTCGTCTGACTCAGCTGACTCAGCTATCTCTGCTGCGGTGGCGTTTTCAGCTGCTGCAGTCGTAGCCGTAGCCGCAGCCGCAAGCTTTTCGGCCTCATCAGCCTCAATAGCTGGAGTTAAGGTTGGATCGTTTGCCGCAGCTGCTGCAATTTCCTCTAGGGTGGCAGCTGTGCTGGTGCTAGCAAGGGCGGTATTGCCGCTAGCGCCGCTACCAAGGTCATTGCCCTCAACATTGCCGCCTTGGTTAAAGATCTCGTCGGTTTCTTCTGCGGTGGCTGTGGCAGCGTGGGTTGCGACCTCATCTTTTTGCTCTTCTAAAGCTGAGACGCGCTCACCTGTATGCAGATTGTTCATAAAGCCAGCGCCTGAAGTGGCAGCTGCTAAGTGCTCGGCAGAGAAGTAGAGACTTGGAATATCGTAGTCTTCGTAGTTTTCTTGAGAGTCATCAAGACCTGCTTCGATACGCTGTTGGGCACGCTCAAGCTCGGCGCTTTGATCTTCTTCTAGGTAGGCTTTTTCGTTGACGGTGAGCATCTTGCTGCCATCTTCAAGTTGATTCCAAGTAGATGGCATCGAAAGAACCAAGGCAGCGCTGAGCACAACGGTAGTACCAACACCTAAGATGTGCTTGCGCGGCAGGATATAAGGGGAGGCCGTAGACAAAGCTACATAATCTTCATACGACTTCCGATTAGAGATCTTGATATTGAGCATGACACCAACGAAAAAGTTTTATTTGCAAGCGCAGCAAACAACCACAACCACAACTACAACTACAACCAAAACCACAAGAGTGCCTACACTTCCTTTTGCCTTTTGCTAGCTGTCAGCCATGAGCCGTCTCTGACCTATGGTTTATGCTTGACTTGATCTGTTGGCACAAGTTGCACAGAGAAGTTGTATTGCATACATCCAAGCAAGGCATGAGGGTATGGCATATATGGCTTGGCGTGATATGAATTGCAATAGCATAGCTAAGCGCATAGCAAACAAAAAAGAAAAAACATAGCGCCCAAAGAAGCAGAAGCAATGTTCGGGGAATGGCTAAGAGAAAGACCTTAAGGTTACAGCATTAGGCTGATATATACTCTTTGTGTAAACGCTTGCACATAGCTAACTGCTAAAGTTTAACCAATTGAGACGCGAATCTAAAGCGTTAATTTCGCTTTTTTCCAAAGCTGTGTGCAAAACCGCATTTTTACATTGTGGTAACTAGAAACAAAGCTGATATATAAGCGCTTTGTTTGCCTTGCAAAGGTCACTTGTATGTCAGTGTTTGCGGTTTCTGGGGCAAGTGTAAGCAAGTGTAGGCGAGTGTAAGCAAGTGTAAGTGCCAAAAGCTCAACAGGCTTTGAGCCTTTGAGGTAGCGTGCACTTTGTGGGGCGATACGTGCGCGTTGCAGCTCGTCGCACGCGCAACATGTGTGCTACAGCTCGATGTTAATGATGATAAAGATCTCAGCGACAATTAGTGCCACGAGTCCTAGCCACACCACAAAGCCTTGTTTGGTCTTCGGGTAGCCTAATGATAAGTACTGACCTAAGCGGCCTCGCTGATTAATAAGGGTACTCTTGGTTTGTGCAAACCACATTTCGCGGCGCTCGTCGCCCACAATAAAGCGCACCACAATACTGGTGATGAGAGCGGCAAGTAGACAGATGCCAACGTGCAGTGGAGTTACGGTCATGGGACTTTCCTTTTTTACGGTACAGGTATGTTGAGCACAAGTGCTGCGTTGTTCTGAGCTGCGCTTAAGTGGCACAGAGTGTGCCTAATTAAGGCCCATCCATTTTAGCTGGCTTGCTGAGGATTGTAGTTATTGGTGGTGATTAGTGGTGATTAGTGGTGATTAGTGGTGATTGGTGGTGATTGGTGAGCCGGTATTAATCGGCAGGTGCCAGCAGGTGCAGGCTGGTGTCGACAGGTGCCAAGGTGGTTTGTTTAGCCGTGTTGCGCCATTAATGGCCATACAGCGTGAGCTATCGCTCAAAGTCCTATCGATATTTTGGTAAAAGTTAGATGTGGCTCAATTTCTGAAAACTTTCTTGCCATATTTGGCTTTTGTGCCAACTAAGATGATCTGTGGTAGGCGGGTTTTAGCTTGCATGCCATCATGAGTGTGAGTTCGCAGCAAGCGGTGTGGCGTTTGTAGCGTTTGCAGCGTGAGCGAGCTTGCAGGTAGCTAAACTTAGTGCTGATAGATGCTTGGAGCTTGGAGCTTGTTTGCACTCCTCTTAAGTGGATGGCATATAACAGAGAATAAAGCACTGAGTTGACTCTTTGCATAAGGGGATGTCATGGATCACTCTCAGGCTATTATCACCCTCGTCGTTCTGGCGGTGGTGGCTTTCCTATTCATAACCGAGCTGATCCCGTTAGCTGTTACTGCTATCGGCGCTTCGGTTGCTTTAGGCTTCTTAGGTGTGCTCACACCACAAGAAGTGTTCTCCGGTCTTTCCAACTCTACTGTGGTGCTGTTCGCCGGTATGTTCGTGGTCGGCGCGGCGATGCTAGAGTCAGGATTGGCGCAGACAATAGGTAACTCTGTGGTCAAAAAAGTCGGCACACGTGAGCTCCCTCTGCTCATTTCGATGATGCTGTTGACCATTGCCATGTCATCCTTTGCCTCTAATACCGGTACTGTCGCCTGCCTTATGCCTGTGATCATCGGTATCTGCGTGGCCGCAAAGATTCCTTGCTCGGTTCTGTTGATGGGCTTGGCTGTTGCTGCTAACACCGGTGGTACTATCACCATGGTTGGTACCCCACCAAATATCATTGCTGCTGGTGCTTTAGAGGCTGCCAAGATCAAGCCTTTTGGCTTCTTTGAATTCGCCATCATCGGTGTCCCTATCTCCATTGTCTCCGTCATCTATATGGTCGTGTTAGGCCGCAAGCTGTTGCCTAATAACTACGCTGATGTCGGTGCTGTGAGCAATGTAGCTTCCTCTGGTACTCCTCGTTCCCGTTTGGTCTGCTTGATCATCCTTTTATTCGTCATCTTAGGCCTGTGCGTTGGTATTCCTGGTTTGTCTCAGGAAATGGTGGCTGTGATTGGCGCTTTAGCTTGCGTGCTCTTTGGCTGTATCTCTGAGAAGAAGGCTTACCAAGGTATTGACTGGGTTACCATCTTCCTCTTCGCCGGTATGCTGCCTTTAGCAGACGCCTTAGATAAGACTGGTGCAGGTGCCATGATCGCTGACTTTGTGGTTGGCCTCATGGGAGATAAGCCAAGCCCAATGATTTTCATGATCGTGCTCTTCTGCTTATCTTGCGGTCTGACTCAGTTCATGTCTAACACTGCAGCAGCTGCACTGCTCTGCCCAATCGGTATTTCGATTGCTCAAAAGATGGGCTGCTCGCCATACCCAGTGATCATGTCCATTGCTATCGCTGCATCGTGCGCCTTCACCACTCCAGTTGCTACCCCTCCAAACACCTTGGTTATGGGCCCTGGTAAGTTTAAGTTCATCGACTACATCAAGGTTGGTGTCCCATTGGTGCTAATTTCACTGGCAATCTGTGCTGTGATCATTCCTTTAGCTTGGCCTTTCTATCCAGAGGCTTAAGCTTAAGAGTTGCATCACGCAACACCATGAGAAACAAAAGCAAAGAGGACGGGGGCATAAGCCCCCGTTTTCGTGTGGTCGCTAATGTCATGTTCTTCAGAGTTTAGAGCTTGGTTACAGCTCTGAGACCACGTTTGGTCGAAAGTACGCGAAAGTACGCGAAAGTACGCGTAGGTACGCGTAGGTACGCATAGGTACGCGTGGCAGCTCTGGAAACGCGTATTGAGGTGATGGCCGAAACCACATCAAAGTGTGCGTAAGTTCGCATCGTGAGTGCAAACGCCCGTTGTGGTGGGCTGTTGTGCGATTTTGTTTGCTATAATTTTTGGCTAGAGCAAGCCTTGTAAGGCGCATTTTGTGCAAGTGTGGGCTTGTATACTCGCAGTGACGCTGTGATGTCGGCTTTTAGGCTAGCTTCGGCTAGCCGGTTGAGTGAAAACAAGGTCTTGGGGCTTAGAAGAAGAGTAGGTAGAACTGTTAGGCAGGTAGTGACATGGGCTTTTGCTACATATTAACTTGTTTGTTTGCGTATTCTGCTTGAATTCCTTTGTCCCGATGGCTAGAACTTGGCTCGAACTTGACTTGATAGCGTTGCTGGTTGAGCCGTAATTAATCGAAGTGGCTTTGGATTTTGTGTCTATGAACCTGCTGAATATCATCCGCGGTTTTGATATCGAGCTTTACGATTACTTTGAAAAAGAGCTTGAGCGTCAATACTACTCGCTGTCCTTTATCCCTGACGAAAACTCTATTACTCCTTTGTGCTCGGCCACTCTGGGTAATGTGTATGTGAATGCCCAGCGCACTACTGCTTTTTCTTTTAGCAAGAGCTTAGAGCAGATGGCTTCTGAGCGTATTTGCCAACTTTTTGGCTGCGAGCACGCTAATGTTAAGTCGGTTACTATCGAAGACGCTTCGCGTGTGGTGTTACAGGCTCTGATGCAGCGCGGTGATGTGGTGATGTCCCTCGATCTGCGCAAAAAGGAGCACTGCAACAGCGAGTCTTTAGCTTATCGCTTCGTCAATTTCGGTGTAGACCCAAAGACTCAACACTTAGATCTTGATGCCATCGAAAAGCAGGTTAAAGATAATAAGCCACGCTTAATCATCCTCTCGCCAATCAACTACCCACAGCCAATCGACTACGAGCGCTTTGCTAAGATGGCTTCCGATGTTGGCGCTATCTTGTGGTGTGATATCTCACAAGTTGCAGGTTTGATGACCGCTAAGGTGATGCCAAGCCCGATGCCTTATGCCGATATCGTGACCTTTACTACCCAAGGTGCATTGCAAGGCCCACGCTGCTCGGTGATCCTGTCTAAGAGCAAGTACGCTAGCGCTATCGATCGTGTGTCCACTAGCTTTGGTCACTCTGGTTTAGGTTCTTCTGAGTTAGCCGCCCTCTCTGTTCGCCTGCAAGAAATGCAGACTCAGGAGTACAAGGACTACTGCCACGCTGTCATCGAAAACGCCTCGGCTTTAGCGGGTGGTTTGGTTGAAGGTGGTATGCGCTTAATCGGCGGTGGTACTAGCTCGCACTTGGTGGTAGTTGACTCTAAGCACTGTGGTCTTTCCGCTCGTGGCGCTTTAGAGTACTTAGTTGACTGTGGTATCTTAGTTCGTCAGTGCCAAGTTCCAACAGCAGATCCTGAAATCAAGTTTGATGCTGTGCGCTTCTCTAGTATGCCAACCACTACCCGTGGTATCACTAAGGATCAAATCCACCGCGTAGGTGTGGCGGTTGGTAAGTACTTAGCCAAGCCAAACGAGGAAAATGAGAAATATCTGCACGATGTAGTGCGTGAGGTCGCAACAGTGCTGCCTGCTTTCCACGACAAGTGGCTGTGTGATGTGGTGCGTCAGAACTTAGAGCAGTCCAACTTCTTTGTTGGTCGTTCTGACAGTACTGCAATGGCAGACCGCTCGCGCTTATCGCGTTTAGTGAAGACTGCTAATCGCGTGATTCACCATCAATAAGATCATCGATTATTGGGCGGTCAGTGCGCTATCTAACTAAGAGCTATGTTGCACTGGTTGCCTTTTGAGGCTTCTGCCTACGCCATTTACCATCACGCTGCGTAGTGGGATGGTAAAAGGTGTTGTCGTACAGAAGCAACAAGCCACTTCATGGGAAAAGCCAAGGCCCCTTTCGACCTTGGCTTTTGCTTTTTGTAGGCATATCAACCAAACGATAAGTCTGCAACACGGTAACGGTAAGGCTCACAGCTTCCCACTCTTTACTTGAGCGCACAGCCTTAGCTACAGCTTCAGTTATAGCCTAAGCCTAGGCCAAGACCAAGACCAATCCTAAGCCTAAGCTCATGCACTTGCTGCTAAGTACGATGGCTTTGATCGAGGACGTGGGCGAGGTAGTTGTGAAATAACTGTGAAACGTGATTTTTGCATCGTCTTAACTGTTTTTGCAAAATTTTGCAGAACAAAAAGATGCTTTTGCTCTCACTTTTGGTAAATGCCGCCCTTAAATACTTGCTTTTTGACGATACTAGGGCAAAATAATCACCATGTTTCTATGAAATCTTTTGCAGTGATAATGCAATAATATTGCAATAAATTGCAGTAAAGATAGTGAGGTAGAGCGCTTAAGCGCTGTGTTGTCATTGGTGAGCCTTTCAGCTTAAGTACGCCACTGGCGAAACCAAGCAAGATATCACTGTTGGTATTGATCTTGGTTATCAGCACGTAGGAATTTCTGCCTCCACTGAAAAGAGAGAGCTCTACGCAGAAGAGGTCGAACTTAGGCAGGATGTGACTAA